>NZ_CP097462.1:1315000-1643750 GCF_023559245.1 Sphingomonas sp. KRR8
CGCTGCCGAGCTGCAGATGCTCGATACCGGTGACAGTATAGACGTTGCCGTAATAGCCGCTGCCCAGGGTGATGGTGAAGCCACCGGCTGCCACCTGGATCTGCGCTCCGGGAGCGCCGCTGAGGTTCAGCGTGTCATCACCTGACCCACCGTCGATGAGTGAGGTTGAATAATAATATCCCGACCCGGCGCCATTCCAGGTGAAGTTGATGAGATCATTACCCGATCCCGCCCGCACGAACGACGTGACTCCGGTCACGGAAATCGTGTCGTTCCCGGCGAAGCCGTAGACGAACGGGCTGGTGACGTCGGCGATGACATCGTCGCCCGAGGTTCCCGGAGACGAGACGATCTTGGTGAGATCCACCAGTTGCACACCGGAGGCCCCGATCACCGAAAGGTAATGGCCGTCGGGCGAGGTCGCCAATTCGTTGCCGTACCCGCTGTATCCGTAGGAGGACAGCGTCACGCTGGTGCTGTAGCTGCCGCTCAGGCTCCAGTCCGCCGTCGACAGCGCCAGGATCGTCCCCTCGGGCCGAAGCAGGTAAAGCTTCGTGCCATCGCTGCTGAAGGCAGCACCGATAACCCCGCCGATCTCGGGGTAAAGCGTGATGAGCGAGACCTGGCGGACGAGGCTTCGGTTGTAGACGTTCAGTCCGACGCCCTCGAAGACAAGGTTTCCGTCGGGCGAAATTGCTTGAACGCCGCTGTTGAAACCGGAAACATCGTCGGCATACAGGCCATGGCTGGCCGTCACACCGGTCCCCGATGTGTAGACGTAAACGGGCGCGTCCGAGATGTTGTGCGGCGAGAAGGCCACATAGCGGTCGTCCGGCGTGGAGTTCAGCGTTCCGTCTTGCGCGTAAGTGGCCGTGCCCCGCGTGAAGACACCGGTGCTGAAATCAAGGGTGGTGAGCGGCTCCCAACCCGAGCCCAGGAAGTTCTGGGACATGAGCACCGTGCCGTTTGCAAGATAGCTCACGTCATAGAAGGCGCCATCGTAGCCAGTGGCGTGATTGACGAAGGTTTCCGTGGCGCCAGTAACCGTATCGAGACGGTAGACGTTGTAATCAGCGGTGCGTGACCATTGGTCTCCCGACGTCGAAACCGCTGCTGTGCCAAGCGCAACGATGTAGCGCCCGTCGGCCGAGATATCGATGGCGCCGATGGGTCCACCGAGCCCCCAGGAAGCGAGGAAATTGCCGGTTGCGGTGCTGTAGACGGTGATCGAACTGCCGCTGGCAGTATAAAGGTAAGTCCCATCTGGCGAGAAGGCCGTGTCAGAGACGACATTGCTTCCCAGAATGCGCAGGGCGCCATCCGGCTGAGTTGATATAGGCACGCGTTACTCTCCCCCCGGTTCGTGAGGGGAACATGTTCCAAACTCAAATCGACATCAAGTTTAATACCTCCAGTTGTTTATCTTGGATCAACCAAGTCTGACCGAGGACGAGACAGTAACCCAGAGCGACACCTCGGAACGGACGCTGCGACGTTCGGATCGATCCGCCTTGCCAATCCGCGACTGATCCCCATCTCGTTTCCTCGCCTGGCGCCCGCGCTTGCCTCCAGAACGAAAACGGAACAAACTCACTCCATGCTGACTCATATCCTGAAGCATAGGCTTGCCGTATGCTGACCCACATCAGCGTTCGGGGCGCCAAGGAGCACAACCTCAAGAACGTCTCGGTCGACATCCCTCGCGACCAGTTGACGGTGATCACCGGCCTGTCGGGCTCGGGCAAGTCGAGCCTCGCGTTCGACACCATCTATGCCGAAGGGCAGCGGCGCTACGTCGAGTCGCTCTCCGCCTACGCGCGCCAGTTCCTCGAGATGATGCAGAAGCCGGACGTCGAGCATATCGACGGCCTCTCGCCCGCCATTTCGATCGAGCAGAAGACGACTTCGCGCAACCCGCGCTCGACGGTCGCCACCGTGACCGAGATCTACGACTATATGCGCCTGCTGTGGGCGCGGGTCGGCGTTCCTTACTCCCCCGCCACCGGCCTGCCGATCGAGGCGCAGCAGGTCAGCCAGATGGTCGACCGGGTGATGGCCATGCCCGAAGGCAGCCGCCATTACCTGCTCGCTCCCGTCGTGCGCGGGCGCAAGGGCGAGTATCGGAAAGAGCTCGCCGAGTGGCAGCGCGCCGGCTTCACCCGCGTCCGCATCGACGGCACCTTCTACGACATCGATGACGCGCCCGCGCTCGACAAGAAGTACAAGCATGATCTTGAGGTAGTGGTCGACCGCATCGTCGTGCGCGATGGCATTCAGACCCGCCTCGCCGACAGCTTCGAAACCGCGCTCAAGCTCGCCGAAGGCCTCGCCTTCCTCGATCCCGCCGACCCGCCGGCCGAGCCCGCGGGCACCGAGAATACCGGCGTTGCCGAAGCGCTGCACAAGGCTGCCGACCGCGCCGTGCTTGCCAGCAACGCTCCTCCAGGCCGCATTTGCTTCTCGGAAAAGTTCGCCTGCCCCGTCAGCGGCTTCACCATCGCCGAGATCGAGCCGCGCCTGTTCTCCTTCAACGCCCCCCAGGGCGCCTGCCCGGGCTGCGACGGCCTGGGTGAGAAGATGGAGTTCGACGAGGATCTGGTCGTCCCCAATCATGCCCTCAGCCTCGCCAAGGGCGCCGTCGTGCCCTGGGCCAAGTCGCAGCCGCCCTCACCTTATTACATGCAGGTGCTGGCCTCCCTCGCCCGCGCCTACGGCTTCGACCTGCAGACCCCGTGGGAGCAGCTCGCCGACGAGCACCGCCACGTCATCCTCCACGGCACCGGCGGCAAGCCCGTCGTCTTGAAGTTCATCGACGGCCGCAAGAGCTATGAGGTCAAGAAGCCGTTCGAAGGCGTTATCGGCAACTTGAACCGTCGCCTCCTCCAGACCGAAAGCGCCTGGATGAAGGAGGAGCTGTCCCGCTACCAGGCCTCGCACCCGTGCGAAGTCTGCCACGGCGCCCGCCTCAAGCCCGAAGCCTTGAGCGTCAAGATCGCCGGCGAGGACATCAGCCAAGCCGTCCGCCGCTCAGTCGCCGACGCCCACGCCTGGTTCGGCAGCCTCGAACCGAAGCTCACGCCGCAGCAGCAGGAAATCGCTCGCGCCATCCTCAAGGAGATCAACGAGCGCCTCGGCTTCCTCCACAATGTCGGGCTCGACTATCTCCACCTCGACCGGACCAGCGGCACCCTGTCGGGCGGCGAGAGCCAGCGCATCCGCCTCGCCTCCCAGATCGGCTCCGGCCTGTCCGGCGTCCTCTACGTCCTCGACGAGCCCTCGATCGGCCTTCACCAGAAGGACAACGACCGCCTGCTCGAGACCCTCCAGCGCCTGAAATCCCTCGGCAACACCGTGCTGGTGGTCGAGCATGACGAGGACGCCATCCGCACCGCCGACCATGTCATCGACATGGGCCCCGGCGCGGGCGTGCGCGGCGGCGACGTCATCTATTCGGGCGACCTCGCCGGCCTGCTGACCACTGAAGGCAGCCTCACCGCCGACTATCTCTCCGGCCGCCGCGCCATTCCGCTTCCGCCCAAGCGCCGCAAGGGCAACGGCAAGAAGCTCACCGTCCACAACGCCCAGGCCAACAACCTGCAGGGCGTCACCGCCTCGATTCCCCTCGGCACCTTCACCTGCGTGACCGGGGTCTCGGGCTCGGGCAAGTCGAGCTTCACCATCGACACCCTCTACGCCGCCGCCGCGCGCCACCTGAACGGCGCCCGCATCCTCGCGGGCAAGCACGACAAGGTCACCGGCCTCGACCAGCTCGACAAGGTCATCGACATCGACCAGTCGCCGATCGGCCGCACCCCGCGCTCCAACCCGGCCACCTACACCGGCGCCTTCACCCAGATCCGCGACTGGTTCGCCGGCCTCCCCGAAAGCCAGGAGCGCGGCTACAAGCCAGGGCGCTTCTCGTTCAACGTCAAGGGCGGCCGCTGCGAGGCGTGCACCGGCGACGGCCTCCTCAAGATCGAGATGCACTTCCTCCCCGACGTCTACGTCACCTGCGACGTCTGCCACGGCCAGCGCTACAACCGCGAAACGCTCGAGGTGAAGTTCAAGGGCAAGAGCATCGCCGACGTGCTCGACATGACGGTCGAGGACGCGGTCGAGTTCTTCAGGGCCGTCCCCGGCATCCGTGACAAGATGGCGATGCTGCAGGAAGTGGGCCTGGGCTACGTCAAGGTCGGCCAGCAGGCGACCACCTTGAGCGGCGGCGAGGCGCAGCGGGTCAAGCTCGCCAAGGAGCTCAGCCGCCGCGCCACCGGCAGCACCCTCTACATCCTCGACGAGCCCACCACCGGCCTCCATTTCGAGGACGTCCGCAAGCTCCTCGAAGTCCTCCACGCGCTGGTCGAGCAGGGCAACACCGTGGTGGTGATCGAGCACAACCTCGACGTCATCAAGACCGCCGACTGGATCCTCGACTTAGGACCCGACGGCGGCGTCAACGGCGGCGAGATCGTCGCGCAAGGTACGCCCGAGCAGGTGGTGCAGGAGGAGCGCAGCTTCACGGGGCACTATCTCAAGCCGCTGCTGGAGCGTGCGGTTCAGGTGAGCGCTCTTGCGAGCGCAGATAGCGAGTTGTTTGACGAGGAGAAATCAGCGGCAGCCAAGTTGAAGGTGCGGCGGAAGAAGGTTACGGGTGAAGTCGCAGAGGCTACTCATGAGGTGGCTGCGGAGTAAAGCTCAGCTTCGGTGCTTTCTGAAGACGAAGCACTCAAGCACGTACTTGTCACGGCTTAATTTGGGCGAGATTCGACCTCTAACTCCGTCTAAGGTTAGTCGTTGATGCAGATCGAGCGACAGCCCTGCCTCATTTGCAAGTTCTACTTGCTCGTCAAATGCCATTGTTAACGATGGGACAAGCAACTTCTCGCCGCTTCTTGTCAAGAATTCGGCATATTTCGTCTGCTCGTCATTTCGGAATGATACAGCCCATTCGTGATCCGGGAGCGTGATCAGATAACGCCCCCCTGATGCGAGTATCCGATGAACTTCGGTCATTGTTTCTAAATTGTTGTACGGATCACCTAGCGAGGAAACAATAGTGTCGAAGAATGAGTCGCGACAGGGAGTCTTGTGCGCATCTGAGATGAAATGATTTGATAGAAATGGGAACCAATGAGAAGAATACTCTAGCATCTCTCTGGATTTATCTTGAACTGTTAAGCCGAGAAGACTTCTCCCGTGCTCTTCCAATATTTCTGCAACGACAGAGCGACCTGCCCCTATTTCAAGTACGGTTTTAGACAAATGGAGGTGTGCACCTATAAATTTTCTGCTTAGCTGCCTAAAGTTATCACATGTTGGGTGGGCGTCCGGGTCGTAGTACTCGTGAGCCACAGCATCGTAATTAGCTATTGTGTTCATTGTTAACAAGTTCCGCTAAGTTGATGCCAATTTTTAGTTGGGAACTAAACCGCTCCAGTTCAAGTAGAGCATTTCCGAGTTCTACAACCTCTTGGATGGACTCACAGCGCGAAGAGAATGCTGCCGCCTGTTGATCATTACCAAATAAGTTCACCAATTCAGAGTCGAAGTAGATAAGGCCACGAGGTTTTTTAAAAATTTCGTCTTTCACCATGACGGCAATACAAGAGGGTTTTTTCTTAGCTTCCTGAGCTTCTCCTGGCGTCATGCTCCAATGCTCAATCAACTGTTGAGTTCGTTGGGCGCTCCCTTGAAACGCCGCCCCTACGCCGCGAGATGTAAAAGTTCTCCAAGCAAGCCCGATTATGCCGTACCTTGAGGAGAATCGTCGTCCTGCTTTCCGGCCACCTGCTGTGCTCGCTGGGTGAAAATACTCAGTCAACTGGTACAGAAAGTCCTGAAAAATTACGTCTGGTATATGGACTGTGAAACGTAATTGAGAAGCCGGTGGGATTGGCGTTTGGCCAAAGAACGAATTGATGATCGCCCAAGCGGCTGATTCAAGCCTATCCGCGATAAATAGTCCCTCAGAAAAAACCTTGATCTCGCTGTTGGTTTCTTTGATGAGACTTGTGAAAGTTTTTTCGGTGTCGCGTTTGATCCGGTCGAGTGTCGTCCTATCAAGTTCAACTTCAAAACCTGCGAATGCGAATCTTCGCACAAGCGGAGCGTCCCTGACTGCTCCCTTTATTTTCTCTATATTCCTGATCAACATCATCGCAGTGACTACGAGCGCTAATGGCCACGCCACACTTGCGAGCAGAGAAGCGAAATCCTTCCAGAACTGAGTAGAGCAGGTGCTCATAACGGTGATAGTCTTCGTCAGTGTTCTGGTAATAGGCCGACCCACAGCCAGAGTACTGCTCGATAGTGTGAGAAGACCCGCGGCGGCTATCGCTTGGCGGATCGTGACGAAGTCGGTGAATCGGCTCGTGCGCATACTGAGTTAATGGAGCATCGCGGGGAGGCAGCAAAGCTCTAGTTTGAGCGTTGTTGGGAACGTCTATCGGAGAACCGGATGGTGCATTCCGGCTGCCCGGCGCCTCACCCATACCGCCCAAAGCCCCAGCGGAACGCGTCCCGCACTTTCCCGTTCTTCCCCCATGGCCTTCACCCAGCTTGATCCGCCCATGCCCGTCCATGTCCTCGACCGCGGGAGCGGGATGGCGTTTGCGGTGATCGACTATGGGCCCGAGTTCGACCTCCTCTGGGTTACCGGCATGGACGAGGGCGGCGAGGTGTGGTGCGTCCCCAACCCGCAGGTCCGGCTCCAGGCCAACTGGTCGATGGGCCGCAAGAAAGCCGCCGGCAAAGTCCCCAACCTCGCCGCCGTCGTAGGCTAGGCGCTGCCTGTCCATCATTGCGAGCGAAGCGCCGCAATCCAGTGCCTTCCTCTCATTAGCTTGAACGAGGATGAACTCGACGCCTTCGCCGTCGGCTTCTAGCCTCACTTCATGCAAGAGGCTCTCCGGCAACGACTCATCGAGACCCTGCTGGGTAAGCCGCTCGTCGGCAACGCGTTCCGGGGAACGCTCGTCGAAGCCATTGTGGCCGAGGCGCTGGAGCCCGAGTGGCGCTGGTGCGCGGAAGGGTGGGCCTCATTCGACTTCGTCGCCGCCGACGGAACTGGCCTCGAGGTAAAGCAGTCGGCGGCACGACAGGACTGGCACGACGACCGCTCCCGCCCCTGCATCGGCAGGTTCGATATCGCCTCACGGACCGGGCGCTGGGAAGGCGCAACGTGGGTGGATGCCCCCGGTCGCGCCGCCGCGCTCTACGTCTTCGCCCACCATCCCGTGTTCGATCCGGCCATTGCCGACCACCGCGAGCCCGAGCAGTGGCGGTTCTATGTCGTGCCGGCCTCGCTGCTGCCCCATCAACGCTCGCTCGGCCTCACCGGTGTGCGGGCGCTCGCCGCCGCAACCTCCTTTGCAGAACTGCGGACCGTGGTTGCTGCGGTAAAAGCGACCTTGCGGAGGTGAGGAGCCGCCACGGAGTAAATCCGTGAGGGTCGATCACGCTGGGCGTGCCGCCCACCTGTCGGCCGGTCTGCGGCGTCTCTCGGCCAAGCTCACGGTTGCTGCGCAACCGCTCCATTGCCCTCGGCGCCTAGACGGGCGGCAACACCGTCACCCGCGCCCCCTTCCCCCCGCACCGCCCGCAGCGCAGGCGCGCTTCGGCGGCTTCGAAGCCGCAGACGCCGAGCAGCTGCACCACCTGCGCCCCGTTCAGCGTCCGCGCCGCGGCGCAGTGCGGGCAGTCGATTCGGATGGCGGCGTTGAAGCGGACCAGGTCGGCGGTGGTGCGGATGTGCTTGGCGGACATGACCGCTGCATAACGCGTGGGGAACAGAGCGGGAACATGGGCGTCAGCGAAAGCTGTGGAGAAAGGAAGGAAGGGCCGTCACGGAATAAATCCGTGACGTCAGTCGGCCCGCCGCTCTTGCGGCGGCCGCTGGCCGGTTCGCGGCCTCTCTTCGCGCTGCCTCCCGATTGCTTCGCAATCGCTCGGCTGCGCTCGGGGCCTTGAACAATAGGACTTCCCTTGCTCCACACTCGCAATGGCTAAGCGACATCAACCGGGCGATTATTACTGGGATCCGAAGCAGCAGGCACTCATGGAAGTGCAGCCGGACGGGAGCGTCAGCCCGCTCCGTTCGTGGATGGAGCGGATGTTCGATCCCGACGACTCCGACCATCACCCGATCGAGACTCCGGAGGAGCTCGCCGCCTGGCGTCCCGACGGTCCTGACGAGCACAAGCGCGAGACGCTGTGCGACCGGGAGGACCGGCTCCATCCCAAGCTGCTCGACCGCGACGAGGAGGACCGCGCGCGGCTCGCCGCCGAGGTGCCGGCCGACCAGAGGGAGGACGGCTGGACGCTGGCCCGGCGCGAGCTGTTCCTGGAGCGGTTGGCCGACACCTGCTCGGTGCTGGAGGCCGCCGCCTCCGTCGGCCTGTCGCGGCAGTCGGCGCGCAAGCTCTACCGCCGCGCCCCCGCCTTCCGCGCCGCCTGGGACGCAGCGCTTCAGGAATCCGTCTCCGTGCTGGCCGAGACCGCCTTTCACCGCGCCCGCTTCGGGACGGAGACGGAGGTCTACCATAACGGCCAGGTCGTCGGGCATCGCACCGTTCATCACGACCGGCTGCTGATGTACCTGCTGCGCGTGCGCGATCCGTTGAACTACGCGCCGATCGACGAGGTGGAGCGCTGGCAGAAGCAGCGCGCCCTGCCCGCCCGCGCTCGCCCGGTCAGCACGCTCGAGGCCGCGCCCGTGCCGGCGCCGGCCGCGCTGGAAGGGCCGAACCAGGGAAACTTGGAAACTTGCGGGGGCCCTGCACCCTCGAACCAGGGAAACTTGGAAACTTCTGAGGCCGCTACACACCCGCACCAGGGAAACATGGAAACTTCGCCCGCATCCGTTCGCGCCGTGCCCGACACGAAAAAGGGCCCGGCGGATCGCTCCGCCGGGCCCTTCTGTCCGTCCGAACGTCGGTGAGACGGCGCCTTAGCGGCGATCGCCCATGAAGCTCAGCAGGAACTGGAACATGTTGATGAAGTCCAGGTAGAGCGTCAGCGCGCCCATGATGGCCGTCTTGCCCATCATGTCGGTGCCCGCCACGTAGGCGTACATGCTCTTGATCTTCTGCGTGTCGTAGGCGGTCAGGCCCGCGAACAGCAGCACGCCGACGGCGCTGATGACCATGCTCAGCGCGTCGGAGCGGATGAACATGTTGAGCAGCATGACGACAATCAGGCCGACCACGCCCATGATCAGGAAGGTGCCGAAGGCCGACAGGTCCTTCTTGGTCGAATAGCCCCACAGGCTCAGGCTCATGAAGGCGATCGCGGTGGCGAAGAAGGTCTGGGCGATGCTGGTGCCGCTGTAGATCAGCGGGATGACCGACATCGACACGCCCATCACGGCGGCAAAGGCCCAGAAGAAGGCCTGCGCCCCGCCGGTGGACATGCGCTGCATCCGGACGCCCATGACCATGATCATGATCAGCGGCGCGAACAGGACCACCCAGCGGAGGATTCCGCCGTTGAAGAAGATTCCCTCGGCGATGCCGCTGGCGGCAAGCGCGTAGGCGACGATGCCCGTGAGCAGCACGCCCGAGGCCATGTAGTTGTAGACGCTCAGCATGTAGGACCGCAGGCCCACGTCGCGGGCGGCGCGCGGAACACCTACCGAAACGGCAGGCTGCGCGGCGGTCGTCGTGCGCGGGTCAGACCAGTTCGACATTTTCTCTCCTTTTCCGGGGGGCCTCGACGACACTCCCCGAGCAGATTGCTATATCGGGCTTTGCTCGTCCCGCTTCAAGCGAAACCGGTGACCCGTAGCGGAACAGGGCGTTACAAGCAGGCCATGCACCGAATGTTCGTCGCCCTGACCCCGCCCGCCGCCATCCGCGACGAGGCGCTCGACCTGATGGACGACGGCCTCCCGGTCCGCTGGCAGGACGAGGAACAGCTCCACGTCACCCTCCGCTTCATCGGCGAGGTGGAGCGACCCGTGGCGGAGGATCTGGCGGCAGCATTAGCGCGCTTCCAATTCTCGGCGTTCGAACTCGCGCTGGCCGGCGTCGGCCGCTTCGCCCGTCGGCGCGGAGGGGCGCTGTGGGCGGCCGTCGCACCGAAGGAGCCGCTCCGGGTGCTGGCCGGGCGGCTGGACCGGCTGTGCCAGGGCATCGGCCTCGCACCCGAGCATCGCGCCTACCACCCGCATCTGACGCTCGCCCGCTGGACCGGCGCAGAGCCGCCGTCGGTCAGCGCCTCGGTCGAGCGTCACTCAGAGCTTACCACTCCCCCGTGGACCGTCGATCGCGTAACTCTGTTCGAAAGTCATTTGACCCGGGTGGGCGCCAGCTATGAAGCCGTGCTGGAGGTCCCGGCGGATCAGAAATGGCCGGGGGCCGCGGAAACGACCTGACTGCCGGCCGCGGTCACTTGGCGCACTTCCAACCCGCGCTCGGCGACACCCCCCCGAGTGAAGCGAAACACGCCGTCGACACCAAGAAAACCCTCGTCGTCGCGCAGGCTCTGCAGCGGGAAGCGTCGGCCCGGCTCCCACTGCCGGGCCGCCCGGACCGTCAGCAGAACGCTGTCATAACCAAGGCTGGCGAGGCGCGGTGGAACCTGTCCGAAGCGGCCCCTGTAGCGGGCGGCGAATTGCTGAAAGCGAGTGTCGGACGGCGCCGCATAGAGCGCTCCCCGCAGCCGCGCGACCCGGCCAAGCTGGCGCTCGCTGGCCCACAGGTCGGGACCAAGAATGCGCCGCCCCGAGGGCACGAGCGGGGCCAGTGCCGCCGCCACCTCTCCATCATCAAGGATCAGCACCGCATCGTAGCCACCATCGTTCAGCCGCCGCAGCCCCGCCCGCGCCTGGGCCAGGCTGCTGTAGCGGATGAGCCCGGTCAGCCGACCTCCGCTCTTAGCCACGCTTCGCTCAAGTCCTTCGCTGGCGCGCTCGCCATAGGTTGACTGAGGTGCCAGCGCGGCGAAGCGGCTGGCGCCCTGACGGCGGGCCTCCGCGATGACTCGCGTGACTGCCTGCGAGGGCACGAAGCCGAGGATGTACGTTCCGCTACCCGCGACCGTCTCGTCATTGCTATAGGCAAGCAGGGGCACCCCGGCTGACCTGGCAAGCGGCGCAACCGCGCGTACTTGCTCACCCAGCAGTGGCCCGAGGATAAGTCCCGCGCCACCCGCCAGCGCTCGCTGAGCGGCGGAAGAGGCCCCTGCTTCGGCGGTATTGTAGGTGGTGAGTTCAACCGCGTCGCTGCCGCTGTCGACGAGCGCCAGCCGCGCGGCGTTTGCAATCCCTTGCCCAACGGCGGCATCGGCCCCGCTGGTCGGAACCAGCACCGCGACCCGGTTGCGCGCAATTCCGGTCGGCGGCTGACCCGGCCTGGTGGACGTACTCGTTGAACAGGCCGCTAGCACCAGCGCGGCCAGCGACGATGTCAGCAAGGCGCGGCGGACCATCGAGGCTTGCCGGGGTTGCCGCCATGGGCTCGAGGGTGTCATCAGGCTGGCTCCCATATGGACACGACCACGCTCTCGCCCGGCCTGTACATCGTTGCGACCCCGATCGGCAATCTGGGCGACCTCACCGCCCGTGCGGCCGAGGTGCTGCGCTCGGCCGACCTGGTCCTCGCCGAGGACAAGCGTGTGACGGCCAAGCTGCTCGCCCACATCGGTGCTCGAGCGCGAATGCAGGCCTATCACGATCATTCAAGCGAAGCGGACCGCGCTGCCATCCTTGCGAGGCTGGCGAGCGAAGCCGTCGCGCTGGTCAGCGACGCGGGCACTCCGCTGATCTCCGACCCAGGCTACAAGCTCGTGCGGGCGGCCCGCGAGGCGGGGCTTGCAGTGCACACGCTGCCTGGTCCTTCGGCTGTGATCGCGGCACTGACACTGGCGGGCCTACCAACCGATCGGTTCCTGTTCGCGGGCTTCCTGCCGCCCAAGGCGAAGGCTCGTGCCGACGCGATCACGGAACTTGCTGGGGTACGTGCTACCCTGGTCTTCTACGAAGGTGGCAGCAGGATCGCCGAATGCCTCGCGGCCTTGCGCGAGGGCCTGGGCGATCGGGATGCGGCGGTGGTGCGGGAGATCAGCAAGCTCCACGAGGAATGTCTCGCGGGCCGCTTGTCGGAACTGGTCGAACAGGTGATGGACCGCCCGCCGCGCGGGGAGATCGTAGTCGTCGTCGGCCCGCCAGCCGAACGGGCTGAGGCAAGCGACGAGGAACTCGACGCCGCACTCATCGCTGCCATGGCGGACGCCAGTCCTTCGCGAGCAGCGGCGGACATCGCACAGCGGCTGGGGGTGCCGCGCAAGCGAGCCTATGCTCGAGCACTGGAGCTTAGCCGTTGAACCGGCGCGCAGCGGCCGAGCGACGGGGTCGGCGGGCCGAGGTAATTGCCGCCTGGTGGCTTCGCTTGCACGGCTGGCGGATCCTCGCCCAGCGCGCCCGCGTACCCGGTGGCGAGGTCGACCTGGTGGCAAGACGAGGGCGCACCCTGGCGTTCGTCGAGGTCAAGAACCGGAAAGACGAGCATGCCGCCGGGCTCGCGCTCGACCGCAACCGCTTGCGGCGGGTGGCGGTCGCGGCCGAACGCCTCAGCGCGCGCTACGGACAGGGTTGCGCCGTCATTCGGGTGGACGCCCTGTTCATCGTGCCCGGCCGATGGCCGCGCCACGTGCCCGACGTTTGGAGCGAGTGACAAGCGCGGTAAGGTCCCCTAGTCGGCTGGCTATGCCGCTGACCGTTGCCGTCCAGATGGACCCGCTCGAGAGCATCGCCATTGCCGGCGACTCCACCTTCGCCCTCATGCTCGAAGCGCAGGAGCGCGGGCATCGGCTGTTCCATTATGCCGCCGACGCCCTCACTTATGAGGATGGCCACGTGCGCGCCCTCGCGGCGGAGGTCCGGGTGCAGCGCGTCGAGGGTGACCACTTCACCGCACAGGACCCCGTCGGCCTGTATCTCGCGGACGATGTCGATGTTGTCCTGATGCGGCAGGACCCACCATTCGACATTGCGTACATCACCGCGGCGCACCTGCTGGAGCGGCTGCGTGGCAAGACGCTGGTTATCAACGATCCGCGCTCGGTCCGCGATGCGCCCGAGAAGCTCTTCGTGCTCGACTTCGCCGAGTTCATGCCATCCACGCTCATCACCCGCAGCATCGACGAGCTGCGCGATTTTCACGCGAAGCATGGCGAGATCGTCATGAAGCCGCTGCACGGCAACGCGGGCGCTGCGGTGTTCCACATCGGCCACGATGGCACTAACCTGCGCGCCCTGGCCGAGCTGTTTGGCGACGTTTGGAAAGAGCCCTACATCGCCCAGGCCTTCCTTCCGGCGGTCAGCGAAGGCGACAAGCGCATCATCCTGGTCGACGGAGAGCCTGTTGGCGCCATCAACCGCGTTCCAGGCGCAGGCGAGATCCGGTCCAACCTTGCCGCTGGCGGAACCGCGGTAAAGACGGAGCTGAGCTCCCGCGAACGCACGATTTGCGCCGCCCTCGGCCCCCACCTGCGCGAGCGTGGCCTGCTGTTTGTCGGCATCGATGTGATTGGCGGCCATCTCACCGAGATCAACGTCACCTCGCCAACCGGCCTCGTCGCGCTCGACCGCTTCGACGGGATCAACAGCGCCGGCCTTATCTGGGACGCCATCGAGCGCAAGCTCGGCGGGTAACGGATCATGTCGAACTGGGTCATCCGGCTGATCGAGGAGTCGGGATATCTTGGCGTCGCGTTTCTGATGTTCCTCGAGACGGTGTTCCCGCCCATTCCGTCGGAGGTGATCATGTCGGTGGCCGGGGTCGCGGCTGCCAAGGGCCAGCTCAGCCTGCTTGGTGCAATCGCCAGCGGGACCGCGGGCGCCATGCTCGGTAACAGTGTCTGGTATCTGGCTGCGCGAACGCTCGGCATCGTCCGGCTGCGGCCAGTTATCGATCGTCACGGCCGCTGGCTGACGCTGAGCTGGACCGAGGTCGAACGGGCCGAGCGCTGGTTCCGCAAATACGGCGGCTTCTTCGTATTCCTTGGTCGCCTGCTGCCCACCGTCCGCAGCCTGGTGTCGGTTCCAGCCGGGCTGCTGCAGATGCGTGTGACAACCTTTCTTCTCTTCTCGACCATCGGGACCGCCGGATGGACCACGCTGCTTGCCGTTGCCGGCTACAAGTTGCGTGAACGGTTCGGCGAGGTGGACGAGTGGCTCGGCCCAGTGAGCAACGCCATCCTCGTCATCATGGTGCTGGGTTACGGCTGGCGCTTGGTGACATTCCGCCCGCGTGGACGCGATTAGGCGCGCGGGTGCGCGTGGCGGTAAACGTCAAGCAAGTGCGCGGCGTCCACGCCAGTATAGATCTGGGTCGATGACAGGCTGGCGTGACCAAGCAGTTCCTGCAGAGAGCGCAGGTCCGCGCCGCGCGCGAGCAGATGCGTGGCGAAGCTGTGCCGCAAGGCATGCGGGGTCAAGCTGTCGGGCAGGCCGAGCCGCTGCCGAGCCCCCGCGACGGCGCGGCGCACCAGATCAGGATTGAGCGGTCCGCCACGAACGCCCACGAAGAGCGGCAGGTCACCGCTCACGGGCCACGGGCATTGGCTGAGATAGTCCTGCATGGCATCGCGCACGGCCGGGACCAGCGGCACCACCCGCGTCTTGTTGCGCTTGCCCGTAACCCGCAGCGTGGTGCCAAGCGGCAGTGCGCGGCCGGTCAGGCCCAGTGCTTCGGAAATGCGCAGGCCGGAGCCATAAAGCAGCAGCAGGATCGCGAGGTCGCGCGTCCCTACCCAGGGCAGCAGCGCGGCGTCGCCAGCCTCTTCGGCCAAGGCAACCACGTCGGTCGGTGATGCTGGACGGGGCAATGTTCGCGGCCGCTTCGGGGCGCGGGTCCTCGGCAGCTGTGGCTGCTCGCCCATGTCCTCCGCCACGAACTTGAGGAAAGCGCGTACCGCCGACAATTCGCGCGCCGCCGACGCCGCGCCCAGTCCCTCCCCGCGCCGTTGCGCGAGAAATGAGCGAAGGTCGGTGGGCTGGATGGTAAGCAGGGCATAACGGCCGATCTGCTCGCCGCGGTAGCCGTTCATGAACGCAATGAAGCGATGCGCCGTCGCCTGATAGGCCCGCACCGTGTGCGCGCTCCGACGGCGATCATGGGCGAGGAAGGCGCCGAAACGGACAGCGAGCTGCGTCGGCTCGGCGGCTAGATCTCGCTGATCCACCGCTGAATCATAGCCGACAAACCGCGGCCCAGGAAGTGCAGCAGTTCGCTGCCGTGACGGCCGTCGAGCGGCTGCACGGTCCGTTGACCAAGAGCGATCAGCCCGGCCGGCGCGTCGCCTTCGAGCCGGATGAGCGCCTCGGCCCTGATCAGGTCGCAGGCCGGACCGAACAAGGGATGGCCACGCTCAACCGTCCGCAACACCACGCCGTCCACCTGGATCAGGGAGCGCTGCAACATGGCCGGATCAACCAGCTGGATGCCCGACGAATCGACACGAAAGCCCTTGTCCCCGGCGATCAGCGCCAGCGCCACGGCGTCCAGGCCAAGGATCAGCGGCCATTCCTGCACCACCACATGCAGCAGGCCTTCAAGACTGTCGGCCTCCATTGCGGCCAGAACGGCCGAGTGGATGGAAGAAACCGCGCCCGAGTGGCCCCGTGCGAACGCGATCAGGTCCTGGTTGGCCTCCTCGGCGGCCGCAACCCGCGCACGCAACCGCTTCAACGCATGATCTTCGAACTGGATGACCTTCGCCATGACCGCAGTGTGTCGCAGCCAATGGTTAATTTCCAGTGGCTCGGACGCCGATGACGAGAGCCGATCGATCAGGCGATCGTCTGACCGGTCGCCGCCCAGTCCTTGGTGAAGCTGGCGATCCCAAGGTCGGTCAGCGGATGGTTGAAGAGCTGGTGTATGATCTTGGCCGGGGCGGTCATGACGTCTGCGCCGATCTTGGCGGCTTCGACCACGTGCATGGGCGAACGGACGGAGGCCACCAGGATTTGGGTCGGGAAGTCGTAATTGTCGTAGATGAGGCGGATGTCCGCGATCAGCTCCATGCCGGAGAAGCCGACGTCGTCGTGCCGCCCGACAAATGGCGAGATGAAGGTCGCCCCTGCCTTGGCGGCGAGAAGGGCCTGCGCGGCGGAAAAGCACAAGGTAACGTTGACCATCGTTCCGTCACCGGTGATCGCCCGGCAGGCCTTGAGGCCGGCGGGGGTCAGCGGAACCTTGATGGCGACATTGTCGGCAATGGCGCGAAGCACCTCGGCCTCACGCATCATGCCGTCGTAGTCGAGTGCGACCACTTCGGCGCTCACGGGCCCCGGCACAATGGCGGCGATTTCCTTGACCGCTTCGAGGAAGTTGCGGCCGGCCTTGTGGATCAGCGATGGATTGGTGGTGACCCCGTCGAGCAGGCCGGTCTCTGCCAGTTCGCGGATCTCGGAAACATCGGCGGTGTCGGCGAAGAACTTCATGGGTGGTCGCTCCGAAGCGTGGCTGAAATGGCGGGTTGCACGCCGCTTAGCCCGCCGTCACAACAGCGTCCATGACCACCCAAGTCCTTGTCGAGCGCCGAGGAGAACGCCTGGCCCTGACCCTCAACCGGCCCGAGCGGCGCAATGCCATCACCGTGGCAATGTATGCGGCCCTTGCCGATGCGATCGAAGCGGCGGCTGACGATCCGGCGATCCGGGTCATCACGCTCGAAGGTC
The DNA here is from genome assembly GCF_023559245.1 of Sphingomonas sp. KRR8. Classification (NCBI taxonomy): domain Bacteria; kingdom Pseudomonadati; phylum Pseudomonadota; class Alphaproteobacteria; order Sphingomonadales; family Sphingomonadaceae; genus Sphingomonas; species Sphingomonas sp. KRR8. The sequence continues at coordinate 1,331,682 of NZ_CP097462.1, forward strand.
GAGGGGTGGACTTCACGGCCGGCAATGACCTCGCCGATTTCATGAACGAGCTACCGCAGGACGGACAGCAGGATGTACCGGTGTGGCGGCTGCTGCGGGCGCTGGCGCGCAACATGGTGCCGCTGGTCGCGGCGGTGCACGGCAATGCGGTGGGCATCGGGACCACGCTTCTGTTCCATTGCGATCTGGTCATTGCCGAGGAGGGCACCCGCTTCCTCATGCCGTTCACCGACCTGGGCCTCGTCCCGGAAGCGGCCAGCTCGCTGCTGCTCCCGCGCATGGCGGGCAGGCGCGTCGCGGCTCGGCACCTGCTGCTGGGAGAGCCGTTCACCGTCGAGGAGGCGGAACGCTATGGCCTCGTCAGCCACCGCGCCGATGCAGGCGGGCTCGAGGATCGGCTGGAGGCGGTCGTCGTCAACCTCCTTGCCAAACCGCCGCAAGCGCTTCGTCTTACCCAGTCACTCCTACGCGGGCGCGACCACGATGAGGTCCTCAACCGGATGGAATGGGAGAACGGCCATTTCTCCGAACGCCTCAAGTCGGACGAGGTCCGCGAAGCCATCACTCGCTTCTTCGCCGCCCGTGCAGCGAAGAGCTGATCAGGTACTGATATAAACGCGCTTGGAGCGCGGCATCGTGATGACCGGTCCGTTGAAGAACAGGAAGTTGGGCGTCACCGTGTATGTGATGTTGAGGTCAATGCACTTGCCGACGACCTTGGTCGTGGTGACTCCGCCGCTGGTGGTCGATTGAGTAATGTCGGTCACGCCGGAGTTGGTCACGGTGTAGCTGCCAAGGAATTGCCCGAAGAGAGAATCGGTCATCCGCTGGTTTATGGTGGTACTGTCGGGCGTCGGAAACAGCGTTGCGACCCGCGCCCCTTCGCCGAGAGCGTTCTGAATGCCGGCATCGGCCGCCATGATCATGCCGAACTGGGAAATGCCCCAGATGAACATGACAAGAATCGGCATCGCAAAGGCGAACTCGACGACGGCGACGCCGTCTTCGTTGTGGCTCAGCGAACGCCGCCGGCGGTGCAGACGACCAAGCATCACTGCGTCCTCACTGAGGTTGCGCCAGTGAGGTTGTAATTGCCGTTGGCGTCGACACCAGCCCAGCCAACAGCGAACATCGGCGTGAAGGACTTGTTGATAGTCACCCGCAGGTACCGGCGGGAGACTTGCCCGTTCGCGCATGGGCCCGAGTCGTTCGGATAGTAATTGTAGGTGGGCGTCCCGCCATTGGTTGGCGAGCATTCAAGCCAGGCTGACGTTGTCACGGCGGATGTCGATACACCTGCGGCCGCCGCAGCTTCGTTCTTGATCGCGTCGAGCTGACTGCGATCGGCCTGGCCGTTCATGACCTTCTCGACCGAGCGCTGGGCGACCTGCTCCAGCTGCAGCTTCATGGAGAAGCCCTTGCCGACGTCGATCATGCCGAGCAGCAGCACGAAGACAAGCGGAATGGCCAGCCCCAATTCGAGGACTGCCGTGCCCTGTTCGCTGTGGCGAACGCGTGAGAAGAAGCCGCTCATGGTTACGACACCAGCCGGACGTGATTGCCATTGAATTCGTCGCCGTAATATCCGGGCGGACAATTGTTATTGAGCTTGGAGTTGCCGATGAACGTAACCCGGCGGACGACCAGCTTCACACAATCGAACACGAGCCCCGAGGTTCCGGTATATTCGACATTGGTATTGGGGAAGTAGAAGGCGCCAGAGTAGTTGCTCAGGCTGTTGCCATTGATCTTGCTGGTCGATGAACTCGCGGCACGATCCTGGTAGAAGAGAATGCCGTGGTAATCGCCGGTGGTCGGCGCGCTCATGTTGACCCTGGCACCACCGTTGATCGTCAGCGTGCCAGTGTTTGCCGGATTCGCGTTCGTCATGATGATCGTACAACCCGTGCAACTGACGGTCGCCTGAGAGCCGAAGGAAACGTCACCGGTGACGACATAGGTTCCCGGTTGGAGCGTAAGGGTGCCGCGCACGTCCATGCCCGAAAAGCAGGTTACCGCGCCCGACGTGGCCGGTCCGTAGGTTGCGGCTTGTTGCGGACCCAGGTTTACGTTGCTGCACGTCGCTGGGATCGCAGGAGGATTGACGGTCCCAAACGGGTCGGGCTGCGCCACGGTATAAGGGAGCAACGTGGTTCCCGAAGCCCAATTGTCCGTGGTGTCGAGGCCGCCGACCGCGGCAACTGGGGTGGCGCGGACCGACGAGCTGCCGAACGCAATGGCCGCGTCAAGAGAGGTCGAGTTGGTGATCATGCCGCAGCCGAAGTCGACGCTGGTGTTACCGCCGGCGGTGATCCCCGTGGTGTTCGTGTTCTCAAGACTGACGACACAGTAGTTGCCCGCGTTGATCGCGGCCGCGGTGGCGTTTGCCGTGATCACCGGCGCGGCCGACATGAAGAAAGAACTGAATGGCAGCGCCTTCTTCACCTGCAATTGCACGGATACAGCATGGTCGCAGCCGGTGCAGTTTGCTGGCACGGTGGCCGCAGTATCGATCACCGGTGCCTTGAGCAGCGTCAAGCCAGTGCGGTTGTTGTTGGGCGCATTGCTGTTCGCCGTTGCCGAGCAGCCCGTTGGCAGCATCCCGCTTGGAATGGTCGTCGGGTCCACGTCGTAGCAGACGGCTTTGGTGACATCCTGACCAGCCATGCGCGCATAGACGCCCGCAACGGCCGCCGAATCGGCGGCTTTCTGCAGCTGGCGCTTCCAAAGCGCCCATTCCACGGTGTCGGTGGCCAGACCGGCCGAGCCGATCAGCAAAGGCATGGCCGCTGCCGTCAAGATGAGGGTGTTTCCACTCTCGTTGTGCAGCAGTTTCCTGAGAAAGCTCATCATTGGAAGGCTTGCTCCCTCTCCCTTTCGCGGTGTCACGCGCACTCTTGGGATCGGCGACTAGCGCGAACAGGGTGAGGAATTGCCTCAAGTATGTGGTTAACGATGCACTAAGCGCATCCCGCCGTGGGACTTGCGGAGGAGGTGTGTGATCCTTACAATACACCTCAATGTCTTGCGCCCGTATGCCCCTCTGGCCATGCTGGCGCGGCAGCGACAAGGACGAAGAACATGGCGACCAACCCCGACACGGCCACCGCGACCAAGCTGAAGCTCGACCCGCCCGAAGTGCTTCAGCCCGTAGTGCCCCAGGAAGCCGCCGGCCTCGTCCCGCTCAAGGAAGGCGAGCGCAGCCAGCTTGACGAGAAGGTGGACCAGTTCGTTGGCGAGCTTGTTGCGCTGGATGCGAACAGCCCGGAGTTCGGGAAGAAGGTCGATCAGCTGACGGCGATGGGCCGAAAGGAGATCGCGGAAGCGGCGGGCGCGTCCAATCGGTTCCTGGATCGGCCGGTCAAGGCAATCGATCGTGACAGCGGCATCGGCGCCGACCTGACCGAGCTGCGCCGAACAGTGGAGTCGCTTGACCCCAAAGGCGCGAGCAAGCCCAAGAAACTGCTTGGCATCATTCCGTTCGGCAATCGGGTCGATCGCTATTTCGACAAGTACCGCAGCTCGCAGACTCACATTCAGAAGATCCTGGGCAGCCTCGCCAACGGCAAGGACGAGCTGCTGATGGACAATGCAGCGATCGACACCGAACGCGCTAATCTGTGGAAGACGATGCATCGCCTCGAGCAGATGACGCATATCTCCAAGTCGCTCGACGCCAAGCTGGAAGAGACCGCAAACGAGCTCGATGCGACCGATCCGGCCAAGGCCAAGGCCATCCGCGAGACGGCGCTGTTCTACACGCGCCAGCGGACGACGGACCTGCTGACGCAAATGGCCGTCACGGTGCAGGGCTATCTGGCACTGGACCTCGTCAAGAAGAACAACGTCGAACTGGTGAAGGGCGTCGACCGAGCGTCCACGACCACGGTCTCGGCATTGCGCACTGCGGTAACGGTCGCCCAGGCCCTGACCAATCAGAAGCTGGTGCTGGAGCAGATTGGAGCGCTGAACAGCACTACGGCGGGAATGATCGATACGACGGGCGAGATGCTGCGCACGCAATCTGCCGCCATTCATGAGCAGGCGGCGAGCTCCACCATTCCTCTGGAGACGTTGCAGCGTGCCTTTCAGAACATCTACGACACCATGGACTCGATCGATGCGTTCAAGCTGAAGGCGCTCGAAAACATGAAGCAGACGGTGAACACATTGGGCAACGAGGTCGAGAAGTCGCGCGGCTACATCGCCCGAGCGGAAGGCGCGGGTCAGGCTCGCCTCGAGGGTCCTTCCCCTCTGTCACCGCTTGAGGTGAAGTGACCGACACGGACAGCAAGGTCGATCGCGCACTTGCCCGGTTCGACCGGGTGATGGCGGTTGTGGACGAGAAGCGCGGGCCTGTCGCGAGCCAAGCCCGTCGTGAGCGTCAGCGCACAATGGAGCGGTATGGCCGGGCACTGTCGCGCTCAGCGCTGGCGGTGCTGGTCGTCAGCGTGCTTACCATTGCGGTTGGCTTGTTCGTGGCGCCGATCGGAATCATTGGGTTCATCGCCGCCATCGCGTTGGCCATTGGCATTGCGGCATTGATCCTCGCCCACGATCTGAGCGGCTCCACCGTAGAAACCGTGCCTCACGACCTTCCGAACGGCGAAATGGTGCAGCGTTTCGACAGCTACCTTTATCAGGCGCGGAGATCGCTTCCCGCCGCCGCGCAACAGGTTGCGGACTTGATCAGCGCCAATCTCGGTACGCTCAAGACCACGCTCGAGCGGATCGATGCACTCGATCCCGACGCGCAGGATGCACGGCGATTGATGAGCGTTCATCTGCCGGGCCTCGTTGAGCGCTACGCCAACGTCCCCAAGGCTTATCGGGCAGAAGTCGACGCCGAGGGTAAGTCCGTCGACCAGCGCTTGGTCGAGAGCCTGGAGGCCAGCCGTAGCGCTCTAAAGGAAATCGGCGAGCGGCTCGCCAAGCGCGACCTCGACGCCTTTCAAACTCAGGGGCGTTTCATTCAGTCCCGCTACGGACAGGAAATCGGCCCGCCGCCCGCCAGCTGACCGTAGGCTCTGCGCAACCCCGGCCAACGTCGCACACGCTTCGTGTCCGCTGCTCATCAGGGACTGGGTCGCGCAATCAACCGGCCAAGGCGAGTTGCTGACCTGAATCGAACATCTGCGGCATTGCCAGCGCGTCAAAACCGTAAGGGTCCGGCCGGAAGAGTACGCCGTTGGGGCCCGCCTGGACCGTCAGGTAGGTCATGTAGACGGGAATGGCCTTCGGCAGCTCAAAGACCTGCTCTGGGTGGCTGGCCTGCGGCACTCCGCCGAAGACCCAGCCGGCGAAGCGGCGATAGTCCTGCAGACGGACGCAGCCGTTGGACAAATGGCGCTCGTCCGCTGCGAACAGCTCCTTATGCGGCGTGTCGTGCAGGTAGATGCCGAAGTCGTTGGGCATCTCGAACTTCATGGCTCCCATGCTGTTCCACGGCCCAGGCATTTGCCGGACCATGGGCGTCAGTTTGCCGGCTCCAACCTGCTTCCAGTTGATCGTCTTGGGATCGACGACCTGGGCGTTGGGACCCCAGTCACTCAGGACCTCATAGTGGAAGTTCTGGAAGTAGGAGAGACCCTGCTCCTTCACCTTCTTGGCGGTGAGGGTCCGCAGCAGTTCTGGCGGAACGTGCCAATAAGGATTCGCCTTGGCGTTCCGCATCAGCACCGCCATCATCGGCGTCTTGGTCTTCGGACTTCCGACCACCACGCGCATGCCGTCGGCAATGCGGTCACGATCAAACAGCAGCGCTTCGGCACCGCCGCTGTCGACCACCACATAGCGATCGAAGGTGCGAGTGGTCGGCAGGCGGAAGGCCCGCTCCATGTTGATGGCGATGATGCGGGTGTAATAGCCAGCGCCCCGGTTCAACGAAGCAATGGTGCCGCGCCCGGCGACTCCGTCGGGCTTACCAAGGCCATGAACCCGCTGATACGTCGAGACGGCCTGCACCAAGGCCTGATCATAACTGCCCGGCCCCAAACCCAGGCGTGAGCGAAGGATGTTCACCCGATGGCCGGTCGCGCCTGGCTTCAGAGGAGCTCCGGCGGGGATCTTTACCTGTGGCAGGCGACCCCAGGTGTCCTGATACTGCTGCAGCCCGCGTGCGAGCTCGAGGAAGATGGGGTTCGGCTGGTTGCCTCTGCTGGAAGCCGGATTGAACATCCGCGACAACCAGTTCTGCGGACGCTGCTTGCGGCGCGCCACCGTGCTCATTTGAGGATCGACGTAGACGAAGTCGATTCCCTGCTTGATCGTGCGCGGCACGGCGACGGGCTCGTCTCCCCGCGGCATGTTCTGAGCGTTGGCGGGCATCGCAGCAGCGAGCGCGAGCCCGCCGAAGGTCACTAAAATAGTCTTCTTCACAAGCATCGCGCCGCGGTGACGACGCACTCCCAACGGGTTCCAATCAGTCGAACGCCTTGCCAGCAGCCGGGTTGCGCTGGGCTGAACTGCGATGGTGGGGTAGTTCAGCCGATGACGCCCGCCGATCGCCACTGATCGATCTCTGCACGGGTCGCTCCCAGTTCCGCAAGCACGCCATCGGTGTGCTGGCCAAGCCGCGGCGGCGGCATGTCGGACTCCATCCGTTCGCCATCGAGGCGGAGGGGTGAGCCTGACATTCGATAACCGCCGAGCTCGCGGGTCATCCCGCGATGAACTGCCTGAGCGTCCGTAAGCGCCTGACCTATCCCATTGATCGGGCCAGCGGGAATGCCGGCCGCGTCCAGTTGCGCGGACCATTCGAGCGCGTCACGCTTGCTCAACCGCTCCTCGATCATGGGGATAAGAAGGTCGCGGTTGCTGACGCGGGCGGGATTGGTGGCGAACCGCGGATCCCCGGCCCACTCCGGTGCTCCGAGCAATTCGGCCAGCTTTGCGAACTGGCGGTCGTTGCCTACCGCGATGATCAGTGGGCGGTCGGCCGTTTCGAACGGTTGGTAAGGTACGAGGTTCGGGTGGCCGACACCCTGGCGACCCGGCTCGCGCCCGCTGGCGAGATAGTTGCTCGCCTGATTTGCGAGCACGGCAAGGCTGACGTCGAACAGGGCACTGTCAATGTGGGCGCCCTCGCCGCTCACTCCGCGGCGGACCAGCGCGGCAAGGATGGCATTGGCGGTGTACATGCCGGTGAAAAGGTCGACCACCGCTACGCCCGCACGCATCGGTCCACCACCGGGCTCGCCGTCGGGACGGCCCGTGACGCTCATGAATCCGCTCATGCCCTGGATGATGTAGTCGTAGCCCGCGCGGGCGGCATAGGGTCCGTCCTGACCGAAGCCGGTTATGGAGGCGACGATCAGCCGTGAGTGCGCCGCCCGCAGGGTCGCGGCATCCAGTCCGAATTTTGCAAGTCCGCCGACCTTGAAGTTCTCGACCACCACGTCCGCACGACCGGCAAGCTGGCGAACCACGGCGGCCCCCTCGGGCTTTCCGAAGTCGATCGCTGCCGAGCGTTTGCCACGGTTCGCTGCAAGGAAGTAGGCGGCGATTTCAGCCTCGCCCTCTCCTGCCCATGGCGGCCCCCAATGGCGAGTGTCATCGCCTTCCCCCGGCCGCTCTATCTTGATTACGTCCGCGCCCAAGTCTGCCAGCAGCTGCGTGCACCACGGTCCGGCGAGCACACGCGACAGGTCGAGGACCTTTACGCCTGCTAACGGCTTCATGCGGACCGACGGAGGCGGCTCAGAAGACCCTTGCGGTCGCTGAGGACTGCCTTGGCGGCGTTGTGGCCGGGGGCGCCGGTCACGCCGCCCCCCGGGTGGGCACCAGAGCCGCAAAGGTAAAGGCCGGGCAACGGCATGCGATAGTTTGAGGCGCCAATCATGGGACGTGCGCTGAACAACTGATCGAGGCCCATCTTGCCGTGGAAGATATCACCGCCGATCAGTCCGAAGCGGCGCTCCAGGTCGAGCGGAGAGTGGATTTGACGTCCAATGATCGACGCGGCGAAGCCAGGCGCGTGACTGTCAACGGTCGCGATGATCTGGTCCGCAACCTTTTCCTTGACCTTGTCCCAGCTCTTTCCGCCAGGCAGGTTGAAGCGGAAGTGCTGGCAGAAGAGGCTGGCTACATGCTTGCCCTTGGGCGCCAGGCTGGCATCAAGGGTCGAAGGCAGCAGCATTTCGATGATCGGCTGCTTCGACAAGCCGTCACGCTTCGCGTCGGTAAAGGCGCGGTCCATATAATCGAGGCTTGGTGCCATGATAATGCCGGCGGTGAGATGGTCGCCCGGATTGGGGAGTACGGTGAAGCGCGGCAACTCCGACAGCGCGACGTTCATCCTGAAGGTGGCGCTTTCGCACGACCAGTTGGCCATGTGGCGTTGGACTGTCTCAGGCACCGCGCCAGGGGGAACAAGCTTGTCGAACAGCAAGTGCGGATTGACACCCGCGATAACAGTACCGCTGCGCCACGCCTTTCCGCCCGCGACCACGCCCACTGCCTTGCCACGCTCGACGATGATCTCTTCGGCGGGAGTGTTCAGCAGGATGTCGACACCGGCCTCACGCGCGGCTTTGGCCATCGCCTGAGTGATCGCACCCATGCCGCCGATGGCATGACCCCAGGCGCCCGGCACGCCCGCCGCTTCTCCGAACAGATGGTGGAGAAGTACATAGGCGGTGCCAGGAGTGTACGGCGATGCGAAGTTTCCGACCACTCCGTCGAAGCCAAACAGGGCCTTGGCAAGGTCACCCTTGAAGTGACGATCGAGAATGTCGCCAGCCGACTTGGTCGCATATTCGTGGACGGTGCGAACTTCGTTCGTGCTGAGGCCCCGCAGGTCCTTCGCCAGGCTGAGCATCGACGGCAGTGCGCTGAGCCCCCCGCCCGCTTCTGGCGGTGCCTTCAAGACCCAGCGCTGGATGAGCGGGACGACCGTCTCAAGCTCGGCCATGTAGTGGTCGTAGGCATCGCCGTCCGCGGCATGGTGGCGAACGATCTCGTTCCGGGTGAGGCCATTTCGACCGCCGAGTAGATAATTGCCGTCCCCAGGAAGGAAGTTGTCGATCTTGCGAAGCACCACTTTGAGCCCGTGCCGCTCAAGCGCCATGTCGCGGATGACCTTCGGCTGCAGCAGACTGACCGTGTAGCTCGCGGCCGAGTTACGGAAGCCTGGCAGGAACTCGTCGGTCACGGCCGCGCCACCCACCTGCCCCTGCGCCTCAAGGATCGCGACCTTGAGGCCCTTGCGGGCAAGGTAGTAGCTGCAGACCAAGCCATTATGCCCGGCCCCGATAATGATCGCGTCGTAACTCACGTGCCCTCCCGACAGGCGCCGCGAAGCGCCTAGCGCATCAACACCAGCTCTTCGGCCATCGTGGGATGCAGCGCGACCGTGGCGTCGAAATCGGCCTTCTTCAAGCGCGCTTTCACAGCGATCGCGGCAGCCTGCATGATCTCCGGGGCGTCCGGGCCGATCAGATGCACTCCGACTACCTCGTCGGAGCCATCATCCACGACCAGCTTGTATAGCGAGCGCTCGTTTCGGCCCGCCAGCACATTCTTCATCGGCCGGAAATCGGAGGTGTAGGTGCGAACCGTGCCGAGGCGGTTCTTCGCCTGACCTTCGGTGAGGCCGACTGCAGCTATGGGTGGGTGCGAGAAGACGCTCGACGGGACGCAGCCGTAGTCCACGCGAATCTTCTTGCCGCCGAATTGAGTGTCGGCAAAGGCCTGGCCCTCCCGGATGGCGACCGGCGTCAGCTGGATGCGATCGGTCACGTCGCCAACGGCGAAGATGGTCGGAACCGAAGAGCGATATTCATCATCCACGATGATGGCGCCATTGTCGCTCAGCTTCACGCCGGCTTCTTGAAGCCCGAGCCCCTCGGTGTTGGGCGTACGACCGATGGCAAACAGTACCTCGTCGGCGATGATGTCATCACAGCCATTCATCCGGCAGATCAGGCTGCCGTCCTCCTGCTTGTCGATCGCCGAGAAAGCGGAGTTGAAGCGCATGTCGATGCCCTTGGCGATGCTGATCTTCACTAGGCGATCGACGATCTGCTCGTCATAGCCGCGCAGGATCGTGTCGGAGCGGTTCACCAGCGTGACATGAGCCCCGAACTGGTGGAAAATACCGGCAAACTCGTTGGCAATATATCCACCGCCCGCGATGACCACGCGCCGGGGCATGCGTTCCAGGTGGAAGACTTCGTTGGAGGTGATGGCATGCTCCACGCCCGGAACATCAGGCAGTGCCGGACGAGCGCCGACCGCGACCAGGATTTTGCCCGCTGTCATCGTGCGACCGCTGCCAAGTCGGATCTGGTTTGGACCGGTGATGACCGCCCGATCCTTGAAGACCTGGACGTCGTGATTACCCAGTGTCTCGCCGTAAAGCCCTTCAAGGCGGGAGACCTCGCCCAGAACATTGTCGCGCAACACTGCCCAGTCGAAGCGCTTCTCCGGTACGTCCCAGCCGAACATGGCGGCGTCGTCGAGGTCCTCGGCGAAATGCGAGCCGTAGACGAGCAGCTTCTTGGGCACGCAGCCGCGGATGACGCAGGTGCCGCCGACCCGATGCTCCTCGGCCACCGCCACGCGAGCGCCATATGCACCGGCGATACGAGCAGCGCGAACACCGCCCGAACCCGCGCCGATGATGAACAGGTCGAAATCGAAGTTGCTCACAGTCCAGCCTTCTCGATCAGTGCCCGCGTTGACGGATCAAAGCCTTCGCGCCCTTCCGGATCGTCGATCGCGCTCGCGATGCTCTTCCCCAGCTCCACTCCGAACTGGTCGAAGGGGTTGATGCCTATCAGAACGGCTTCGGCGAAGGTGCGATGCTCGTAGAAGGCGATCAAGGCCCCGATGGTTTGCGGATCGAGATGGTCAAGCAGGATGGTCGCTGACGGGCGGTTGCCCGAGTAGCGGCGGTGCGGGTCGTCGCTCTCCTTGCCGGCCATCAGCGCCGCCCCTTGCGCGAAGGCGTTGAGAAGCAGGGCACGATGATGGGCCGCGTCCTGGTCGTCGGCACCTTGGGCGACAGCGATGAACTCTACCGGGTTCAGGTGGGTACCCTGGTGCAGCAACTGGAACACCGCATGTTGTGCGTCGGTACCGGTGCCGCCCCAGAGGATGGCGGAACTAGGCACATGCAGCGCCTCGCCCTGAACGCTGACCGACTTGCCATTCGACTCCATCACGAGCTGCTGGAGATATGGAGTGAGCAGCCGAAGGCGCTCGTCATAAGCGAAGATCGCCCGCGTCCCGGCGCCATATCGCTCCGCATAAAGCCGGTCGGCAGCGGCAGCGATGAACGGCAGGTTGGCGTCCGGTGTCGCCTCCCGCACATGCGCATCGACCAGCGCCGCCCCCTCAAGCAACTGCGTGAATGCCTCCGTGCCAAGGGCGAGTGCGGCGGGAAAGCCGATAGAGGACCACATCGAGTAGCGGCCGCCAACGCTTTCGGCGAAGGGAAGAACGCGGGTTTCGTCGATCCCGAACTCGACCGCTTTCTGAGGTGCGGCGGTCAGTGCTATGAGGCGTCCGAAAGGGTCTTCGACACCATTTTCCTGCAACCAGGCGATCGCCGAGTCCGCATTTCGAAGCGTTTCGGTAGTAGTGAAGGTCTTGGACGCAATCGCTACGATGGTGGTTGCGGGGTCGAGGTCGGAGATTGCCTCATCGAGGGCTTGGCCATCGATATTGGCGACCACCCGAACCTTGTAGCGCCGTTCGCGGCGGCCAAGTGCGTCCACCAGCAAAGCCGGGCCAAGTGCCGACCCGCCGATGCCGATGTGCAGGACTCCGGTCACGTCGCCGAAGGCGCCGGCTTCGACGGCGTCGATCAGACCGAACATGCGGCGGTGGCGGGCGGTGGCGAGTGCAACCGAGTCGTCGGAGCCCGAGCCGCGTTCGGCGAGATGCTCAGCTGCTCGGCCCTCGGTCGTATTGATCACCTCTCCGGCGAACAGCCGGTCGATCGCCTCGCCGTAGCCGGCATCCGAAGCCTGCGACTGAAGGGTGCCGAGCCACTCCGAGGTAAGATGCAGCTTCGACCAGTCGAAGGTCATGCCGCCGAGCTGCCAGCTCAGACTCGACGCGCGGTGCGGATCCTCGGCGAACAGCTGACGTAGGTCGGGGAGAGACGCGGGCTGAGGCATGTTCAGCCTCATAATAAGCATGGCCGATTTTGCCACCCTCGGCCCGGAACTAATCGGTAAGGATTGCTTGACCTTGCGCCACCTGCCCGGAAGAAGCGCCCGGTGAGCGATATCAAGGCCGACAGAAGAGAAGCAGGGAATGGGAACTGGCGCAGCCTCCTCTGGCTGGCGCTGTTCGCCTGGCTGCTGCGGAGCCTGGTCATCGCGCCCTTCAGCATACCCTCAGGGTCAATGCTTCCGGGCCTTTATATCGGCGATTATCTGATCGTCGCGAAATGGCCTTATGGCTATGGTCGGGCGAGCTTCCTGTTCGGCTTCCCTCCGATGCAAGGAAAGATCTTCTCGCGTCTTCCCGAGCGCGGTGACGTGGCCGTGTTCCAGGGTCCTAAGGGAGACGATATCATCAAGCGCGTGATCGGTCTGCCAGGCGATACGATCGCGACTAGCGACGGTGTGCTGATCTTAAATGGGCGGGCAGTACCGAAAGCCGCGCTGGGCCTGCTGCCCGTACACCTTTCGCCGAATTCTCCCTGCCGAACCGTGCCGCCCAAGGCCCCCGATGTCTCTGGTGCAGAGTGCAGGTACCCCGCTTTCCGTGAAACCTTGCCGAATGGCCGCAGCTATGTCGTGTTGGACCAGGTCAGTAACCCGCTAGCGGATGATTTCGGTCCGGTGGTGGTCCCGCAGGGCACCGTCTTCATGATGGGCGATAATCGGGATGACAGCGCGGACAGCCGCTTCTCGCCAGCCGAGGGGGGCATGGGATTCGTTCCGCTCGACCATCTGGTCGGCCGAGCGCTGGTGACTTTCTGGTCCACCGACGGCAGCGCGGAGTGGGTCAAGCCGTGGACCTGGTTCAGCGCACTTCGCGCACAGCGCATCGGCGAATTGCATTGAGCGGCGGATTGACCGGCTGGCTCCAACAGGCGCTTGGGTATGCGCCTCGCGACCTCAAGCTGTTCGAACGAGCGATCACGCACGGCAGTGCGGCACGCGAAAGCTATGAACGGCTTGAATTCCTGGGTGATCGGGTTCTCGGGCTGACCATCGCCCGATGGCTATACGAGCGCTTTCCCGACGAGCCCGAAGGGCAGATGAGCCGGCGCTACAACGTGCTGGTGGCACGTGAGACCTGCGCAGAAATCGGCCGCGAAATCGGCGTGCCGGCGCAGATTCGCCTGGGCAAGCAGGCGCGCGAGGACGGCGCGATCGGAAGCGACAATGTCGTCGGCGATGTGGTGGAAGCGCTGCTTGGCGCGTTGCTGCTGGACGGAGGGCTCGATCGGGCCGACGCATTCATCCGCCGCCTCTGGGCCCCCTACCTCGACAGCCAGAAGAGGGCACCGCAACACCCCAAGTCGCGGCTACAGGAGTTCGCCGCTGCAAAGGGCCATCGACCACCCGACTACGAACTGGTCGGGCGTTCAGGCCCGCACCACGCGCCGACCTTCAAGGTAAAGGTCAGCGTTCGCGGGCTCGGCGAGGCGGAAGCGGATGGCGCTAGCAAGCAGGACGCCGAAACAGCCGCAGCGGCGGCATTGATGGAGAAATATTTGTGACGGAGCGCTGTGGGCTGGTCGCCGTCCTTGGGGCACCCAACGCCGGCAAGTCGACGCTGGTCAACGCGCTGGTTGGGCAGAAGGTCGCCATCGTCAGCCCCAAGGCGCAGACTACGCGAACCAGGCTGATGGGTATAGCCATTGCAGGCGCGAGCCAGATCCTGCTGGTGGACACACCGGGCATCTTCGCTCCTCGGCGGCGGCTTGATCGGGCGATGGTCAAGGCAGCCTGGGAAGGTGCCGAACATGCCGACCGGGTGCTCCTCGTGGTGGACAGCGCCGCCAAGCTTGGCGCGCGTGTCGAGCAAGTACTCGAAGGCGTCGAGCAGCGCCCGGAGCCGAAGGTGCTGGTGCTTAACAAGGTCGATCTTGCCCGCAAGGAGGAACTGCTCGGCTTGGCGGCGCAGCTGTCTGACCGGCTAAGGACCGAGGCCGTGTTCATGATCTCGGCGACTAATGGCGACGGGGTTCAAGATTTACGTGACCACCTTGCCGCGGCGATGCCGCAAGGCCCGTGGCACTACCCTGAAGACCAGCTTTCAGATGCCACCGACCGGATGGTCGCGGCCGAGTTGACCCGTGAGCAATTGTATCTGCAGCTACATGCGGAGCTGCCTTATTCGTCGGCGGTGGAAACGGAGAAGTGGGAGGACCGCAAGGACGGCTCAACCGTCATCCACCAACAGATTCTGGTTGAGCGCGACAGCCAGAAGGCCATCATCGTCGGCAAGGGAGGCTCGCGACTGAAGGAGATTGGCGCTGCCGCCCGGGCAGCGATTGGAGAGCACCTTGAGCGCAAGGTCCACCTCTTCCTCCACGTGAAGGTCAACCCGCGCTGGGATGAGGATCGGGGCCTTTATCGTGAAATAGGACTCGACTGGGCGGATTAGGACCCCACCATCTCACCGACCCAGGCCGGCACCAAATCCACGGCGCGCCCAATCCGCGTCTCGTCGAAGAAGATGCTGCCGGCACTTGGCTCAAGATTGAGCTCAAGGCAGGTCGCACCACGATAGCGGGCGGTCTGGACGAAGCCGGCTGCCGGGTAGACCGCTCCCGATGTGCCGATGGAAACGAAGAGGTCGCACTCCTGAAGGGCCGCGTCGATCCGCTCCATGTCGTACGGCATCTCGCCGAACCAGACGATGTCGGGACGGACCTTCCCGATGGCGTTGCAGGCCGGACATTTCGCCTGTACGCCCATTTTTCCCCTCCAGCGAGTGCGCCCATCGCAATGTCGGCACCAGCCGCTTTTCAGCTCGCCATGCATGTGCAGCAAGCGCTTGGTTCCCGCACGCTCATGAAGGTCGTCAACATTCTGGGTGATGATGAGCAACTCGCCGGGCCATTCGGCATCAAGCCGCGCCAGCGCCTCATGCGCTGCGTTGGGCACGACATTGTCCAGGTGAGCGCGACGGGCATCGTAGAATTGGTGAACGAGGGCGGAATTGCGATCGAATGCTTCGGGTGTGGCGACGTCTTCGACACGATGGCCTTCCCACAAGCCGTCGGCGGCCCGAAATGTTGGCACGCCGCTATCGGCGCTGATCCCCGCGCCGGTCAGGATGACCAGGTTGCCTCCGTTTCGTTCAGCTGACGCAACCATCCGGCAACCTGATTGTTGACACTATTGTCAGCAGCGACCACGCTGCCGACATGAGGCTTACGATGTACCGCCACGCAATTGGAATTGTTCCCGACGACATCGACCACATGGGTCATGTCAACAACAGCGTCTACCTCAAGTGGGTTCAGGAGGCGGTGGTTCGCTATTGGGAGAAGGTGGCGCCCAGCGAAGCCGTCACCAAGCACCTCTGGGTCGCTCTCAAACATGAGATTGAATTTCGCCGGCCGACATTCCTTGAGGACAATGTCGTTGCCGATGTGATCGCGGAACAGGTGCAGGGCGCCCGGGCCTTGTTCACGACGGTGATCCGCCGGGGCGAGGACGTCCTTGCTGAAGTGAAGAGCACCTGGTGCTGCCTTGATGCGGGCTCCATGCGTCCAGCCCGTCTGGCCAAGGACATCGTCAGCCGTTTTATGCCGTCTGCGTGAGCGGGCGGGGGAAGGTCCGGGTCGGCATCGGCGGCTGGACCTATCCGCCTTGGCGAGGATCGTTTTATCCAGAAGGGCTAGCCCAGAGCCGCGAGTTGCCGTTCGCGGCGCAAACGTTCGGCGCCCTCGAAATCAACGCAACCTTCTACGGTCGCCAGAGCTCGACAAGTTGGGAGAAGTGGGCCGCGTCCGTGCCCGACGGCTTTCAGTTCACGGTGAAGGGTAGCCGCTACTGTGTCACTCGGCCGAAGCTTGCCGACGCGGGTGAAGGCGTCCTCAACTTTCTCAACCAGGGTCTGGACGCACTTGGTCCGAAGCTTGGACCTATCCTGTGGATGTTCGCCGCTCGCCGCGCATTCGACCGCGAGGACATCGCGCGCTTTTTCGACTTGCTGCCCGCATCACTGAACGGACTACCATTGCGCCACGCCATTGAGCCTCGGCACGAGAGCTTCCGGGACGAACACTTCGAGCAACTTGCACGCGACCACAATGCCGCGGTGGTCTTCGGCGATGACGATGATTTCCCCTGTATCGACCTCAACACGGCTGATTTCACCTACTCGAGGCTGCAGCGGATGAAGGGGGACTGCCCGACCGGCTACTCCGCAAGCCGCCTTCGTCAATTCGCCGACAGAGCGAGACTGCAGGTAGACGGTGGCAAGGACGCCTTTGTGTTCATGATCAACGGGGCGAAGGCCAAGGCACCTCAGGCCGCGCTTGCCTTGCAGGACCTGCTTGGCATTGCGCGCTCCTGACCCATGCGCCATCATCGGGGGATGCGTCCTGAAGCCCCCATTCGCCTGAGCCTGGTTGCGCCAAACGGACGAATGGGACGCGCAATTGCTGCTGTCGTTGGCGAGGACCATTCGTTTACGATCGACCAAAACCACCCCGATGTCCTGATCGATTTCTCAGTCCCGTTGGCTCTTCCGGCAACCCTCCACCATGCCCGTACTGCCGGGGTCCCGCTTTTAATCGGAACCACAGGTCTGGATGAACTCGCAAAGGGGTGCATTGAGGAGGCAGCTGGCGAGATCGCGATTGTCGAGGCAGCCAACACGAGCCTCGGCATCGCCTTGCTCAATGATCTGGTAGAGCGCGCTGCGCGAGTGCTTGGGCCAGAGTGGGATGTGGAGATCGCCGAGATTCACCACAGGCGAAAGGCTGACGCGCCCTCGGGAACGGCGCTCGCCCTTGGTAACGCTGTTTCTCGTGGCCGGGGCCAGGCAGCAGCAGCGCACATTGGAAGGTCAGGAACCGGGCTTAGCCGGGTTACCGGCGAGATCGGTTATGCGGCGCTGCGCGGAGGTACCGTTGCGGGCGATCATGATGTCTACTTCCTTGGAGAAGAAGAGCGGTTGATCCTGTCGCACCGGGCGGAGAGCCGTGCTGTGTTCGCTCGCGGCGCCTTGGCTGCCGCACGGTTTCTCGTCGGGCGAGCTCCCGGCCTCTATTCGATGGCTGACGTCATCCACACGGCATGAAGAAAGAAGCCGTTTTTGAATTTTATCGTCGGCTTGCCGAGCTAAACCCCGAGCCGCAAGGCGAACTCGATTGGGTAAACCCATATACGCTCCTGGTTGCAGTCGCCCTCTCCGCACAGGCGACCGACGTGAGCGTCAACATTGCCACGCGCAAACTCTTCGCCGTTGCGGATACGCCGGTGAAGATGCTTGCTTTAGGAGAAGATAAAGTTCGCGAACTCATCAAGACGATCGGCTTGTTCAATACCAAAGCCAAGAACGTCATCCTCATGGCGCGGCAGCTCGTGGATGAATTCGATGGCGAGGTGCCAGCGGATAGAGAGGCCTTGGAACGCCTGGCCGGGGTAGGACGAAAGACCGCCAACGTTGTGCTGAATATCGCTTTCGGTCAGCCGTTCATTGCGGTCGACACCCATATCTTCCGTGTCAGCAATCGAACGGGGCTCGCGCCTGGCAAGACACCGCTTGCCGTTGAAGAGAAGCTTGAGAAAGTCACTCCAGCGCTCTTCAAGCTGCACGCTCATCACTGGCTCATTCTGCACGGCCGCTACATCTGCAAGGCCAGGAAGCCGGAGTGCTGGCGATGCCCTGTAAGCGACCTCTGCCGCTTTAAGCCAAAGACCCAGGCTCCGAAGACATCAGTACCACTTCCGCTCGAAGCGCTGGCCGAGCCCAGTCAGTAATTCATACTGCGACATGCCAGATTGCTCTGCCGCGTGCGGCAGGTCAAAGTCCACGTTCACCCAATCTCCCTCCCGCAAGTCCGGCGCGGCGCTGCAATCGAGGATGACTAGATCCATCGAAACGCGCCCGATGACGGGAAGATCGATGCCCTCGAACGCAGCCTCTCCTCGCGACGAGAAACCTCGCCAATAACCATCGGCGTAGCCGATGTTTAATACCGCGGCTTCTACGTCACGCTGCGCAACGAACGTCGCAGAATAACCGCAGCTCTCCCCTGCCCCTATCAGTCGGCGCTGCACCACTTGCGCCTCGAGCCAGGCTACCTGGTGGATGTGGCCCGCAGCTTCTGCCCTTGGCATTCCACCGTAAAGGGCAAGGCCTGGGCGAACCAAGTCGAAGTGATATTCGGGACCAAGCAGGATCCCAGCGCTGTTCGCCAAGCTATAGCGACTGGCCGGAACCGCACCGACTAGAGTCTCGAAACAGCTCCGTTGCTTTTCGTTGAATATGTGGTTTTCGTCAGCGCATGCGAGATGACTATGAAGGGTATTAATCTCAAGCCCATCAAGGCATGAAATCTGGTCAGGACGGAGACCTAGTCGGTTCATTCCGGTGTCGACCATGACGTCGCACGCTCTGCCTTGACCGGACTCCTTCCATCGAACGACCTGCTCGACAGAGTTGAGGACGGGCCGTGCCGGAAGCTCAAGCGCGGCTGGCAAGTCGTCGCGACCGACCCCGTGAAGTACGGATAAGGTCGAAGCGCTTCCTAGCTCACAAAGCTGAGATGCTTCGAACCAAGTCGAAACGAAGAAGTCGCGGCAACCGAGCGGCGCAAGCGCCTCCATTGCCTGCCTTGCTCCCAGCCCGTAGCCATCCGCCTTGATCGCGGCGCCCACTGAAGCTGCGGTTTGAGACTGGAGCCAACGATAGTTCGCCTGCAGCGCATCGCGGCTGCAGCGCAGTCTCAATGGGTAATGCATTGCGTTGCCCTAGTCAGGCGGACACGAGAGGTCGAGTTCTGCGGAGTCCCAATGAGTTGAAAAGGCAACGGGCCGACGCTTACGCGCCAGCCCGCTCTCTTTCTAGCCGCGCTCCGGTGCGGGCGGGGGCGGTGGCGGCGGCGGCGGCGGCGCGGGGCACTGATCCGTCGCCAGGATCACCGATCCATCAGGGCAAGTCTGTGTTGCCGGCGGCGGCGGTGGTGGCGGCGCAGGCGGGGGAGGAGGAGGAGGTGGCGGGGGTACGACTGCAGGCGTCCCGAAATTTACGATCAGACTTGCCAGCAACGAGTGTGAGCGGAATCGCCCATCGATCTGCTCAGGAACAGCGTTTGGGGCAAGATCTTCAAACCGATACTTCGTTCGGAAATACCGGTACTTGAGACCCACATCCACATGGTCTGTAACGGCGGCACGAACGCCGGCAATGAGCTGCCACGCGAATTTACGATCGGTGCCATCAACCAGATCCGGCTGCCCCCCAAAAGTGAGAGGCGAAAGGTTCGCTCGGACCTTGGTCCGTGCCAGCCCAATGCCACCACCACCGTAGAAACTGAAGCGCTCGGTGCCAAAGTCACCCAGTAGATTGAACATACTGGAGAGGACACGAGTCCGGCCGGTGTAATTCACGCTCGCTGGAGGGATCACGACCGGCCCCGTCAGATTCACGAGTACGCTGTCGGCGGTTGCTCGTTTGTACCCGACCTCCGCCTCGGCCCGAAGCGCACCGAAGTCGTAACCGATCAGCCCGTCAACATCCAAGCCAGTCTTGTAATCGATGTTAATGACGTTGTTCTGGCGCAGCGCGCCGCGCGTGTAATCGAGATGAGCGTTACGAGCCTTGAGAGCACCGCCCTCCAAACCTGCGTACCAAGCACCTTCACTCGCCCAAGCCGGAGAGGCCATTGTTGCGAGCAAAAGGGCGGCACTAGCGAGCTTCCGCATGGGACCCCTTTCCGTGTGACCTGCGCGGGACGCGCGGCAAGGAGCTTAGAGCTAACAGAGCTATCCGCATAGGGTCAAAGCGTGATGCCCGCCGCAGTTTTAACTAGCTCCGATAATCCCGTGCTCGGCTAATGCATTGATGATCGCGCCAAGCGCCGTCCTCGCTTGCTGATCAATGACATTACCGCCGCTTGGCAAAGCAACTGCCGGTTGCCGGGCTCCGAGGATCTTCAATCCGCCCACCCGAACCTCAGCTGCCCGAATAATGCCAGCGTGCCAATCGCCGCCGTCGAACGTCCATGAGAGGCCTGTAAGCCGATCAATCGCGGTGAGCTTGTCGCAAGGTTGGGTAAAGCGCCAGCCCGCCTCGGTCCACGTAGCCAAGCTCGCGGGGTAACCGGCGAATGCGCCTTCCGGTGCGGCGCCCACAAGGTATTGGCGGCCGAAGTCCGGTGTGGCAGTCGGAGGAGAATTGCTTGGCGCACCCTCGACGATTGGCTGTACGATACTCTCAAGGGCCTGAAAGCTCTCGTTGTGTGTGACTTCTTTCTGAGATTGCCCGACTTGTAGTAGGGGCAGAGAAAAACGCGCTGTCGTCATTCTATATCCTGACTTGAATATAAGAGGCTCTCGAGGGCATAGCGCTTCCTAGTTGCGAGACCTCGACACGAGTATCTCCACGACCAAGCGTGTCTACTTGGAAGCGACTTATGATGCACTTTGCATCGCCGGTGAGCACTTCGAGGTGCCCTGCGCTACCGGTTACCGTTACCACATAGCGTTCTTGTTCTTCGGCGAGAGGGGCATCGACACGATCGAACCAGTGATACCCGCATCGACTGCGACGCACCCACGTCACCAGAAGCGACCCGTCCGGCCGTTGACGCGCAGACAAATGTGCTGGTGAAGGCGGACGAAGCGCCTCAGCCTGGTAGAAGAGCTCGGTTTCGCTAGCGCCGAGTTGGTCACCCAAGCCTCGGCCTTCGGCCCTGATGACCGATCCAATACTTACCATCGGAAGTTCAATCCGTCGCTGATTGCCAGTGTTTAAAGGAAAGAACAGCTCGCCTTCAGAATGCGCGCTGATGGCATATTCTGTACCGTAGCGGCCGCGCAGAAGACTTCCCAACTTGAAGACTCTATTGCTCAACGGCTGCACGTCCGAGAATTGAATGATCTCGTCGCCAAGAAGCGCCAAGTTGGCGCCGTTCAGGATATCCTCAAGGGAACAGTTTTCGAGCCAGCCATCATCGCAAAGCTCTACGACGACGGAGTTCTTTCGATCGACAAGCTCGGCGGAGCCAATTCCCAGGACCGTTCTCGAGAGTCCAGCAACTGCCGGACTTTCGATAAGGATGTTATCACTTCCACGATCCGTGGTTGTGAGCGTCACTGGCATCCGGCGCCAGGGCTCCGCTCCTCCACGGGCGCCAACTACCAGACTTGGAATCACGGGCGCCGCATCGAACGCAGGGAGATCGAGGAGGAAAACCTCACTCGGGGATGATCGGCCATCCAAGCTCGAAAGACTGCGGCCATGATTGGCGAGAAGACTCGGCCCAACTTCATGATTTCGGCGGCACTCAGCGACCACGGACAATTCTTCGATAACGACCTGGTCAACGACCATCTCTCCGACCTCCGGTACGTCGAGACGATCGCCGGGTCGTAAAGCGACATATCTTTGTGGGAGCCGAACTGTTCGGCGCTCTCGCTGCGCCCACTTCCGAACCAGAACCGCTTGCGCGAGCGTCTTGGCGTCTCCGGCCGTAAGAAGTGCCGGCAACTCAATGCGAGACTCTAAACCGCTATCTGGCCAGGCAACTTTCTGCTCACTAGCCTGCAGGTCTTGCTCAATGTCGAAGTATCCCAGCCGCACTTGGCTGGGCAGCTTCGCCGAGGCAATCCGACGCACATCTGCTGTCCCGACGTGATCACTGCTTGTGCAGCCCATTTCGTGTGCTTCGATTTGAAAGGTTCGGCCATTCGGTCCCCGACGGCGATCGGTCCCAATTCCCTCCAAGTCATAGACTTCCGCTAGGGACTTCAACGCTTCGCCAACGCTGTCGCCAAAGGCAGCGAAACCCTTAGGGGAGCCATGCCTGGGATCGACTGGCACAATTTCACCAGAAAGCTCACTGACGATCTCAGAAACGGTAAAGTGTTCATCGTCCGCTTGAACTTCGAAGGTGAGGAACGGGACTCGGTTACCGAAGTCGGCCAGTTGAAATTCTTCGAAGACCGCAACGGCTAAACCCCGGAATGCTGGTGCGGCATCCTCTCCTTCAATAGAGGAAATCAAGGGGTCAGCCGATTGGTCTTCGTCACCAGTATAAAAGCGGAACTTGGTCGGAATCTTGAAGTCGCCTTCGACGCCGCGGATGAGCTTGCCATCAGCCCAGATGCGCCCGACTTGCCGCGCCGTTCTGGACGAAAGTGCAACAGCGAAATGCGCCCAATAACCCGTCGCACCGGCTCCAAGCTTACCGCTCGTCGCCTGTGCCTGAGACTGCAGGTCAGTGGCCCAAATTATCGACCCGCCGACCCTCACAGTACCGAAGATCTTCGGTATCGCTCGTCCGTAAGTGGCGGTTTGAACCGTCAGATCTTCTTTGTTTCTGGATCGACCGCGGCCGAAAAGACTTTCGTCGATTGACCGACCCAACATGGCGCCTGCCAAAGCGCCAAATTCCCCGCCGACAGCACTGCCAAGGCCGCTGAGTAGAAGCGTTGCCATCTATTTTCTCCGCTTGCGCCTGCGGTAGACGCGGGCGATCGGCCATTCTGTGGGCCAGGGACGACAAACCGTTCGGCCAAGGACGGCATCGGCATGAATCAGCCCTCCTTCGCTAGCGACGCCAAGGTGAAGCTTGTTCGGACCGCAGCGAAAAACGAGTACATCCCCAGTTTGAGACGCCTTCGGTGAGACTCTGCGGAAGTGCTTCGCGAAGCCGACGTCGACCAAGTGAAGATCGTGCCGTTGACGACCGTAGCAGCGTGACACTGTGTCGTGTGGCAATTCAAAAGCACAGAGCACCAGTCCGACGCAGTCCAGGGCTATGCCGGGATCGCGTCCCTGAAGCCGAAAAGGTGTGCCGATCAGGGCTTTGGCGCGTCTTGTGGCATCGCTCATGCGCCTGGATAGCGCATCAGGAAGTCCGCGCCGGGGACATGAGGCTCACCCCGAAAATTCAGCATATTCCTGAACCGTGTACGGCAAGTGTCAGGGCGCTTGTCGCATCCTTGCAAGAGTTGCACCCCGGTGCCCACGCTCAGCTTTGACGAGAGATCGTCGCGAACCCTGACACTGCGGTCTGCAGTATCCACAATTGTCTGCGTCAGCCCGCAAAGAGAACCTCCGAGAAAACGTAAACTGCCGAACTGGAAATCACTGCCGGTAGCGCTGTCTAGATCAAGCCACGATCCACGCGTTCCCGTAATCGACGCCCTTAGTCTGAGCGGCGCCAGATCAACGCGGCACTGCTTGTCGCCGAGCGAGGCTCGGCATTCCGGGGAGGTCGCTGGGCAGACTGCTTGTTGGAGCAGGGGTGCGGCACCTGCAACCTCCACAGTGAAATTGCCGTCATGCAATTCCACCTCGTCAAACTGGCCCACGGAAAGCTCCGCGTTCTGCTCAGGCGACTCCCAGTCTGCAGCGCGGAGCGTCACCCGGGCATGATCCCATCTGCCAAGTTTAAGGTCTTCGTCCCTCAAGAAACCCGTGTTCAGCGCACTGCTGAATTCAGTCGTGGGATGGTTGGAGTCGCCCTGCTGGAGGGCATTAGGCAGAAACCCCGCAGCAGGCCGGAAGGTCTCCAAACCCATGGTCACATCTTGATTATGACTGGTAATCGCAAATCCGGTGCCGTCGGATCTCTCAAGCATACAGCACACGCAAATCGTTGTCAGGTTACCCTCGAAGGTGGTCACGACACCTCCTCACGAATTTCGACGAGCGGGACACTTGGTGCTTCCCCGGCAAGGAAGGTCGCGCGAGTGATCTCAATCTGGTCGGTTGCGAACCTCACCGGAACATCAAACAGGAAGCCTGCCGTTATTCTGGTGCCCGCCTCTGGCGGTTGTTCAAAGACGATTGATCCGAGACTTTCGGTCTTCCAGTTGAGTTGTTGTTCGACTCCGTTCAACGCGATCTTGACGCTGGCTGGTACCGGTCGGGTGATCCTCCTGACCTCTCCACCCGCATAGCTCTTCGAGAGCAGGAAGGTCGTTGTTTCACCGTCGCCAACACCGATCAGCTCATCAAGCATCGTTGGCTCGTGATTCATCTTTCGCGAGCTGAAGTCGTAGGGATCACGAAAGCGAAAGGCTTGGGCACTGCCTCTTCTGGCGCGAAAAAAGGTGATGAGTTCGTTGAGCTCTTCGTCCCCCCGAACGCCTGGCCCGGCATCAAAGCGAAGTCTGGCCTGGCTCCAGTTCGCATTTCGAAATTCGTGACCACTGGCGCTGGTCAGAACAGTCGTGGAGAAACCAGGAATAACGCTCGCTTCGGCGCCAATCTCTATCGGAAAGAGAACGTCCGCAAAGGCGTCCATGCATTCTTCTCCGTCGTCAAAGATCGTCACCCGATCGCGTAAAATCTGGGGAAGTGCCCAGACCATCACTTCGGCAGCGCCACTCTCGAGCGCGCGCTGAGCACCACTTGTTATGCGCTGCCAATCCCGCTTCATCGTCCCCTCAGCCGCGAAACCAACGAAGTGGTGTTGCTTGCTTTTCGGATATCCCAGTCGGCCATCGACGAAGGTTCCTGCTGCTTGCGACCTCGTGGTCATATCCGCGGTCAACCATTCATAATCCTCCAGCTGAAGGATATCGAACGCTGGAAAAGACCAACCTGCGGGAAGGTTGGCCCGATGCCACTCCGGGCGATCAGGCGCGAAGATTGTTGGTGTGTAGACGAGCAACAACAACTGAGCGTCGGCTCGGAACCTTCGCACAGCCGCGGTAATCTTGGCGGTTGCTGTCGAGAGCAACCGCCCAACCTGATCTAAAAAATCGAGTTGGAGATTGCCCTCAGCCGCGCGGACGTCGTCGATCCGCACAACCTGAGTGCCCAAAGCTGCCTGAGTTGCCTCGTCATACAGGCACGGCCGGTTGTCTGTGGTGACCCACCACCATGCCTCCCCGATCTGGATACGCGGTGTAAGGCCCGCATTGTCCGCAATCTCGGCGAGTGCCACTGCGGTCCGAGAAAGATATTCAACCGCCTCCTCGTTCGCTGGAGAGATGAGCGACGATGGCGGATCATACGCGGTAAGCGCCTCCTCGTCATCAAACGTCCGCTGCTTCCAGTGCTGCGGACAAGCGCTGGCGGTGATCTCGAATGATAAGGAAAATATGACATCGAATCCGGCGTTTCGCGCGGCGTTGGCGAACGCCGAGTGCCAAGCGACTGCCGCCGAATTTAAAGGCTTACCGGGATCGACCAGGCCGCTTCCGGTGAGCCGCTGGTGGTGGCTCATCCCGATGTAATGGTTGATTAATTTGCGATAGCCGAGCCGCTCAACAGACTCGATCACTCGTTCAGGAACAAGATTGTAGAGATCGTCGTAACCTGTGCACATCCGCAGTGCGTGTTCCGGTACCATGGCGTCGTTGACGCGCAGGACGCTTCCGGAGCCCTCGCACGCCAGCTCCGTGATTTCCAGAACCGCCTCACGAACCCGATCAAAGGACGAGTGATCGCCATCGGCATACTCCTCGGGAACGAGGCTGAAGAACATTCGGTCTATAGCCTGAGCCTCGACAGGATCAGCGCCAGTATCGAGATTAAACCCACCGCGCAGATCGTCGAAATTCAGCTGAATGACCGCGTCCGCAGGAGTCCCCGACGCGTAATTCCAAAGCCGGACATACCAGGTCCGTGGAGCTCCAGTTCTGTCCCTGCCCTCGATGGTGAGCGTCGCGCCATTGACGCCGTCCAGGCCGGGAAGCCCCTGCGATTTCCAGCGGAATTTCAGCCTGCAGCGACGATAGTCACGATTGAGCTCCCGCTGGTTGACCGGGTGCGCACGGTGATCATCGCTTTCGTAGATCAATCCAACCAGATCATTGCGGCGGACAAATTCCGCAGTAACCCTGAGACTATTGGTCTGGGGCCCCAGCACGGCGCTCGCGATCGCACCTCTGGGGAAGTCCACTGTGAAGTGGCGCGGGTCGAACCGCTTTACGAAACCTGTGGTGAGTGGAGCGTCGGCGCGTGTGAACCAGTGCCGTATCATTGCGCACTCATGATGGCTTTACGCAGCGAGCGAGCAATCTGCTTGCTGGATTGGCGCAATGCTCGGACCTCCTCGCCTGCGGGCGCCGAAAGATTCAAGGTGACATGAACAGAGTTGGAACTCGCCACCCCCTCAATGCCGCGCGCACGGTCCGGCGCCAGCGCCGCCATCCCACCGGCGCCTCCACCAAGGCCGCCGTTAGTACCGACCACAGCCTTGCTCAGCGCGGCTTCGATAGCTCGGCTTGGTTGGAGGACACTGCTAGTCAGTGGCGTCGCCAGCTCTCCGCGCATCGCATCAACGTCTCGCGAGAAAGCGGCCGTATCTGCGCGAACTCTTATGACAAGCTGCTCAATATGGTCTTGCATCATCAGTTCCTAGAGTCGGGAAAGCGCGCGGTAAGTGCCTGCAAGTCGCTCTTCGAGACGCCGACGTCACTCATTGGGCTGAAGGGCAACGACTGCGCGAGTTCAGCAGGAGTGGAGTTCCAGAACTCGCTGGGCGACCATCCAAGAACATGAGCGGCGAGCCGCCAACATCGCTGGGCACTCTCGGCGAACGTCAATCCGCCGCGCCTTGCAATATCTGGGAAAAAATCGTCCGCAGCATCGGCGTCACCTTGCTGAGACCCATCACAACCATCGAACGGCCGATGGCGTCGCGACTGATCTCCGGCTGACGATCGGTCGAAAGATGGTCGAACAGGGTAGCAATTTCGGCCAGCTTGAGCTCGGATTTGCCCGCACGGTCGATCAGGTTGATCAAGGACCCAAGCTCTTCCTCTGCTGCCACAAGGGCGGAAAAAGTCGAGCGAATAAGCACATCGTGACCAGCGACACGTATCATGCACTCACCGCGCAATGCGTTCGCAATCACGCGCTGATTACCGGGCCAGAACTCTCAAGGGAGATGCTGTAGTTTCGCTCCCCATTGAAGTCGCCGGCGTACTCAAGCTTGGTGATCAGAAACTGCGCCGCCATCCGCTCTCCGCCTTCGAAGGTCAGAAGGTACGGGGCCAGGCGACCGTCGAGTGCCAGACCCTTCATAGCGACCTCAGCCTCGCTGCCAGTGAAAATGCCAGTCGCCGTCACGGACATCGATCGGACTCCGGCGCCTGACAATAATTCCCGCCAGCCGTCGCTGCCCTTGTTGGTAATCGCAACGGGATCGCCATTGATTGCAGCCTGGGTTGTCTTGAGACCCGCAACCGTCGTGTAACTGACCGGGTCGCCGCCTGACCCAAGCTTCAACAAGAATGCACTTCCTCGTTCAGCAGGCATGGGAGATCCTTTCAGGGTTGCGCGAGCAGGCGCGCGCGAAAATCGATAGCCGTGGCCCACGGGCCGGCGACATCACGAAGGGTGCGCCGGCGCAGGAAGCGCCAGCTTGCGATGGTCCACCCGTCTACGAGCAACTCAGTGTCGAGTGTCTTCTCCACCACGTTAGCGACGCGCTGCAGACGCGCTGGTTGGTCGTCCCACAAAGTCAGCGCCACTGCGACCTCGCGGCCCACGAAGTCCTTGGCGCTCCAATCCTGCTCGGCACCACAGTCCGCGACGAGGTACGGATACGCGGCCCTTGCAGGCGGCCCATCATAGACACCGGTAAGGTCGGATACGCCTTGCAAACGAGCAACAAGCGCAGTCTGAAGAGAGTAGCCGGCGCTCATTGAGGAGCGCTCACGCTTCGCAGTTCGGCGTTCATCAGCCAGTCCCGCAGCAACTCAGTTCCGGTTACCACGATATCTTCGCCTTCCTCGGTGACCCGAGCATTCCCAAGTTCACGTCGAAAGGCCGCCAAAATCTGCACTCGACGAGCCCGCACTGCCTCATCAACTTTCTGCATCACGCCAGTCTCGAGCTCTTTCATGCGCGGATTTCCTCACAGCGAAGTTCGATACGTTCTGGTTGACGCGGATCCTCGTAGACTTGCCTGATCATGAAGAAGCGGCCGCGCCATCTCACCCGCTGTTGAACAGCAACGGCCAGGCTCCTCCTCACCAGAAAACGCATTCGCGGCATTCCGCTGAAAGCCATCCCCTCGGCCTCGGCGCCCGCACCCTCAGGGACGACGCACGACCTGCAGCTGAAAACTGGGATCCAAGTGCTACTGGTCAGGCCACTTTCGGTTCGATCCTCATTGAGGGCTTCGATCTGGATCTGTTGCGTCAGGGTGCCCGCAAACTCATCCATCATGCCAGCACCAGACGCCGATACGGACGCCAGAGTGCGGTAACGATGGCGGGCGGTTCACCGCCGGCCGTACCGTCTCGATGACTGTAGAGGTGGGCAGTCAATCTGATCACGCCCTGGCGAATAGGCTCGGGCACGTCATTCTCGTCGCCGGCCAAGCCGGCAAGTCCTGCCACCGTGCAAAGAAGGCTGGCTGGAACTCTCACCCAACCTGCTCCAGCTGGATCGACGTCCATGCTGAATTGCTCGCTCGCGAGCAGCTGATCGCCAGCGTGGACGGATGTGATCGCTTTGATTGGCCGCACTTCCAGTCTCTGCCACAGACCGTCACCGCGGATCACCTCGGCAAATGGCCTGGCAATCACGACCTGGTTCAGGAACCTTTCGCAGTAGGCACTTGCAGTTCTCACCATGCCGGCAAGCAGTGCCTCCTCGTCTCCCGTCTCCACCCGAACAAAGCCCTGCACTTCCGCTAGAGAGACAATTGGCAGGACGTCCGCAGAGCCGATCATCGAACCTCGACCCGCAGGACCAAAGACCGGCTATCTTCGCGGCCAGCGCTGGTGGTTACATGGTTGCTGACGCGGTAAACCTTGCCCGCGATCCCACCCCTTAGCTTCACCTGACTGATCCGATCGTCGAAGCTCGAGCTTGCAACCTCGAGGTCGGTCCGAGACGTCGACCACTCGCTTGCGACCAGCGTGTCGCCATCCAGATATTGGCGTCCCCAATCGATGGCGTAGTCTAGGACCGCCGATGGATCTTTCAGCATCAGTGACATGGGTCTTCTCCTACTGGCGCGCTCATCGAGATTCGGGAGCAGGTTTGGGATCGGCCAATGCTGTCACGATCCGAGGTGTCGGTGTTTTCGCCGTCGAGGAAGCCCCCTGCGACTGGCCCAAGGTGGCTCCCGCCACCGCAAAAGCGGCGATGCTCATCGATTGCTGCCTTCCGCTTGAAGTGTAGGGCGCATTGGCCGGCGATCAGGCACCGGCCCAACTCAGGACGCCGTCTCGGTCAGTCGTGCTCAAGAGACCCTCGCGCACGAACAGACGCTTGAACCTGACCGCTGCGCAGGGACCCGGGCCCGTCGCGCTACCGATGCAAAGCGCGTTCATTGCCCCGCCGGAACTCGTCCAGGTAATCGGCGTATCGCGGTTGAGGGCGATCGAACTTTTCGGACCGTTCCAGACGCCCGTAACAACGACTTCACGGTTTAGGCCAGGCACAACTTCTGGCGAGTAATTGCTGAAGAGCCTGATCGAGCCGGCTCTGGTGCCCTGGAGGATCTGACCAGAACCGCTGCTTCCGATCAGCCGGTCGTCAGTCGCGCCGAAGCTGAGAATTTCGAAGCAAGCCACCATAGTGATTGGCTCGGCGATCATTGGCCAATTGCCGAAGCCTGGCATGTTGAACAGGCCATAGTTGGTCCCGCTGGTTGCGACGCCATGTGGCTGGACCACCACTGAGGAAATGATATTCCGAAGGTGGTTGCCGTTGGGGCTCAAGTCTCTGCACCAGCGCGCGTCACCGCCGATCGCGACCGCGCTACCAGACCCGTCCGAATTTGCGGCAAGCGTGCTAAGATCGGTGAAGTCGTAGTAGCCGCCTTTCTGCCGCGCTGAAAATAACGTGGCGACGCCACCGAACACGGCCGGCCCTGAAGTGCTGCCACGGCGCCTTGCAGAGGCAATCAGCGCGCAACTCGTCACGCGAGGTCGCCGGTCAAGGTCCAGACGTCGCCATCGACCTTTGTAAGCAACGCCACTGCGAACTGACCTGCTGTCTTGGTGACGTTGCCACGGCAGTTGATGGTGACGCCGTTACCTGGAGTCGGAATAACATCTCCAACTCCCCCCTGCTCAATCGTGAGCGTCGTTCCGATGGGGAAGTTAACGTCTTGGCTCGATGGAATCGTCAGCGTAGCGGCTGAAGATGTCAGGAACCGCAGGTAAGAATCTCGGTCCTGCATTGCCGCGGTGTAGGCGGTGACAGTCCTGACATTCAGTGGGGCGTGGCCCTGCAAAGCACCGCGTTCGATGACCACATTTCCGCCCTCGCCGATGCTGACAGCGTTCTTGACGGCTCCGAAGGTATCCGTGGTGGCGAGGTACATACGCGTACCGTAGCCAGCGCTCGACAACACGTAGATGCCCGCGCCTGCCTCTGCACCATCGCCTTGCGCGGTGCCGAAGGTGATTGCAGGCCCCTGCCCGTCCGCGACGGAGTGTGACAGGTGAACGCTCCCCTGCTTCGAGCCGAGCGCAGCGGGGTCCCACTTTCGATTGACGGCGCTGATCTGAAGCGGATCGCCTCCGACCAGATTGGTTGCCGTGCCCGGCCGCCAAGTAGAGAGACCCGGGACAACCAGTCCGCCGCGTGACTCATTGCGCAACCAAAGACCCGAGCTGCTTCCGTCGAATCCCACTTCGTCCAGTAGCCCGCCGAGGAAGACAGATGGAGCGGTTGCTTGACACGGAGCCTGACTACCCTCCGCATAGCAGCCTACGAAGACGTTCCTGGCGTTAAGGTTTGAAGGATTGGTCTGATAAGGCGACGCGCTCGACCAGGTCAGGCCTGCTGACCATCGCTTCGGCGCCGGTCCGCGATACTCGCGCCAGGCTTCCGTCCCGTTGCTGATACTTCCAGGCTGCTCGGTCGAGGCCTGCGCTTCGCGGCCCGCGACCACATAATAATAGCGGGTTGGATTGCTGCCATACTGGCAGGCGCCGACAGGTCCGTTACTGCCCGTAGGGTCCAGGTAGCCGCAGTCTCGGACGTGCGCCTGGATGTGCGTGTTACCGAGGAAACTGTAGTCCTTGATCCCCGATCCGCCACATGAAATGGCGGAGCAGCTGATGGTCGTACCAGCGTTCGCATCGGTGCCGCCGATCAAGTACCCACAGCCGCGCTGATATTGCGACTGGCAGCGCTCGAGGAAGAAGCTGTTGCAGTTGCCCACGGCCGAGTTCGCCGAGAAGCCATCACCTCCGAAAAACGCGACAGAGACGTCAGTGCAGGAGCCCCAGTCGCAGGCGACCTCCACGCCATTGCCAGTAATGCTGTCGCCAGCCGCGTAACTGGTCACCGTCCCAGTGGCGTCAACGTTCACGCCGCCGCCCCAGATCTGCAGCCCTTCCAGTGACGACGCACTATTGTCGGCGCCACTGGTCAGGCGCACCCCGGACTTGTTCTTGCCGAAACGGAGGAGGCTCGAAATGCCGGATGGTTGCCCGCTGTGCTCGCCAACGACCCGCAGGCCCTTGGTGTCGAACCGGTCGGACAGGTAGTATCGACCCGCCGGAATGAGCATGGTCCGGTTGCCTGCGAACGGCCCCTGTTTGCGCGCCAGGATAGCATCCCGGCAGGCAGTGAAAGCACCCAGGTCGTCGGTCACGAAGTCGGCGGCCGCGCCAAACCAACGAACGTTGACCGATGCTTCGACCTTCCGCACCCAGGCTCCCGCCGAGCCCGTTGTGTTCGCTGAAGGCGCAACACTGAAGCCCTGCCGCGGATCACTCGTGACAAGGGCACGCAAGTCGCTGCCGTCAAAGATGAAATGCCCCTCGCGACCGCTCTCGCGAAGGTAGACCAGGTCACCGTGATTGGGCGTTCCACCACTCACGGCGGCAAGTGCCGACCTCGTGATTACGCTGACCATTGCACCAGATGCTGTTGCCTGCTGCTGTGCGAACCACTCGGCGGCGGTCACCAAGCTGACAGTCTTCTGCCCGCTGCTGAAATCGGTGAGCGTTCCACCAAGCGCCTGACGAGCAATCGACCCATTCGCTTGAAGCGTTCCGCGACCGACCTCTCTTTCCTGGGGTTTGTCGACGCCTTGGACACAGTAATAGAATTGGTCTCCGGCGCTCAGGCTCTCGGAGAAGCTGGAGAAGCCCTGCACGGCGGTGCCGGGCACAATGGGCCCAGTGCCTTGCGTAGTCGTGGTGGTTCGCACCAGGTCGATGAACCTGGGCGTGAAGGCCGCCGGCATGGCTTCCCCTTTTTAGATGA
The DNA here is from genome assembly GCF_023559245.1 of Sphingomonas sp. KRR8. NCBI lineage: Bacteria > Pseudomonadati > Pseudomonadota > Alphaproteobacteria > Sphingomonadales > Sphingomonadaceae > Sphingomonas > Sphingomonas sp. KRR8. The sequence goes on from NZ_CP097462.1 coordinate 1,363,983, forward strand.
TTTGGTTGGTCAGGCTCGGTGCCGATCAGGCGAACTTGAGGAGCTTGATCGCCTCGCTGTTCACGACCTGACCTCCAACTCGCTTGGTTGCGTAGAAGTAGACGTACGGCTTCTTGGTGTAGGGATCACGCAGGATGCTCGTTTCACCCCGTTCAGCGATGATGTAACCCGCCTTGAAATTACCGAACGCGACCGACAGACTGTTGGCCGACACGTCCGGCATGTCCTCAGCCTCGATCACAGGATAACCCAGGAGCGTCGAAGGCTGGCCGGCGGTGAGGCCCGGCTGCCAGATGAAAGCGCCATCGGCGGTCTTGAACTTGCGAATGGTTGCCGCCGTCGCGCTGTTCATGACGAACACGGCACCTTGCCGGTAGGGCTGCCGCAGGCTCTGGATCAGATCGACAAGCTTGTCCGCAGGATTGGCGGCCGGGAAACCACCGGCGACTCCCGTCGAAATGGTCTGCAGCGTTCCCATCGGGCGGGCCGCGTCGGCAGTCGCCGCGTTCGGCGAATTCAGGAAGCCAAGCGGCTGGTTGACACCGGTCCCCTTGATGAAGGCTGCGCCCTCGGCCCGTGCGAATTCCACCGCGATCTCGTTGGACAGCCACGCTTCCACATCGAACATGGCGTCATCCAGCATATGCTGTGAAGCTGCGGGATTGGCATACAAATCTCCGCTGGCCGGTACGACTTCCGTGAAAGTCGGGGTGGCAGTCTCCGCGCGGCTAGCCTCGAAGCCTACCCATCCCGAAGGAGCGCCACCCGTCGTGATGAGCTTGCGGTAGTTCGAGCTGCCAACCTTGACGACGTTGGCGATCGCCCGGATCGGGGAAAGCGCAACGAGCGTTCGATCAATCTGCTCGTCGATGTCGCGCGGGATTGCATAACCTCCTGCTCCGCCGGACGAATTATCGGCGGACTTGGCTTCAAGATCAGTGTCGATCCCGCGCCGCAGAAACCGGTCCACGAATGCGAAGTTCTCGACCGACTTGACGCCATCCAGTGGTGGCCGCTGGCTCGCGATCTGAGTTTCCGCCAGTCGGCTCTTCAGCAAGTTCAGTTCCTCCTTGAGCGAAATCGCATTCTCCTCGTAATCCATGCTTTCGAACGACTGTTCGAGTGCATCCGCTTTCACTTCCATAACGAACTCCCACAGTGACAGGCGGTCCACCGAAAAGGTGAACCGTTCTGTTGTTTTGAAATTTTTGCAGATGCGTCGGCTCAGCTTTCCTGGACCGCGTGAATTCTTGCCTTTGGCTGCATCGGCCGTGTCACGACACTGACCTCCAGCAGGTCCACATCCTTGAGGAGTCGCGCTCCTTCGGATTGCTCAGAAGACTGCACTCGATAACCAAAACTCAGACCATCGATCCGGCGTGAGCTTATCAGGCGGGCAGCATTGGCTCCGCTCTCGCTGCAATTGATCGAGCCAATCACCCGCAGGCCGCGGCGGTCCTCCTCGATCCGCTCGATCCTGCCGATCACGGTTCCCGTTCGATGCTGCCAGAGGAGCGGGATCGTGCGGCCGCCGGCTAACGAGCGCCTGAATGCGCCCGGCTTCACAATGTCACCTCCGTGGTCGAGGAGATCGAACACTGCCGCATAGCCCGCGAATCTGACCTTGACGTGGCTTGTGTCAGGAACCGGCATGGACCAGCTCGGCAAGTCCAAGACGAACGGCGATGCTGACCAGTAATCCCGCAAGGCAGACCCTGACGATCCAGGTAACCATGCCCTGCCATGCGCTACGCTTGGCGTCTCGCCAGGCGCTTAGCAGCTCGCGCAACTCACCCATGTCACGCCGCGCATTCTCGTCGTCGAGACCGAGGCTGGCCAACGCCCGCTGTGCGCCAGATTGGCTTGCCTCCTCCACCAAAGCGCGCATCGTGACCATGTCCAGGACGCGGCCGTCCGTCTGGCTCAGCAGCTGGGTCAGGAGGGCGTCGGCCGTGATTGCAGCTGGGTTCACGCGGCAATGTCCGGGCTGAAGCCAAGTTGCTCCCGCTTCTCTGCACGCGAAAGAAAGTTCGCTGCTTCGATCCGTTGCCACATTCGCTCACGGTCTTCGGTCAACTCACTGACACGATCCAGATCGACTGCGAACTTGATGGGACCGAGCCAGTCGTGCAGCCCTTCGGTAAGCGCCTCGAGCATACGTTCCGCCAGCGGCAGGACCGTCTGCCGGTACAGCGCTCGTCCGGCCTCACGCAGGTTGGCATAAGCGGTATCGCCAGGAAGGCCGAGCAGCACCGGCGGCACGCCGAACGCCAGCGCTATGTCTCGCGCGGCCGCCTCCTTCAGCGACACAAAGTCCATGTCGTTCGGTGACAATCCAAGCGCCTGCCATTTGAGGCCGCCTTCAAGCAGCAGTGGCCGTCCCGCGTTCAGTCCACCCGCGAAATGCTGATCGATCTGCTCGCGAAGTCGGCTCAGCTGTTCGCCCGTCAGGGTCGATCCGTCTGGTGGATCATAGACCATGGCGCCGGACGGACGAGCGGCGTTATCCAGCAGTGAACGATTCCAGCGCGTCGCCCGATTATGCAGGCAAGCCGCAGCAATCGCAGCGTCCATGCACCCAAGACCCAGATGATCATCTGTGGGATTCAGCGCCCGAAGGTGGATGATCTGCGGCCGGCCGAGCCCGTCGCGCGCTGTGTAACGAACCACACCCCCGTTTCCGCCGCGGTAAACGAACCCAGCAGGCCAGCCTCTTTCGTCAACTGTGATGCTGACCTTCTCGGGACGGAGCGGCACCAGCTCGGTCAGACCGAATTGCCCTTCCACGCAGTAGAGGTAGGCATTGCCCTGAAGCAGCAGGTGGGTTGCGATAGTCTCGAGGAGCCTTGGCTTGAGTGCCAGGCTGGCCGCCTGTTGATTGCCCTCGGTTTGGTCGATCGGCAGGGCCGCCACGGTACCGGCGACCAGTCTGACGGACCGCTGGCCCACGGGGTTGTTCAGGAAGACCTCGCTGATCCTGGCCTGGTAGCTTCGTGGACTTGCATCTGAATCACTCGCACAGGCGTAGGTTGACCACGCCGGAAGCGTAGCCGGCGCGGGCGCCGACTTACGACCAAACCAATTCATCTAGGTTCCAATGTCAGAGGTTGGCCTTGCCGGAGACTCGCCCGGTGGGCTCATCCGGCGATTCGGCCAGTGTTCATATCTTTGCCATATGAGCGTGACGATGTCAATGGTTTTGTTCCATATGGGTTAGGTGATGTAGTCACATCTTTTGCCTGGCTGCGTCTGACTTGCCATTCTCGCCGGTTTCGACCATAGGCGCCGCGGAGTTGATCCGGGGCTCGCCTCGTTCAACTTCCACAACGAAGACGACAGCCGGAGGGGCGGTGCGCATGGGGCGCCCGTCAGCGATCGGCCAACATGTGAGCTAAACATGCCGCTTTATGAGCATGTGTTTCTCGCGCGGCAGGACTTGGCGCAGGCCCAGGTCGATGCACTCGCGGAAAACGCAACCAAGATTTTGACGGACAACGGCGGTTCTGTCGTAAAGACGGAAACTTGGGGCCTTCGCGGCCTTGCCTATCGCATCGCCAAGAACCGGAAGGCGCATTACGTCCTTCTCGACATCGACGCGCCCGCCGCAGCCGTTGCCGAGCTCGAGCGCCAGACCGGCCTCAACGAGGACGTGATCCGCTTCATGACCGTCCGCGTCGACGAGCACGAGGCAGGCCCTTCGGCGATGATGCGCCGTTCGGAACGCGACCGTGAGCGCAGCGGTGATCGTGGTGACCGCGGCGATCGTGGTGGTGACCGCGGCGGCCGGGGCGATCGCCCCGAGCGTGCCCGCGAAGAGATGGGAGCCTAACCGATGGCCCGTGCTTTTTTCCGTCGCCGCAAGTCGTGCCCGTTCTCGGGTAAGGACGCCCCCCGGATCGACTATAAGGACGTTCGTCTGCTGCAGGGCTTCGTGTCCGAGCGTGGCAAGATCGTCCCGAGCCGCATAACCGCGGTGAGCACCAAGAAGCAGCGTGAGCTGGCCAAGGCGATCAAGCGCGCCCGCCACCTCGGCCTGCTCCCCTACGTCGTCAAGTAAGGAGCGCGAGCCATGGAAGTTATCCTGCTCGAGCGTGTCGAGAAGCTGGGCGGCATCGGGGATGTCGTCACGGTAAAGAACGGCTTCGCCCGCAACTATCTCTTGCCCCGCAAGAAGGCGCTTCGTGCGAATGAAGCCAACCGCAAGGTGTTCGAGGCGAACCGCGCCCGCATCGAGTCCGAGAACGCCGAGCGCCGCACTGGCGCCGAAGCAGCCTCGAAGGGCATCGATGGCAAGACGGTTCAGCTGATCCGTCAGGCGTCGAACACCGGCCAGCTCTACGGCTCGGTCAGCGCTCGCGACATCATCGACGCGCTCGACGCTGACGGCGCGAAGGTGACCAAGAGCCAGGTCATCCTCGATCGCCCGATCAAGGCGATCGGCATGCACGAGGTTCGCATCTCGCTTCACCCGGAGGTCAATGTGACCGTCAAGGTGAACGTGGCCCGCTCGCCTGAAGAGGCTGACCTGCAGGCGCAGGGTGTCGATGTCATGGCTCAGATGTTTGAGCGTGATAATGCGGGCTTCACCGAGGACTATGATCCGAACGCCGAGCCCGGCGCCACGGCCGAAGCACCCGCTGACGAGACGACCGGCGACGACGTCGCAGCTTGATCAACTCAGCATCGAAAAAGGGGGGTCGCCGACACGTTCGGCGGCCCCTTTTCGTTTGCCAGCCGCCCCTCGCTCCAACCGCATACGGCCTTAAGACTCCGGAACGTAGCGGCCCTTCCCACTGTTGAACCTTCGACAGACTGAGGAGGACAACATGGACGACAAGCAGCAGACTGGTCAGCAGGGCTACGGCCAGAGTGAAGATCCGACCAAGCCGCAAGGCCAGCAGCAGACTTCCGGCCAGGAGCGCAACAGTCAACCTATTGGTGGCAATGACAGTGGCGGCGGTACGGGCACGACCATGACCAGCGGCAGTTCCACTGGGGAAGCGAGCGCGACGGATACGGGCCAAGCTTCCTACGGCAACAGCGGCCAATCGGGGACGATGCAGAGCCAGAACCGTTCGGACCTCGGCCAGGAAAGCGACATGGGCCAAGCCAACAGCCAGGGCGCCACAGGCGGCTTCATCGGCTCACAGGCTGATGCCAATGATATCGGCTCGTCCAGCCAGGGCGGCTCCCCGGCTGAGCAGGCGAGGACGGACGGCCAATCGGCCAGCACGTCGAATTCCATGCGTCAGCAGGATGGATCAGCTGACCAGGACTTCGCATCGCAAGGTCAGGGCGCTCTGGATGGTGAGTCCACGACCGCGAGCCGCGATCGCGCGAACCAGTCAGGCACCGACGACATCAAGGTCGAGCGTAGCCAGGGTCGCGAACCGGGAATCGGCCAAGGTTAAAGATTACGAATGTGGGGAAGGGCGCGTCCACGTGCAGCGTGGGGGCGCCTTTCCCTTATCAGCGCATCCGATAGTAATCCGCCACCCGGTCGAGCGCGATCGTAAGCACCAGCTTGCCGGCCCTGGCTGGCCAGCCAAGCGCGGTTTCAGCATCCCGCATCCCCTCACCCGCACAGACCACTCGCCATAGGATGTCTGAAAGCCCTGTTCCGGCGGCAGCAAGTGCGGCGTCGAACCGTTGCTTGGCCTTCAGCTGCCGCTCCCCAGGCTCGAGCTTCGAACCTCCGGAGAGCCCGGACCTGATCGGAGCAGGATCCCACCGCATGGTGACGCGCGGCGCCAGCTGCGAAGCTTCCCAGTCGTTGCGCAACTGTTCTCCCGCGTCGTATTGCCGCTGGGTAAGGTGACCACGCGCCCGCAGCCATCCCAATGGTGACTCGACAGTATTGACCGAAACGGTGCGCGCCGCCCTCTGGCCTTTCGCCGCCGGAGCACTTCCGGGCAGTGCAACCTCGTTCATCATCCTGAGTGCGTCGGTCATGTGAGATCCTTTCCTGAGTCGCACCCCACTTGCCATAAACGCCAAAATGTAGGACAGCTCTGTAACCTCTTAGGTTAGAGAGGTTCGAATTTTGGAAGGGGGCAACGATGATCACGCGCATAAGGGAGGTTCGGAAGGCCAAGCGGATGACCCTTGAGGATGTTGCTGGTGCATGTAAGCCACCGACAACGCCACAGACTATCGGACGCCTCGAGACGGGAACCAGGACGGTTTCCGTAGGATGGTTGAACCGGATTGCGGACGCGCTTGGCGTGACCGCAGCTGACCTTGTGGACCACCCTGATCGCAGCGATCTTGATGTGCTTGCCCACCTCTCAATCGACGGCGCAAACGCGCCCCGTCGTCATTCTCAAGTTGTGCCGCCAACTCCTGCGGCCGGCCAAGTCGCCATTCTGGTTACAGGAGCAGTCGGCGACTACCGCACCGGAGATGAGTTGTGGTGTGATCGACTAGATCCGGAAGACTTCGGACGTGCGCTCAACCGCGACATCCTCATTCCCCGTCCTGCGGGCCGCTTTATCTTTGGTCGCCTGCTGGCACGTGACGGCGGAAAGCTACATCTGCAGCCGCCTGGTGCGGGGTCTCGGCAGGCGGTGATCACCGATCCCGCGTGGGCCGCTCTTCCCGTTCGGCTCATTCGGTCGCTCTGAGGCGATCCGCAACGGGGAGAATGGTGGGCGCTGACGGGCTCGAACCGCCGACCCTCTCGGTGTAAACGAGATGCTCTACCAACTGAGCTAAGCGCCCGCGTTGCGCCTGCTGCCAGTTTCGGCAGCAGTGGGCAACCCGCCGCTTAAACGACGGCCGCCGATCCAACCTTGTCGAAATAGCGCCTGATGGCGGTGCTTGTCTCCGCCGCCAGTTCGATGAAGACGCGGCGTGCGTCATGCGGGTCTTCGCGGCGAAGCAGCATGCCACGGTCCGTCATCGTCCTGATCCAACGCAGGGCGGTCGTGGCAGGCACAGCAGATGCAATGCAGAGGCTCGAGACCGGCACCCGATGTTGGATGATCTCCGCCTGGAGCAGGTCGAGCAGAATGTCCCAGGCCGGATCAGCGAAGAGATTCCCGGGTATGAACTGATCTCGTAAACGGCGGGCGCGGATGATTGACCTGATCAGCTCAGCCGAAACCGCGGGCCCCTCGCCAGGCTGAACCGGACGCATCGTATCTTGCGAGAGGGGAGTGTCCGACAGCCGCGCAAGCGCCATCGCGATCCGGTTCACTTCCTCGCTGAGCTGCTTGAGGCGGCCCTCGCTACGATCGGCGCTGTTGTCGCGCACCCCACTCGTCTGCACAGCCGTCGCCAAGCCGAGCGCCGCGATCCGGTCAACGTCGTTCGCCGTTATCAGGACAGTGACGTCCGGTGAAACAATCCGCGCCGCGATGAGGTCGATCCACTCCTCAGTCGCTGACACGACGCTGCTTGCAGATCGACTGGCGGCGTGCTGCTGAACTGCATCAAGAAGTTCGACGGCCTCGGCTGGCGGAGCGTCCGCCAACTCCACCCACAGCAGGTCTCCGGACGCCCGAACCGAGTTGAGTTCCGGCAACTGCAGGGTCTGGATTGCGAAGCTGTCGTCCTCCTCCAGAAGGCGGCGGGCTCGCCGCAGGGCGACCTCGCCATCCGCAACCAGCGTCACACGCTGACGCGAGGCGCCATAATCCAGATTCTGGTAAGCTGATGGTGCTCCGGCCATGGTGGAATTCCAAATCACAGTGCCGAGCAAGCACGGCTTACAATGCCGAGCCAGATTGGCCTAGCCCCTCTTTTTCGGTCGATAACGGACATTTGGAGGAGAAAGGCACAAGGCTATCAGCCCCAAATGGCGCATGACCAACGCACACCAGTTATCGCATTCCGTACATCGGCGGACTTGGGCGAGCGGAATACGGGCCGCGATTACAACCGCCGAGCAAGTCGCAACCGCGCTCAGCCGCGATGCCGATGTAGGGGTCCCTGCGCAGGCACTTCTGCACCGGCTCGCGGCGATCAGGGCCGAGGTCGACCTGCTCGAAGGGCAGTCGCGTTCATCAGCAATTGCTTCCGACCTCAAACGCCTTGAGGAAGGTCACCACCTCCACCGAAAGGCGTCATGAATGGCAGGATCGGCGGAGCTTGCCAGGCACCGGTCGCAAGAAAACCCCTGTTGAGGAACGCGGGCTTGCCGTAGCTCAGCGGCGTCCCGTCGGGTGCGGCGACGTGACCACCGGCCGCCAACAGCACTGCATGGCCTGCGGCCGTGTCCCACTCGCTGGTCGGCGAGAGGCGAGGGTAGATGTCAGCCTCCGCCTCCGCCACGATGCAGAATTTGAGGCTGGACCCGACCGATAGCTGACGAAAGGATTGCTGCAGGCTTGTCAGATAGTCCGCAGTGTCCTGCGTGAAGTGCGACTTTGAGGCGACCGCGAACAGTTCCGCGCCTGGAGCGCGCACCAGCAGCGGCGCACGAACAGCCATCCGCTGCCCCTCGACCCACGCGCCCTCCCCGACCCGGCCGGCGAAGAGGCGCTCCTGCTCGGGAGCGAGAACGACCCCCATCGTCGGCTGGCCCGCTTCGATCAGGCCAATGTTGACGGTGTAGTCGTCGCCGCCTCGAACATACTCCTTGGTCCCGTCGAGCGGGTCGACGAGGAAATAGAGGTCGTCGTGGGCGGGGATCCTCCCGGCTGCGACCTCTTCCTCGGCGATGACCGGCACGCCGGGTGCGACGCGCGCGAGTGCGTCGAGGATGATCCGCTCGGCCGCGTGGTCCGCTTCGGTGACAGGCGAAGAGTCGCTCTTGTGAACCACCTCGAACCCGCGGCGCCGGACGGCCCGGATTGCCTCACCCGCCTCCCAGGCCGCCTCGCACAGGGCGTCGAGGAGCGCACCCCTGTCCACCTTATTTCGGGGCCATGCGAATGCCGCCGTCGAGCCGGACATGCTCGGCATTCATGTAGCCGCTTTCGATCATGAAGACCGCCAGCTGCGCATACTCTTCCGGGCGGCCAAGCCGCTTGGGAAAGGGAACCTGGGCGCCGAGCGCATCCTGCACCTGCGGCGGCATCATCGCGACCATCGGCGTCTTGAAGACGCCGGGCAGGATGGTGTTCACGCGGACGCCTTCGTTCATCAGGTCGCGCGCGATTGGCAGGGTCATCGCCAGAACGCCGCCCTTGGACGCCGAGTAGGCCGCCTGTCCGATCTGGCCGTCCTCAGCTGCAACGGAAGCGGTGTTGATGATGACGCCCTTCTCCCCGTCCTCCAGCGGCTCGGCATCCACCATGCCTGCGGCGCAGTGCGCAATGCAGCGGAAGGTTCCGATCAAGTTGATGCCGATCACCAGTTCGAACTGATGAAGCGGATACTTCTTCACGGCCTTGGTCTCACGATCGCGGCCGACCGTCTTCACCGCGTTGGCGACCCCGGCACAATTGACCAGCACCCGCTCCTGTCCGTGAGCCGCCCGCGCTTTTTCAAACCCCGCTGCGACCGTCTCGTCGTTCGTGACGTCCACCTCACAGAAAATTCCGCCAAGCTCGGCCGCAATCTTCTCGCCCTGCTCGGCATTGCGATCGAAGATGGCGACCTTGGCACCTTTGGCGGCAAGCGCTCGCGCCGTTGCTTCGCCAAGCCCCGATGCTCCGCCAGTGACGACTGCCGCAATGCCGTTGATATTCATCTCACTCTCCTCGTCAGCCGGACGGGTCCGGCATCCGGCTGGTTATCTTCCGTCGCCGCTAGAAGGTTGCAGGGCCCGGGATCAAGCCCATCGCGCCGTCAGCGAACGGTCGAGGTGCGATCAAGCGTTGGCCTCAACCTTCGCCAGCACCGCATCGACCTGCACCTGCTGCCCAGCTGCGACATTCAGTTCGGTCACTCTCCCGTCGAACGGCGCAAGCATCGCATGCTCCATCTTCATGGCCTCGAGCGTGAGCAAGCGCTGACCCTTTGTCACCGACTCGCCGAAACTCACCTCGACGCTGGTGACCTTGCCGGGCATCGGAGCAAGCAGGGCACCCGAACCCGCCGACGCACCCACCGATCCGCGAGCGGCGAGCGCGAACTCATGAGCCTCGCCTTCATGGAAGATGACGATCCGTTCCTCGTCGCGGAACCCCGACACCAGCTCTGATGCGTTGGCCGGATCGGCTTCGACAAAGGTGCCGCCTTGCCCCAGCGCAACGCGAAAGCGCGGTGCGGCGTTGAGCCGAAAGCCCGCGAGCCCAGAAAAGTCCTGGTCAGCCTCGGCCTGCGCCAACGCGACGACAGCGGCCGCGCCGCGAATGCTATCGTCCGCCTCGCCGGTCGGCACGAGTTCGTCCAGCTTGCGTTCGATGAAGCCAGTGTCGAGCCGAGCCTCGATGAACTCTTCGTCGAGCAGGGCATTGGCCAAAAAGCCCGCGTTCGTTCTCACCGGCCAGACTTCCACGCCCTCCAGCACCTCCGCCAGCCGGTCGATTGCCTCGTCGCGATCCTCACCCCAGGCGATTAGCTTGGCGATCATCGGATCGTAGAAGGGCGAAATCGCGTCGCCCTCTTCCACGCCTGTCTCGATCCGCTCACTCTCGCCAAGATCGAAATGCTCGAGCACGCCGGTGCTCGGCAGGAAGCCGCGCGCGGGGTCCTCGGCATAAAGCCGGGCCTCCACCGCGTGGCCGTCGATGACCAACTCGTCTTGGCTAAGGGGAAGCGGCTCGCCGCTGGCCACCCGCAGCTGCCATTCGACCAGATCCTGTCCGGTGATCTCCTCGGTGACGGGGTGCTCCACCTGCAGCCGGGTGTTCATCTCCATGAACCAGATGCGATCGGCGCGCAGCCCTTCACTGGCGTCGGCGATGAACTCGATGGTTCCGGCGCCCTCGTAATCGACCGCCTGCGCCGCCCGCACCGCCGCCCCGCACACTGCCTCTCGAGTGGCCTCGTCCATGCCGGGCGCGGGTGCTTCCTCGATCACCTTCTGGTGGCGGCGCTGCAGCGAGCAGTCGCGTTCGAACAGGTGAACGACGTTGCCGTGAGCGTCGCCGAACACCTGCACTTCGATGTGGCGAGGCGAGAGTATGTACTTCTCCAGCAGCACGCGATCGTCGCCAAAGCTGCTCGCCGCCTCGCGCTTGCAACTGTCGAGGGCGTCCAGAAAGTCCGCCGCCGCATCGACGCGCCGCATGCCCTTTCCGCCGCCACCCGCGACCGCTTTGATCAGCACCGGATAGCCGATTGCGTCTGCCTCGGCCTGCAGCCGATCAGGGCTCTGGTCCTCGCCAAGGTAGCCGGGCGTGACCGGCACGCCGGCCGCGCTCATCAGCTTCTTGGCAGCGTCCTTAAGCCCCATGGCGCGAATGCTCGCCGGCTTCGGTCCGACCCAGATCAGGCCGGCGTCGATCACCGCCTCTGCAAAGTCCGCATTCTCCGACAGGAAGCCGTAGCCTGGGTGGATCGCCTCGGCCCCCGTTTCCTTCGCGGCGGCAATGATCCGTTCTCCGACGAGATAACTCTCGCGCGCGGGGCTCGGTCCGATGTGCACCGCTTCGTCCGCCATTCGGACGTGCATCGCCTTAGCGTCCGCATCCGAATAGACCGCCACCGTGCGCACGCCGAGTTCGCGCGCCGTGCGGATCACGCGACAGGCGATCTCGCCTCGGTTCGCGATCAGGAGCGACGTGATCATTCCGCCGCCTCCAATGCGCGCATCGGCTCCTGTGCCTGCATCGGCCGCAGCCCCAGCTTGGCGAATAGGGCAGCATCCTTGCTGTCGCCGGCGTTCGCCGTGGTGAGCAGCTTTTCACCGGTGAAGATGCTGTTCGCGCCCGCCAGGAAGCAGAGCGCCTGGGTCGCCTCGCTCATGCTTTCGCGGCCGGCGGACAGCCGAACCATCGACCGTGGCATGGTGATCCGCGCCACCGCCACCGTGCGGACGAACTCGATGTCGTCGATCAGCCGCTCACCGGCGTACATGTCACCCAGCACGGTGCCCTTAACCGGTACCAGCGCATTGATCGGCACGCTCTCGGGATGGCGCGGCAGGGTGGCGAGTGCGTGGAGGAAGCCGACCCGATCCTCGCGCCGCTCACCCATTCCGACGATACCGCCGCAGCACACGCTGATGCCCGCCTCGCGCACTTCCTCCAGCGTGTCGAGCCGCTCCTGGAAGGTCCGGGTCGAGATGATCTCGCCATAATGTTCGGGCGAGGTGTCGATGTTGTGATTGTAATAGTCGAGGCCGGCTTGCCTGAGCGCGCGCGCCTGCTCGCCGGTCAGCATGCCAAGGGTCATGCAGGTCTCAAGTCCCATCGCTTTCACGCCCGCCACCATCGAGCAGACCGAGGCCATGTCGCGGTCCTTCGGCTCCCGCCACGCCGCACCCATGCAGAAGCGCTGTGAGCCCGCAGCCTTGGCGTCGGCAGCGGCGGCGAGCACCGCGTCCACGTCCATCAACTTCTCGGCCTTGAGCCCGGATTGGGCGAACGCCGACTGCGAGCAATAACCGCAGTCCTCGGGACAGCCGCCCGTCTTGATCGACAGCAAGGTGCACAGCTGCACTTCGCCCGCTGCGTGATGCTTGCGATGCATCTCGGCCGCTCGAAAGACGAGGTCGGTGAAGGGGAGATCGAAAAGGTGCGCGATTTCCGCGCGGGTCCAGTCGGTACGCATAGGTCTGATCACATCCGGAACACGCCGAACTGCGGACGCTCCGGAATGGGTGCGTTTAAGCAGGCGGCGAAGGCGAGGCCGAGAACGTCGCGCGTTTGGGCGGGGTCGATGATGCCGTCGTCCCACAGCCGCGCGGTTGCGTGCCAGGGATTGCCCTGCGCTTCGTAATCGTCGCGGATCGGCTGCTTGAAGGCTTCGGCCTCTTGCGGCGTCCACTTGTCGGCGTCGCGGTGAACGGTGGCGAGAACGCTGGCCGCCTGCTCGCCGCCCATCACGCTGATCCGGCTGTTGGGCCAGCTGAACAAAAACCGTGGGCTGTAAGCCCGCCCGGCCATGCCGTAATTCCCCGCGCCAAAGCTGCCGCCGATCAGCACGGTGACCTTCGGCACGCTCGCCGTGGCGACAGCGGTGACCAGCTTGGCGCCATGCTTGGCGATTCCCTCCGCCTCATATTTGCCGCCGACCATGAAGCCCGAAATGTTCTGCAGGAACAGCAGCGGCACGCGGCGCTGGCAGGCGAGCTCGATGAAGTGCGCGCCCTTGACCGCGCTTTCGCTGAACAGGACGCCGTTGTTGGCGAGAATTGCCACCGGCATTCCCCAGATGTGCGCGAAACCGCAAACTAGCGAGGTGCCGTAAAGCGGCTTGAATTCGTGAAACTCGGAGGCATCGACGATCCGCGCGATGACCTCGTGCACGTCATAAGGCGCACGAACGTCCTCGGGGATAATGGAGTAAAGCTCTTCTGGGTCGAACGCCGGCGAGCGGGGCTCGCGCACCTGCAGCAGGGGCTGCTGCATAGGCAGGGTCGATACGATGTCGCGCACGATGGTCAGCGCGTGCTCGTCATTTTCAGCGAGGTGATCGACCACGCCCGACTTGCGCGCGTGAAGGTCGCCGCCGCCCAGATCCTCCGCGCTGATCTCCTCTCCGGTCGCGGCTTTCACCAGGGGCGGACCAGCGAGGAAGATGGTGCCCTGATTGCGAACGATCACGCTCTCGTCGCTCATCGCCGGGACATAGGCCCCGCCCGCCGTGCAGCTGCCCATCACGCAGGCGATCTGCGGAATGCCTAGCGCGCTCATATTAGCCTGATTGAAGAAGATCCGGCCGAAATGGTCGCGGTCAGGGAAGACCTCGGCCTGATGCGGCAGGTTCGCACCGCCGCTGTCGACCAGGTAGATGCAGGGAAGCCGGTTCTCCTGCGCGATCTCTTGCGCGCGGAGGTGCTTCTTGACGGTCAGCGGATAGTAGGTCCCGCCCTTCACCGTCGCGTCGTTGCAGACGATCATCACCTGCCGACCGGCGACGCGGCCAATGCCGGCAATCATGCCCGCGCCAGGCACTTCGCCATCATACAGGTCGTTGGCCGCAAGCTGCCCGATCTCAAGGAAGGGTGAGCCGGGATCCAGCAACCGCTCCACGCGATCGCGGGGTAGAAGCTTGCCCCGGCTGACGTGCCGCTCGCGACTCTTCTCCGTCCCGCCAAGCGCCGCCTGGGCGACATCGGCCCGTAATTTATCGGCAAGCGCGCGATTATGGCGCGCCCGGGCCTGGGCCTCCGCGCTGTCGAGCTGAACCTTGGTGTCGATGCGCGGGGCACTCATGCGGATATCAGGTCCGTTCGTCGAAAAGCCTTCCCGCTCGCCTAGCGGCTGCGACAAAGCTTGCAAAGCAGCTCAAACGAAAGGGCCCACATGACGTCTCGCCTCTTGCTTCTTGCCGTTTCCGCCGCCGCCTTGAGCGCCTGCAGCATGGCGTCGAACGATGCCAATCAGGCCAATGCCGCCAGGCCCGCTCAGGGCACCGGCGCCGGCATCGCGCTTGGCTCGCTCGACAAGTCGGTCAAGCCGGGGGACGACTTCTACCAGTTCGCCAACGGCACCTGGATGAAGCAGACGCAGATTCCCGCTGATCGGTCGAGCGTAGGCGGCTTCTACATCGCCGACCAGCAGCGCGAGCGGCAGACCCGTGAGATGCTGGACCAGATCCTCAAGGCCAATCCCGCGGCCAACACCAACGACGGCCGCATCGCCGCGTTCTACAAGGCCTACCTCGACACCAATGCCATTGACCAGGCGGGCATGCGACCGGCGCAGGCGGACCTCGCCGCGATTGCCGGTATTGCCGACAAGAAGGCGCTCGCGACCGCGATCGGCAGGACGCTGCGGGCCGACGTCGATCCGATGAACGCCACCAAGTTCCAGACCGACAATCTATTCGGCATCTTCGTGACTCAGGGGTTGAGCACACCGGGCGAGACGCTGCCCTATATCCTGCAGGGCGGCCTCGGCATGCCCGAGCGCGAATATTATCTCTCCGCTGATCCGAAGATGGCGGCCCTGCGCCCGCAGTACCGCAACTACATCGAGACGGTCATGAAGGCGGCCGGCGCGGCCGACCCCAAGGCGTCCGCCGACCGCATCATGGCGCTCGAGACAAAGATCGCGCAGGCGCACGCCACGCGCGAAGAGAGCGAGGACTTCACCAAGGGCGCGGGGGTCTGGACCCGCGCCGAGCTCGAACAGAAGGCCCCCGGCCTCGACTGGGGAGCTTTGCTCGAGGCGGCGCAACTCGGCGGCGCGCAAAAGTTCGAAGCCTATCACGCCGGCGCCATTCCCAAGCTCGCCGCGCTGGTCGGATCCGAACCGCTCGAAAGCTGGAAGGACTGGCTGGCATTCCACACGCTGAACCAGCAGGCGTCGGTCCTGCCCAAGCCGATCCGCGACGCCAACTTCGCCTTCTTCGGCACGGCTCTCAACGGCACGCCGCAACAGCTCTCGCGCGACCGGCTGGCGCTCAATGCGGTCAGCAGTCAGCTGCAGGACGCCGTCGGCAAGGCCTATGTTGACCGCTACTTCCCTGCCTCGGCGAAGGCGGAGGTCCAGCAGATGGTCACCAACATCAAGGCGGCGTTCGCGAAGCGCGTTCAGGCGATCGACTGGATGGCGCCCTCGACCAAGCAGGAAGCGCTCAAGAAGGTCGAAACGATCGTGGTCGGCGTCGGCTACCCCGACAGCTGGCGCGACTATGGCTCCCTCAACCTGGGTGCCAGCGCTTACGACAATCTCAATCAGACCAGGCTCGCTGAATACCGCCACCAGATTGGAAAGATCGGCAAGCCGATGGACCGCAGCGAATGGTGGATGCCACCGCAGCTGGTGAACGCAGTGAACCTGCCGGTTCAGAATGCGCTCAACTTCCCGGCTGCGATCCTGCAGAAGCCCTTCTTCGATCCGTCGGCCGACGCTGCCTTCAACTATGGTGCGATCGGCTCCGTGATCGGCCATGAGATCAGCCATAGTTTCGACAACAACGGAGCGATGTTCGACAGCACCGGCGCGATGCGCAACTGGTGGACGCCGCAGGACTTCGCGCGCTTCTCGGCTGCGGGTCAGGCGCTGGCCAAGCAATATGACGGCTACGAAGCCCTGCCCGGACTGCACGTGAACGGCAAGCTGACACTCGGTGAGAACATCGCCGACGTGAGCGGCCTAGCCGCGGCATACGATGCCTATCACGCATCCCTTGCCGGCAAGGTCGCGCCGGTGATCGACGGGTATAGCGGCGATCAGCGTTTCTTCATCGCCTACGCGCAAAGCTGGGCGACCAAGATGCGGCCAGAGGCGCTTCGCGGGCGGATTGCTACGGACGGCCATGCCCCCGGTCAGTTCCGTGCGTTGACAGTACGCAACATTGATCCCTGGTACTCGGCGTTTGCAGTGCAGCAGGGTCAGAAGCTCTATCTCGCACCCAATCAGCGCGTGAAGATCTGGTAACTCCCCCCGGGCGGGCAGATGGGTTAGCAGGTCGCCATGCCGACGGTCCTGCTGCTCATCTGCTCCAACATCTTCATGACCGTCGCTTGGTACTGGCACCTCAAGGGCGGGATGACCAAACCGTTATTGGTGGTCATCCTGATCAGTTGGGCTATCGCGCTGGTCGAATATTGCTTCGCCGTTCCTGCCAACCGGATCGGCTATGCGCAGGGCTGGAGCGGCGCGCAGCTCAAGATCGTGCAGGAGGCGATTACGCTGACCGTCTTCGGCGCTTTCATGATTCTGGTGCTGGGCGAACCGCTGCACTGGCGTCACTTCGCCGCGTTCGCCTGCCTGATGGGCGCCGTCGCCTTTCTGTTCGCCGGCAAATAGCTCGCAACCGGGCGGACATGGCGGGCGTTCGTTGCCTGGCCTAGTGGGAGGCCAGTGTGTTCGTTGAATTCAACCGAGACAATCAGGTGAGCGAGGGCGAAGCCTCGCAGGAGCAAGTCGAGGAAATCGTCAATCGCCGGCTCAGTCGGATCGCTGGCCGGGTCACCAGCGCCGAGGTCCACATCGGACACGTCAAGGAAAGCCGCACCAACAATCCCGAGTTCCGCTGCTCCATCGAAGTCCGACCCGAGAACCTTGGCGCCGTCGCGGCATCAGCGGAAGGTGTCGGCATTGAGGCGGTGGTCCGGTCCGCCTGCGACAAGGTGCTGCACGCCTACGACAAGGTCATCGGCAAGCAGCAGGCCGCCGGTTAGGCGCCGATCAGCTCCCGGCCGATGAGCATCCGCCGCACCTCGTTGGTGCCGGCACCAATGTCGAGCAGCTTGGCGTCGCGCATGAAGCGCTCCACCGGCCAATCTTTGGTGTAGCCCGCGCCGCCCAGCGCCTGCACCGCTTCCAGCGCGACCTTCACGGCGCTTTCGGAGGCGAGCAGAATTGCGCCCGCCGCGTCGAACCGCGTGGTCTTGCCTGCGTCACATGCCTTGGCCACTTGGTACACATAGGCGCGCGCCGAATTGAGCGCGACATACATGTCGGCGATCTTGGCCTGCATCAGCTGGAAGCTGCCAATCGGCTTGCCGAACTGCTTGCGCACTCGAACGAACGGGATGACCACGTCCAGGCACGCCTGCATGATGCCGAGCTGGATTCCGGCGAGCACGGTGCGCTCGTAATCGAGGCCGCTCATCAGCACGCCGACGCCACCGTTCTCCGGGCCCATGATGTTCTCGGCCGGAACGAAGCAATCGTCGAACACCAGCTCGGAGGTGGGCGAACCGCGCATTCCGACCTTGTCGATCTTCTGGCCAATGGAGAAACCCTCCATTCCCTTCTCGATCAGGAAGGTGGTGATCCCCCGACTACCCTCTTCCGGCGCAGTCTTGGCATAGACCACCAGCACGTCGGCATAAGCGCCGTTGGTGATCCAGAACTTGGTTCCGTTCAGGCGATAGCCGTTGCCGCTCTTCTCCGCGCGGAGCTTCATCGATACGACGTCGGACCCCGCCCCTGCTTCGCTCATCGCAAGCGCGCCGACCTTGGTGCCGTCGATCAGGCCAGGCAGGTATTTGCGCTTCTGCTCGTCATTCGCCCAGCGGCGGATCTGGTTCACACACAGGTTGGAATGGGCACCGTAGCTCAGGCCTACGGAAGCCGACGCCCGTGCGATCTCTTCCTGTGCGACCACATGCTCCAGGTAGCCGAGCCCGAGCCCGCCCCATTCCTCCTCGACCGTGATCCCATGCAAGCCGAGTTCGCCCATCTGCGGCCAGAGCTCGATCGGGAAGCGGTCATCCCGGTCGATCTCGACCGCCAGGGGCTGGATCTTGTCGGTCGCGAAGCGCTGGGTGGAATCGCGGATGGTGTCGGCCATCTCGCCAAGGTCGAACTCTAGGGTGGGTGCGGACATGGGCCCGCGCTAGCAGAGCGTGCGCATCTTCCACAAGGCAGCCCTCGGGCCTATGTGCACTGCAACAATCTTCCGCTCGAACACTGGAGCATCACATGGCCACTGCCGCTTCCGATCCCGTCGTCATCCTCTCCTACGCCCGTACGCCGATGGGTGCCATGCAGGGTGCACTGGCCGATGTGTCCGCCACCGAGCTGGGTGCGACCGCGGTCAAGGCAGCGGTCGAGCGGGCTGGCGTGAACGGCGCGGACATCGACCGCATCTACATGGGCTGCGTGCTCCCGGCCGGGCTCGGCCAGGCGCCGGCGCGTCAGGCGGCGATCAAGGCCGGCCTGCCGACCTCTGTGCAGGCGACCACCGTCAATAAGGTCTGCGGCTCTGGCATGCAGACGGTGATCATGGGTTCCGAGGCGCTTGCCGTTGGCAACGCCGACCTGATCGTCGCTGGCGGCATGGAGTCGATGACCAACGCGCCTTACCTGCTCAAGAAGCACCGGTCGGGCGCTCGGCTCGGCCACGACACCGCTTATGACCACATGTTCCTGGATGGCCTGGAAGATGCCTATGAGGAAGGTTGCGCGATGGGCACTTTCGCGCAGGACACTGCCAACGATTACCAGCTGACCCGCGAGTCGATGGACGACTATGCCATCGAGAGCCTCAGCCGCGCGAAGGCGGCAATGGACAATGGCGGCTTCGCCGACGAGATCGTGGCAGTCACGGTGAAAAGCCGTGCCGGCGAGACGGTGGTCGACAAGGATGAAGCGCCCGGTCGTGGCCGTCCCGACAAGATCCCCCTGCTGAAGCCCGCCTTTGCCAAGGACGGCACCATCACGGCGGCCACAAGCTCTTCCATCTCGGACGGCGCCGCGGCCGTCGTGCTGACGCGTGAGTCGGTGGCGCAGGCGAAGGGCCTGCAGCCAGTGGCCCGCATCGTCGCCACCGCAGCGCACGCCCAAGCCCCGGCCGAGTTCACCATTGCCCCCATCGGCGCCATCCACAAGGTGCTGGAGAAGGCCGGTTGGAAGGTCGAGGATGTCGACCTGTTCGAGGTGAACGAAGCCTTTGCCTGCGTTGCCATGTTCGCGATGAAGGACCTCGGCATCAGTCACGACCGGATCAACGTCCACGGCGGCGCCACCGCGCTCGGTCACCCGATCGGCGCCAGCGGTACGCGGATCATCGTCACGCTGCTCAATGCGCTCAAGCAGAAGGGTCTCAAGCGCGGTATCGCGAGCCTCTGCATCGGCGGCGGCGAGGCGACCGCCGTGGCCGTCGAGCTGGTCTAGCCGCCTGCTGGGGGTGGCGAGGTCATTTGACCGCCTCGCCGTCGCTCACGCCCCAGATGTCCGTAAGGTGCACGTAGCCACTGCGGTCACCCGCGACATTCAGCCGGCACCAGCCGGCGCTGCACTTGTCGACACGGCCGATCACACCGGGCTCCACCTTGTACTTGAGGCGGCTGCTTTCGTCGGCTCTGGCATATAATGGTCGCGGCTGATTGCCGCGCACGATTGCCGTGCGCCGGTCACTGAGCAGCGTTACGAGCATCCATCCGCGAACGCCGTCCGGGTCCTCGATGTAACGCCAGTTTGGATAGATCTTGAGCACGCGGATGGGCAGGTCGCGGCGCTGATAGAGCCAGACGCCCGGAAAGTTTCGACCAGGTCCGGTTCGCATCATCGCCTGGCCGCTCGCGATGGAGGCCCAATAAGGCGGCGTCTTTTCCTGCGCCGACGCTGGCGCGGCGACGAGAGCAACGCAGACGCCCGCGAGCACCCGCAATTTACGCGCCCTAAACCATGCGGCGGTTAGGGCCGCCCCATGTCTCTCCTCACCTACACGGGCCTGACGCTGTGCGTCGTGCTGGCGTTGATGCTGTGTGAGCGGCGCTGGGCGGCGTCGAACGAAGAGACATCCCTGCGCATCAACATCCTGGCTTACCTGCTGTTCTCCGCTTCGGGCCTGATTCTGCTGCCACTGATTGCCCCGCACGTGGCGAACGGGCTGGTTGATCTGGCAAGTTGGCCCTTCCTGCTCGGCCTTGCCGCCTTCACCATCCTGATGGATTTGGGCGAGTTCCTCTTCCACCGCGCCCAGCATAAGATTCCCTGGCTGTGGCGTATGCACGCGCTGCATCATTCCGACCCCAATATGAACGTGGCGACCACCTCCCGCCATTATTGGGCGGAGCCGCTGATCAAGTCAGCAACAATCTGGCCGCTCTGCCTGGTGGTGACCAGCCCGAGCCCGGCCATCACGACGACCTATGCCGTCATCAGCATCTACCATTATCTGGTGCACGCGAATCTGCGGATCGACTTTGGCCGCTGGTCGTGGCTGCTGAATAGCCCGGCCTATCACCGCCGCCACCATTCGTCGCAGCCCGAGCATTTCAACTCGAACTACGCCAGCCTCTTCCCGATTTTCGACGTGCTGACCGGCTCCTATCACCGCCCGACCGGCTTTCCGGCGACGGGACTGATGAAGACGCCGCGAAGCCTCGCCGACATCTTCTTCTGGCCCCTGCGCACGAGCGAGCGCTGACGCCCGCTCAGGCGCCGGTAAGGATGCGGTCGACCAGCTGCTTCACCGTCGGCACGAACCCGTTGGAGTAGAACGGGTCGGTCTTGAAGCGGAACGCCGCATGGCCGGCGAACATGAGGTTCTGCTCGACCGGCCCACCGTGCGCGATATCCTGCAGTGTCTTCTGAATGCAGAAGCTGCGCGGGTCTGCGAGCCGCCCGGTCGAGTTCTTCTCATTGTCCGCCCAGCTGGAGAAGCTGCACTGGCTGAGGCAGCCCATGCAATCGGCCTGATCCTTGCGGATGAGCTTTTCTTCCTCGGGCGTGACGAAGACGAGCGTGTCGTCCGGCGTCTTCATCGCGTTGGTGTAGCCCTCGGCAAACCACTGCCGAGCGTGCTGCAAGTCGCCCTTCGTCACCCAGTAATTCTTCTTGGTGCCGATGCCGACGTCCAGCTCGAACGCATGGTCACCGATGCTTTCCTTGGTGAAGGCGATCTGCCGCTCGCTGCGGCCCTCCAGGTTGCGCAGGAACGGGTTACGGACGGCCGAGGAGTAAAAGCCGGTCGGCGAGAACTTGTGCAGCAGGACGTCGCCCTCCTCGAGGGTCATCAGCCGCTGCTTCCATTCCACCGGGATCGGGCTCTCCTGGGTCAGGAGCGGCCGGGTGCCGAACTGGAACATGATGGCGCCGAGCTCGGGATTGTCGATCCAGTTTTCCCACTCGTCCAGCCGCCACACACCGCCCGCCATGACGATCGGAACCGTGTCCGGAATACCACCTTCACGCATCACGGCACGAAGTTCGGCGACGCGCGGATAAGGATCCTGCGGAGCGCGCGGATCCTCCGCGTTGCTGAGGCCGTTGTGGCCGCCGGCTAGCCACGGGTCTTCATAGACCACCGCCGAAAGCAGCTCGGCGACCTTGCTGTAGGCGCGCTTCCAGAGCGCGCGGAAGGCTCGGCCGGAGCTTACGATGGGCAGGTAGCTGACGCCATATTGCGCGGCGATTTCGCTCAGCTTGTACGGCATGCCGGCGCCGCAGGTCACGCCAGCCACAAGGCCCTTGGTCCGCTCGAGGACGCCATGGAGGACATGCTGAGCGCCGCCCATCTCCCACAGCACGTTGATGTTGATGGCCCCGCGGCCCGACGCCATGTCGTAGGCCTTGCGGACCTGCGCGACGGCTCCGTCGATCGCGTATCGGATCAGTTCCTCATGCCGTTCGCGGCGGGTCATGCCGCTATAGACCTGCGGCACGATGCGGCCTTCGGGATCATAGCTGTCGGCGTTGACCGCACTGACCGTGCCGATTCCGCCGGCCGCAGCCCAGGCACCGGAGCTCGCGTGATTGGTGGCGGAAACACCCTTGCCGCCTTCGACCAGCGGCCAAACTTCCCTGCCGCCGTACATGATGGGCTGAAGGCCCTTGAACAACGTCTCTCTCCTGTCGGTTCGCGGCGCCTATACAGATGGTAGCACGACAATTGCCAGCAAAACGCAAAAGGGCCGCCGGTGGTACCGGCGGCCCTCTCGTTTGCCGTCCGTCAGGACTTAGTAGCGGCAGTTGCCCTTGGCCACCTGGTTGCCGACGAGGGCACCCAGCGCACCGCCGATGATCGCACCAGTGGTACCGCTGCCACGGCGATAGCCGTAATAGTCGCGGCCACGACCGACCTGGCTGCCGACCACCGCACCCAGCGCGCCGCCGACGATGGTGCCGGTGGTGCCGCTGCAACGACTGCGGCCGTAGTAGCTGTTGCCGTAATAGCCGCGCTGCGCGTAGCCGTAGTTATTGTAACCGTAGTTGCTGTAGCCACGGTCGTAGCCGTAGCCGCTGTAGCCCTGGTTGTAGCCGTAGCCGCTCCCGTAATAGGGATTGTACTGCGGATAATAGCTGCTGCTGTAGCCACCGTTATACCCGTAATGGCGGGCCTCGGCGACGCCCGGGATTGCGACCATGGCCAGCGCCGATGCGGCGAGTAAGGCTTTCTTGAACATGGGAAACTCCTTGCTGATGACGCCATGAATGCACCACCCGCATTGACGTTGTCCTGAATGCGTCGTTTGCTGAGGTTAAGGGATCAGCGCGAAGTCCAGGCCAATGTCGACTGCCGGCGCCGACTGCGTGATTCGCCCGACCGAGATGAAGTCGACTCCGGTTTCAGCAATGCCCCGGACCGTCTGCAGATTGACCCCACCCGACGCTTCCAGCGGCACCCGCCCGTCGACCAGCCGGACTGCCTCGCGCAACTCGTCATTGGTCATGTTGTCCAGCAACAGGCGTTCGGCACCGGCTGCCAGGGCGGGTTCGATCTGCGCGATCTGGTCGACCTCGACCTGGATCTGCAACCCCGCCTCCGCAGCCTTCGCCCGCCGAACAGCCTCGGCGACCCCTCCGTTCACCGCCACGTGATTGTCCTTGATCAGCACGCCATCGTCGAGGCGCATGCGGTGGTTGTGCGCGCCCCCCATCCGGGCCGCGTATTTCTCCAGCACACGAAGGCCCGGAATGGTCTTGCGCGTGTCGAGTAGCACCGCCCCCGTGCCGGCGATCGCGTCGACGAACCGCCGTGCCATGGTCGCAATGCCCGACAGATGCTGTAGCGTGTTCAGCGCGGAACGCTCGGCCGTAAGCATGGCGCGCGCATTGCCTTCCAGGCGCATGAGGATGGCTCCTGCCTCCACCCTGTGGCCATCACGCACGAAGCTCTCGATCCCGACGTCGGCATCAAGCCGGCGAAAGAATGCTTCCGCGATCTCGATTCCCGCGACGGCAATCGGCTCGCGGCAATTCATCTCGGCACGGAAGCGTGCGCTCTCGTCGATGCACGCAGACGAGGTGACGTCACCGCCAGAACCGAGGTCCTCGGCAAGGACGCGCGTCACGAAGTCAGCCAGATCAAAGTCGGAAGGAAGCATGCCGCCTCGTTAGGATCGTGGCTCGGCGCTCACAAGCTCAGACCGGCGAATCGGCCTCCGCAGCATCCAGGCTCGCCTCGCTCCACCCGTCCGCATCGCGCACGAACTGCGTCGGGACGGCCGTTTCGAAGCGCTCGCCCGTCCACCGCATCAGCGCCAAGGTCATTTTGCCCTCGGCGATGTCGATCACATTGAAGCTCTGCTTCTCCTCGCGCAGCCGGACGGAGGTGGCGGTGCCCGCCTGCACGACCAGAGTGCCGCCGGCGCGGGTCACCAGGTCGCTGGCGCGATGGGTCGAGGCGCGATGGTTATGTCCCGCAAGCAGCAGGTCGACCTCCACGTCCTGAATGGCATCGAGCGCCAGTTCCTGCCGGCCCAGCGGCTTGCCGAGCAGGCCCGTGTCGTCGACCGGAAGGGCGAACAGCGGATGGTGCGTGACCAGGATCCGGACGTCGCTCTCGGGTACCCGCCCGAATTCGGAGCAGACGAACTCGGTCTGCTCGCGGTTCAGCCGGCCGTCCTTGATCGTGAACGAACGCGCGGTGTTGAGGCCAAGCACGGCAGCACCGGGCAAGCGGTGAAAGGGACACAGCGTCTCGTCGACATACTTGCGATAGCGGGTAAGCGGCGACAAAAAGCGGCGAAGGACGTCGTACAACGGCACGTCGTGGTTGCCCGGAACCGCCAGCACCTCGTGCCCTGCATCCCGCAGGCGCGCCAGAAACCGGCACGCCTCCTGAAATTGTTCGGTTTTCGCCCTCTGCGTGAAATCTCCGCTGACCACCACCAGGTCCGGCCGCGCGCGGTCAACCTCCTGCTCGACGGCGGAGACGATCTGAGGGTCGTGAGCTCCGAAGTGGAGGTCCGACAAGTGGACAAGACGCGCCATCACCAGTCAACTGCCGCATGCTGAACTTGTTTCAGTGGTGATCATGGGCAAAGTGCCGTCATGGATCGTACTCAGGCCAATTCCGGTACCCGCGACGTCACCGAGCGGCTGCGCTTCGACGAGGATGCGCTCAATGCCTGGCTCGAAGCGAATGTGGCCGGCTTTCGCGGTCCGCTGAGCGTCCGGCAGTTCAAGGGTGGCCAGTCCAATCCCACCTATCAGCTGTGCGCCGCGTCCGGCGATTATGTCCTCCGCCGCAAGCCGCCCGGCAAACTGCTGCCCGGCGCCCATGCCATCGACCGCGAGTATCGGGTGCTCTCCGCCCTTGGCGCACAGGGCTTCGCCGTGCCGCACGTGCACGCCCTGTGTGAGGACGAGGGCGTGATCGGGACCGCCTTCTACGTAATGGACATGGTTGCCGGGCGGATCATCTGGGAAGCCAGCTTCCCCGGCCTCGAACCAGCCGACCGTGCCGCTCACTTCGATGCGATGAACGCGACCATGGCCGGGCTGCACAGCTATGATCCAGCGACCATCGGACTTGGCGACTACGGCCGCGCGAGCGGGTTCGTCGAACGGCAGGTGTCGCGCTGGTCCCGGCAATATCTCGGCGATGAGGAGGCGGGACGCGTTGAAGCGATGGACAAGCTGGTCGAGTGGCTCGGCAAGCATCTCCCGCCCGATCGGGGGGAAAGTCGGGTCATTCACGGCGACTATCGCTGCGACAACATGATCTTCGCCGCGGACGCACCGCAAGTTCGCGCGGTGCTGGATTGGGAGCTGTCGACCCTCGGTGACCCGGAAGCGGACTTTGTCTACCATTGCATGATGTACCGGATGCCCGCCGGCATGTTCACCGGCCTCGCCGGCCTCGACCTCCCGTCGCTCGGCATCCCGAGCGAGGACGAGTATGTCGCAGCCTACTGCCGTCGCACCGGCCGTGAGGCCATTCCGGCATTCGACTATCTGATGGTCTTCTCGCTGTTCCGGTTGGCCGCCATCATCCACGGCATCAAGGGTCGCCTCGTTCGCGGCAATGCGTCGAGCGCGCATGCCGAAGAATCGGTCCGCGCACTGGAACCGCTGGCCGACCTCGCCTGGGCGCAAGCCCGGCAGGCGCGGCTCTGAGGGCCGGATGGACGCGGTTCGCCAGGGTGGCTCGTCCGATCCCCTTGGCAGCGCGTCCAATCTGGAGGACGTCGGCCGCACACTGAAGCGCGTACCCGTGGTGCGGGTGGCGCTGACCGCACTGCTGCTTGGAATAGCAGTGCTCGTGGCGCGCTTTTCCTGGACCCTGCCGATGACCAGCTTCGCCGAGCGGGTGGCCTTCGATGTCCGTTCCCTGCAGGCGGCGCTCTATCATCCCGCAAAGCAGGACAGCCGGATCCTGCTCGTACCCTATACGCAGGCCACTCAGGAGGCGACGGGCAAACGGTCGCCTCTCGACCGTGCGATTCTTGCCAAGGCCCTGGTCAACCTTGACCGCCTGCACCCGCGGGCGATCGGCATCGACATACTGATCGACCAGCCGCAACCCGACGACCCTCAGCTGCTCGCCGCATTTCGTACCCTGCGCACGCCAACGTGGCTCGCCTACGCCAGCGCCGAGCACAACGGCGACGACATGCAGCCGTGGCAACAGACGCGGCTCGACGCGCTGTTCAAGAGCCTGCGCGGCACCCAGGTGCGTCCTGCCAGCATCCACATCGACGCGGACGGCGACAATGCCATGCGCAACTGGCCGATCGTCTCACCCGACCTTCCGCCGTTTCTTCCGCTGGCGCTCGCCGGCACGCCGAACGCCCAGCCCTATCAGGGCAGCATCCGCTACCGCATGCCGGCCGACCCGGAACGGCAGGTATTTCTTTCCCTGCCGATCGACCTGTTCGCCGATCCGGCAACCGCCAGCGCCATGGCGGACCAGGTGCGCGGCCGGATCGTGATGATTGGCGGCGATCTGCCCGACTCGGACCGGTTCGTGACCCCCGAGGGGCGGCTTGCCAATTCCAGCAGCGCGCTCGGTCGGCAGTTCCGGGAGAATATCTCTGGCCTTGAAGTCCACGCCACCATGCTCGCGCAATGGCTCGACGGTCGCACCCCCGTTCCGACTGGTTCGCTGGCGCTCTGGGCGCTCGCCTGGCTGGTGGTTCTGGCGGGCGGGTTCACCGCCATGCTGGACGTGACTGGATGGAAGCTTGGGTTGGTGTTGGTCGGACAGCTGGTCTTCTTCGTGGTGACCCCCTTCTGGCTCCAGACCATCGGCGTCGATACGCGTGACCTGCCGGCCGTGGGCTGGATCGTCGCCTGGTTCATCGCCTTCCTCACGACCGAAGCGGCGGTGCGGGTGCTAAGCTCGGAACAGCGCCGTTTCGCGACCGCGGCGCTGGGCAAGTACCTCCCGCGCGACATTGCGGCGCAGATCCTGCGCGATCCCGAGAAGCTCACTTTGTCGGGTGAAAAGAGGCCGATCTTCGCCCTCTTCACCGATCTCGAGGGGTTCACCCGGCTATCCCACCAAATTCCCGCGGAGCAGGTCGCCCCGCTGCTCAACGATTATCTCGACGGCATGTGCGAGATCGTGCTGCGGCACGGCGGCACGATCGACAAGTTCGTCGGCGACGCCATCGTTGCCCTGTGGGGCGCTCCCATCGCACGCGAGGATGACGGCGACCGCGTCGCCGCCGCCATGCTCGACATGGTCGTCTTCGCCCGCGAGTTCAGTGGTGGCGATGGCAATGACGACCAGCCGCGCCTCGGCCAAACCCGCGTCGGCGTTCATCATGGCGAGGCGATCGTCGGCAACTTCGGAGGGCGGGACCGCTTTCAATATACCGCGCTCGGCGATGTAATGAACGCCGCCGCGCGACTGGAATCAGCGAACAAGGCGCTCAAGACCTGTGGCCTCATCAGCGAGCAGGCCCGATCGCTCGGCGGAAGTGACCTGTTCCGGCCGATGGGCCGCATCGTCCTATCCGGGCGGGCAACCCCGCTCGAAGTGTGGGAGCCTGCCGCCCAGATGCCGGCGGAAGAGCGCGAGAGGCTTACCGCGCTGTGGTCGCGGTTCGATGGCGGCGACCTTGCCGCGCTTGAGGAACTGCAATCATTAACTTCGCATTATCCAGATGATGCGGCTTTCCAGTTTTTCGTGTATCGGCTCGCTCAGTCCGGCCCGGGAGGGTTTTTCGAACTGCGGGAGAAATAGGGGTGAAATTCTCGAGGATACTCCTCGGCGCGCTACTTGTGACAGCCGCCTCGTCCGCGTCCGCCGCCATCATTGTCGTCCGCGCCGTCGGACCCAGTGCCGCTCAATATCCGGTCGGCAAGTCGCTACCTGACGGTGCTTCGGTGCGCCTGCGGGGTGGCGACACGCTCGTTCTGCTTGATGCCAAGGGCTCCCGCACGCTCAAGGGACCCGGCATCTTCCCGGCTGCCGCGAACGGCAGCGGCGCTGGCGTCAGCAGCTTCAGCGCACTGATGGCCTCGGCCAGCGGGCGCCGCGGCAGAGTTGGAGCGGTTCGCCCGCCGCCCCAGCCACGCCAGCTCTGGCAGGCCAGCAGCGACAAGTCGGAGACCTTCTGCTTCGTCAGTCCCAGCGGCGTGCTCATCCGGCGCGAAAACATCGCTGACGCGAAGACGATTACTGTGTCGGACCTTGCAACCGGCAAGACTGCCCCAGTGCGGTTCGCTGCAGCGCAGCAGATTGTGGAGTGGCCGTCGGCGGTCCCACTGGTGAGTGGCAATCGCTACCGGATTGGAACCGCCGAAACGGTGATGAAGCAGATCGCCGCCGGCGCCAGTTTCGCGGACCTTGGCAGCACGCTGATCCAGAACGGCTGCATGACCCAGCTCGACGCGCTGAGCACCACCACGGCCTACGCCGCCAACTAGCCTAGGCGCCGCCCAGCAGGGCGTCTGCCAGCGGCAGGAGCAGCTTGACGTCCATCGCCACGCCGGCGGCGCGGCGAGCGGCGACGAACGCTGCCAGCTCGTGCCTGGGTACCAGCCGAACGGTGATGTCCTCCTCGCCGGCGACGCCCCCACCCTGCCCGACCCGGCGCACGTCATGCGCGCGGACCAGGGTAAAACTCTCGCTGAGCATTCCGGGCGACGCATGGAAGTCGCCCAGTCGCTCGATCCGGCCCGCGGTAAAGCCCGTCTCCTCCTCAAGCTCGGCGACAGCGGTGCTTTCCACCGTGGCGTTGGGGTCATGATCGCCGACCAGCCCGGCCGGCAGCTCCAGGCACGGGCCGCCGACCGCAACGCGATATTGCTCGACCAGGATCAGCTGGCCATCGATCTCGGCATGGATGACGACGGCGCGGATGCCGCCGACCCGGCCGGCGAACTCCCACTTGCCGCGGGTGCAGGCCTGGACGAAGCGGCCCTTCCACTGGACCTCCAGCGGCGCGGTGTAATCGGGGTCGGTCAAAGCTCGATCAGTTTGTCGGGTATCTCGTTGTGATCATCGGCCGAACGCGGGAAATGCGCGGAAAGCACCCCGCCGACCAGCTCCACCGCTTTGATCAGCCCGTCGGCGGGCCGCCCTTGCCGGATCTCGGCGGTAAGCGCCGTCATCGTCTCGCCCCAGGTCTCGGGCGTAGTCACCGCCATAATCGCTTCGTCGGCGACGATCTCGGCCCGTCGCTCCGCCACCGACAGGTAGATGAGAATGCCGGTGCGACCTTCGGTGCGCCGCTCGGCCGAGGCCTTGAACAGCGCCACGGCGCGGCGCCGGACCCGTCGATGCTTGGTCACGCCCGGCGTCAGCGCCAGCCGCAGTGGTCGCCAGCGCAGGATCAGCAGCACCGCGGTGAACTTCAGCAGACACAGCGCCATGAGGAAGAACAGCGTCGCCCGAAGGCTCGGCGTGCCTGTCCAGTCGCTCCCAAGCAACGTCTCGCGCCACCACAGCAGCCAATTAGGGAAAGCGGCCGCCCAGGCCAGCACCAGGACCAGCGTCAGCACCGCCCATTGCAGGGCGACGTCATGATAAGGGTCGGACTGCTCGGTCACGACCGTGACGATCTCGCCCGCGCTTGCTCCCTCGGCGGCGGTCACCGCGGCGCTGACGCGTTCCCGGTCGGCCTCGCTGATGGCAATGCTTACCATGAACCGCTCGCTCCGCCGCCGCCGGTCGAGCCGCCGCCGCCGCCCCAACCACCGAAGCCGCCGCCACCGCCGAAGCCGCCTCCGCCGCCCCAGCCGCCACCGCCACCCCAGCCGCCGCCTCGCGAGCCCCGGCTCAGGGCATCCAGCCCCCACAGCACCACCCATGGGCTGATCCCGCCGCCGCTGCGGCCACGATAGCGGCGGCCACCGAGCCGGCGGGTGAAGGACAGCAGCACGAACAGGATGACCATTCCCCACACAACCAGCGGCGCCAAGTCACCCGCTTGCGGAGTGCTCTGCTGCTGCCGTTGCTCTTGGGCAATCGTGGCCGCCTGCCGCTGCTGCTCTTCCGGCGACAACTGCATGAACTGGGCGATCGCGCCGACGCCCGCCTTGATGCCGCCAGGATAGTCGTTGCCCTTGAAGCGCGGCGTGATCTGCTCACGGATGATCCGCCCCGCCACGAGGTCGGTGAGAAAGCCACCCGCTCCATAACCGGTAGTGATGCGCACCCGCCGCTCGTTGGGCGCCACCAGCAGCAGGACGCCGTCGTCAGCCTCGCTGCTGCCAAGCTTCCACTCGCGGAACAACAGGGGTGCATAGGTGTCGATGTCCTGCCCGCCGAGACTGTTGACGGTCGCGACCGCCAGCTGCCGCCCGGTCTGCTGCTTGAGCTGGTAAAGCTGCGCCGTGAGCGCCTGCTCGTCGGCGGGTGACAGGAGGTTGGCCTCATCGGTCACCCACCCCGTCTGCTTGGGGTAAGACTGCGCCAGCGCCGGTGCCGCGAGCAGCGCCAGCAACAGGAGGGCGAACCAGCGCCGCAAAGGTGCCGTCAGCGGCACGGGCGGACGATCAGGCGCCGAAGTCGACCTTGGGCGCGTTCTGGGCGCCAGCCGATGCCTCGAACGGCACCTTCGGCTTGGCACCGTAGAAAATCTTGGCGCCGATCGCGTCGGGGAAGGTGCGGATCGTCGTGTTATACTGGCGCACCGCTTCGTTATAATCGCGCCGGGCGAAGTCGATCCGGTTCTCGGTCCCTTCCAGCTGGGTCTGCAGGTCCGTGAAGTTCTGCAGGCTCTTCAGTTCGGGGTAACGCTCCTGGATCATCGGGCCGAGCAGCGGCCGAACGGCGGCCGTGACCTGCGCCTGCGCCGCGTCGAACGCGCGCACCTTCTGCGGGTCGGACAGGTCCTGCGGGCTGAGGTTCACGCTGGTCGCCTTCGCCCGCGCTTCGCTGACGCCGATCAGCACGGTGCTTTCCTGCTTGGCGGCGGCCTTCACGGTGGAGACCAGATTGCCGATCAGGTCCGAACGGCGCTGATAGTCAGCCTGAAGGTCGGCCCACTTGGCGTTGACCTTCTCTTCCGACGTCGGGATCGAGTTCAATCCGCATGCCGAGAGGGTCAGCGCGGCGAGCGGCGCGGCAAGGCCGAAGCGGCGAAGTGCGGTCATCTGTCCATGGTCCCCTGAAACTTCCAAGGTGCCTTAGATAGATGACACACTTTGCGCTTTCAATTGGCGACGACCGGTCGTCCGCTGAAGCCCGCCGCTTCCCGAAGCGCGTCGCCGTCCATCAGCACCCCGTCTAGCACCACCTTGTCGACCTGCCGCAGCGCACCGAGGTTCGCCTCCGCGTCGCCATCGACCAGGATGAGATCGGCGGTCTTCCCGGGCGCCACCGAGCCGACCCGGCCATCCATGCCGGTCATCCGTGCGGGGATGATGGTCGCGGTCTGCAGCGCTTCGGCGTTGGTGAGGCCGGCCTGCTGATAGAGCTCAAGCTCACGGACAATCTCCAGGCCATAACCGTCGGTGCCGGCGACGACCCGGACGCCCGCCTGGTGAAGCCGCCCCACCAGGCCGACCATCTTGGCGAAGCTCTTGCGGAAATCGTCGCGGGTGAGGTTGGCGAACAGAGGATAGCCGGAGATCTTCCAGCCACGCGCCACGGCCGGCGGAGCGACCGGGGCATAAGGGGCATATTCGGGCGAGATGGCGCTGCCGTCCGAGGTCATCAGCGGCTCCCACACGGTGAGCGTGGGATCGACGATGGTCTTCCGCTTCGCCAGTTCCGCGTAGAAGGCCTTCATCGCCGGCGAGTCGAGATCGACATCCTTGCCATACTGGGCTGGCCCCTCCAGCCTTGCGGCGGTGTTGGCCTTGTCGACCACCGACTGCGGCATGGCCTGCATCATGATGAAGTTGATGTGGGTGACCTCGTCATAACCGGCGCGCACCGCATCGAGCGGCCGCATGCCGGCCGGTACGTGGCCGTGGACGTGGAGACCCAGCTTGTGGGCCTCGGCAGCGCCCGGAGCGATCCACGCCGGATTCATCGAGGTGTAGAATTTCACGCCCCACATGCCCGCGGCCTTGATCTTGCGCACCGCGGCGATCGTCTCCTCCGCGCTGTTGACCGTCAGCGCGCCCTGCGCCGCCAGCGGATCCTTGCGATCGACGATCACCGACACCTTGCCGTCGGGCGCCAGCAGGTCTCCGGCCGCCCGCCGCTTGAAGATGCTCTGCGCGTCCTCGATCAGCGATCCGGGGCTGCGGTAATTGGTGATCCCGGTGGCGACATTCTGGATGAGCTCGAAGTCGTCACCACCGACATGGCGATGCGAATCCCACAGGCCCGGAAGCAGGGTCTTCCCGCGCCCATCGATCACGCGTGCGCCTGCGGGAGCACGGAGCGACCCGCCCGCTCCGACCGCCGCCACCTTCCCGCCGGTCACCAGCACGGCGCGGTCGGGGAGGTATCGTCCGCCCACCGAATCGAACAGCTTCACGTGGTCGAACAGGGTCGGGGCGGCATTGGCCGAGGCCAGGAACCGGTGAGAAACGTCACGCACCAGCTTGGCGGTCTCCTCCTCGCCGATTGCCTTCAGCCGCTCGGCATTGCCCTCATATCCTTCTGGCAGCAGGCTGATCTGCCCGGCCGAACCGAAGAACTTGTTGTCGGCCGTCAACCAATAGGGTCGCGGCGCGAAACCGAACCCTTCGGTGAAGCCAAGCTTGATCGTCTCCGGTCCCTTGGGGCCGGTGATTTCCACCGAGCGCACGATCCGCAGCCGGCCCTTTCCGCCCGGCAGCAGCTCGACCCCACGCTCACCGGCGGCGAGCAGTGCCGAGGCGTCATCGACCCCATCGAACCAGGGGCCACCGTAGCTGCTGTAGCGCTTGGTCCCGAAGGGTGCGGAGCCGCTGTCGACGGAGGTTTGCCAGTGCGCGATGCCCGCGGGATCGACGCTGAAATGTTCGGTCGCGTCACCGGAGTCGGTGTAGCCGCGAACGTCGATCGCCACCGGCCGGCCGTCGGGCCCCAAGGTCGTGACCTCGTCCACCTCGGTGATCCAGCCACGCAGCGACATCGACATGCGCGAGGCAATGCGTCCGTCCGGCAGTGTCCAGACCCAATTGTCGCCGTGCTTGCCGGCCTTGGAAGAGATAGTGAAATGGCGCGCGGTCGGCGGGGGAACCAGCAACTGGTCCTTGGTCGCCGGAGCGGCGGAGGCCGTGACCGAGACGCCCGCCAGCAGCAGTGCGCAAACAAGCTTCTTCACCATCGCTTCATCCCCCTTGAGATGAAGCGAAGAGTGGCAGCTATCCGCCGTTTAGGGAAGGTGGGAGGCTTCTGTTGCCCGGCGCCTCCCGTGCCGCTGGAATCCCCTTCTGTTGCCCGGTGGGGTCCAACCGCGCTTTTGTCCTTGTAACTTAGTCCGTTGAGACCTTGTTACGCGGCAATCGCAAGAGCCTCGTTATCGTTGGCACTTGTGTGAAGAACGGTTTTACGGCTCGCTCACGCCGACTGGCAGCCCAATCTTTATTGCACCCGTCGATCCTGTTTCGCCCCCATCAGCAACGACGTTTCCCGTCGCTGGTGGTGGAGGCGCCGGGGTACTGCCCCCCGGGTCCGAAGTGCCTATTCCAGAAGGCGATCTACCAGCATAGCCGGTTGCCCGGCCCCTCATATGTAGGCCTTTGGCGCCCGCTTCTCAAGCACGGCAGTGAATAAGCTTGAGCGGAACCGCGCGGACGGTCTGGCGTTGTGCCGCGCCAAGCGGGTAAGAGCACTCCGCTTAACGAGCAGATACGAAGGGGACTATTTCCATGAAGAAGCTGACTTTCGCCGTTGTCGGCGCCGCCGCGCTCGCGCTCGCCGCCTGCGGTGGCAAGGGTGACGACAAGCTGGGCGACAACGTTCAGGCCAATTACGACAACGCCGCCGAGAACCTCGACATGATGGCGGACAACACCGCCGACGCGAATGCGGCCGACTCGCTGCACAACCAGGCCGACGCGCTCAAGGCCGAGGGTGACCGTAAGGCGGACGCGATCGACGATGCCGACGTGAACGCGCAGAACAGCGCCGAAGCCGCTGCGGCCGTCAACGCGATGTAATCCGTCGCCTCGGCGACAGATGGAAAGGCCGGTCCGCTCGCGGGCCGGCCTTTTTCTTTGGGGATCGGGGGTCTACGTCGGATGCGATGGAAGACGACGCGATCCCGGCCGCCACCCTGGTGGTGATGCGCGACATGGCGAGCGGGCCGCCCGAGCTGCTGATGGTCACGCGGACCAGCCGCATGGCGTTCGCCGCCGGCGCCATGGTCTTTCCAGGTGGCCGGATCGACGCCGCGGACCGCGAGCTGGCCGACTCTCATGAGGATGCCGCCCGGGTTTGCGCCATCCGCGAGACGATCGAGGAGACCGGGGTGCACGTCGGCCTTGTCGACAACCCGCCGGACTCGCTGCAGGATGAGCTTCACGCCGGCAGGCCTTTCTCAGCGCTGCTGAACCAGCATGGTGTCGGGCTCGACCTTCAGGCGCTTGTGCCGTTCGCGCGGTGGAAGCCGACCTTCAAACACACTCGCCGGTTTGACACCTTGTTCTTCCTTGCCCGCGCGCCCGCAGAGGTGGGCGACCTTCGCCCCCAGGCCGGCGAGTGCGAGAGTGCCGAATGGGTCAGCGCAGCGCAGGTGCTGGAACGGGTGGCGGCGGGCCGTGCCGCCGCCATCTTCCCGACCATCCGCAATCTCGAGCGGCTGGCGCAGTTCGGATCCTTCGATGAAGCAGCCGCCCACGCCGCGGCGCACCCGGTGCAAACGATCAGTCCCTGGATCGAGGATGCGGAGGGTGAGCAGTGGCTGCGAATCCCGGATCACCTTGGCTATCCGGTAACTCGGGAGCGGTTGAGTTCGGCCATGCGAGGCTGAAATCAGCCTGAATAGCGCCCCGCGTGCCCTAAGCCGCGCAAAAGAAAAGGGACCTGCCCGGCCCCGGGCAGGTCCCTTGTTCGAATACGCCGGTCTGTCTTACGACAGATGCTTGGACAAGTGCTTGTTCATTTCGAACATGGTGCAGCGATCCTTGCCGAAGATCTTCTTCAGCTTGTCGTCGGCGACGATCTCGCGCTTGTTCTGCGGGTTCTGCAGATTGTTCTTCCGGATGTGATCCCACACCTTCGAGACAACTTCGCTGCGCGGCAGCGGGTTGCTGCCGACGATTTCCGCCAGATCCTTCGACGGTGTTACCGGGCGAGCCAGGCCGCCCCCCGCTTTACGCCCAGTCCCGCTCGCTTCTTTAGCCATGAGGCCCTCCTGTTGTTCCTCTCTCGGTAGAGCGCAAAGCGAAGCGCCGCGCAATAGCTGTTCACAAGAGGGGAAATCAGCGTCCCGCGACTGGAAACGGGACGACCTTGTTGTCGGCATCATGACCGATGTCCGCACGGCCAAGGTAAGGAATGCCGGAGCGCCCGCACCAGTCGCGAACGATCGCCTCCTCCTCTGCTCCGAACGGCCGATCATTTTCCGGTACGGCGCAGCGGCCGAGGCGGATTCCGCCGCAGCTTCGCACCGTCTGGGAAGAGGTGACGTGGAACATCATCCGGTCGATGCGGTAATGCTCTTCGTCCACTTCCTCGATGAGGATGTCCCGGCCCGTGAAGGACGGCTCGACCGCTGTGCCAAGCAGGCAGGAGAGAACCGTGAGGTTGAACGCCATGCTTGGTCGGGAGAGCCCCGGCTCGAGAGACGATGGGTCGTCCCGCACCAGCCAGTCGAGCGCCCGCGTGATCGCCGCCTCGCCCCCCACCCGCAGCACGTCCTGCGCCATTGGCCCATGCGCCACCTGGCATCCGGCGCGGTGGAGCGCCGCGAGCATGAAGCCCGCATCGCTATATCCGAGGAATTCCTTGGACCGGGCCTCAACCGGAAGGTCGCGAACGGCGGCGGCAGCGATCCGATTGGAACCGTATCCTCCGCGCGCGAACCACACGGCATCGACCGCGGGGTTAGCCATCACCTCGCGCACGGCCTCCAGCCGTTCAGAGTCGGAGCCGGCAAAATGACCGTCGGTCAGGAAGCATTGCGGATGGATCAGCAGCTCGCAATCGCCGCGCGCAGCCGCAAGCGCGCTGACGCGCTCGGCCGCTTCTCGCTTCAATGGGCAACTCGGCGCGACCAGCGCGATCCGCATGGCTTTTCCTTTGTCTTGCGACGCCCTCACCAATAGGGCTGCGGACATGAGTCAATCCAGCTACTTCTTCTGTGGGGTCGGGGGCAGCGGCATGTTGCCGCTCGCCTGCATCGTTCGCGCTCAGGGTCACCGCGTCGCAGGCTCGGACCGCGCGCTTGATGCCGGTCGACTTGCGCCCAAGTTCGACTTCCTGCGTTCGCTCGGCATCCAGCTGTTCCGCCAGGACGGCTCGGGCCTCACCGAAGGCATGATCCTCGTCACCTCAGCCGCCGTGGAAGAAACCATTCCCGACGTGATCCGCGCCCGGGAGCTTGGCCTTGCGCACCTCACCCGGCCTCAGCTGCTCGCCCAGTTGCTGAACGCCGCCCAGCGCAGCGTCGCGGTGGGCGGAACCAGCGGAAAGTCGACCGTCACCGGCATGATCGGCTGGATCCTGTTCGCGCTCAACCGTCAACCAACCGTCATGAACGGTGCGGTGATGAAGAACTTCGTTGCCCCTTCAGCTCCCTTCGCCAGCGCGCTGGTCGGCGATCCAGAGCTGTTCGTCAGCGAGGTCGACGAAAGCGACGGCTCCATCGCTCTTTATCGGCCCGAGGTCGCCGTCCTCAACAACGTCAGCCTCGACCACAAGGAAATGGACGAGCTGCGCCATCTCTTCGGCGGGTTCCTTCACCGGGCCCGGGTCGCCGTGGTCAACCTTGATGATCCGGAATCGCGGATGCTTGGCGAGCAGCTCGGCAATGCTTCGGGGTACGGCTTCGACAGCCCTGGCGCGGCTGTAATCGGGCGCGACCTTCAGCTTGGCTCCGATGGCTCGACCTTCATGGTCGAGGCGGACGGCCAGCGCTGGCCAGTGCAGCTGTCCGTGCCTGGGCGGCACAATGCCTCCAATGCCCTGGCGGCGCTGGCGGCCGTGCGCGCGCTCGGTGTCCCGCTCGCCGAGGCCGCGGAGGTCATCGGCCGTTTCGCGGGGCTGAAGCGGCGTCTGGAGACGGTCGGAACCGGCGGGGGCGTGACCGTGATCGACGATTTCGCCCACAATCCCGACAAGATCGCCGCCACCCTCGCGACTCTCGCGTCGCGTTCGGGGCGCAAGCTGGTCGTCTTCCAGCCGCACGGATACGGTCCGCTGGCGAAGATGGGCGACGAACTGGCCGCGACATTCGCACAGGGCCTTGGTGCTGGCGACCTGCTGATCCTGAGCGACCCCGTCTACCAGGGCGGCACCGTCGACCGGACGCGCGGATCGGACTGGCTTGCCGAAGCCATCCGAAGGGCGGGCGGCGAAGCGGAGCACATCGCGGCGCGACCCGACATTGCCGCACGGCTGCTGGCCGAAGCCCGCAACGGCGACACGATCGCCATCCTTGGTGCTCGCGATGACACGCTCAGCGAATTCGCCGCCGACCTTGTCGGGAACCTCGCCGCGCGCTCCTGATTGTGCCCGCATGAGGATATCAGGGTGGAAACTCGATCGAACCGAACGTGAGCGGCTCTTGGCGGAGCACCCGCCGCGTTACGCCAAGGCGGTGGCTGACCACGTCACTCTCAAGCCGTTCAACCTCGCCCCGCACGAGGTGAAGGCATCGATTGTTGGCCGAATCGACGACGAGAGCGGCGTTGAGGCAATGGTGGTCGCGATCGACGGCAGCGTCGACCGTCCGGACGGGTCCATCTACCACATCACCTGGTCGCTGGCCGACGGGCGCGATGCGCGCGAAAGCAATGACGTCCTGAAGGAGCGGGGCTGGAAGGAACTGGACCATCCCATTCCGGTGACACTCACGCCCGCGCGCTTCTGATGGCGGAACCGCACCTGTTTTTGGATTGCGATGGCGTCCTGGCCGATTTCGAGGCCGGTGCGTGCGAGGCGTTGGGCATGGACCTCAAGTCCTATGAGCGGCGATACGGTCCCAATCGCTTCTGGGGCCGGCTGGCGAAGACGCCCGACTTCTACGCAACGCTGCCACTGATGCCGGACGCCATGCTGCTGTTCGATGCGGTGAAGCATCTCAAGCCCACCATTCTCACCGGCCTGCCGCTCGGCAACTGGGCGGCGCCGCAGAAGGTCGCCTGGGCCGCCGAGCATTTTCCCGGCGTGCCCATCATCACCTGCATGGCTCGTGACAAGTACCGTCACATGACCGGCGCCGACATTCTGGTCGACGACACGCTGCGGCACCGTGCCAAGTGGGAGGATGCCGGCGGCATCTTCATCCACCACACAAACGCGCGGACGAGCCTTGGAGAGCTCGCCCGCTTCTACCCGTCGATTGAGATGCCCGCCTGAGCTCAGGCCGCGGCGGCGATGTCGATCTTCTCGACCCACTCCGGCCAGAACACCGGCTCGCGGTTCGACCAGCCCGGCGCAGTGGCCGCACTTTCGCTGATCGACTGCAGCAGGCTGCGGCGCCGGTCGGGATGGAGGTGCGGCAGCGCTGCGGCCGCGCAGAAGGCTGCGGGCAGCCACGGCCGAACGCTCGCGCCGAGCAAGCGCTCATAGAGGAAGCGGAATGCCGCGAAATTGAGCAGGCGATCCTGGCCGAGGTCGAATGCCGCAACCGTGATCAGCGCGCCCATGAACGGGTCGATCGTATCGAGACCGCTGTCATCAGGAATCTGGAGGCGGAGCGCTTCGAGCTGCTTGTAGATGCAGCTCTGGGCACGGATCGAAGCGGCTTCGCCCTCATCCCGGGCCCAGCACCCAAGCGCGTCACGGCGGCCGTAAGCCACATCGAGCGAACGGCGTACGTAGCGCTGCGTCGCCTTTGGAAAGGCGGCGAACTCCTTGATCTCGCTCAACAGCAGCGCACCGCCAGCAGGTTGGCTGTTCCGCGTGCTCATCACCCCGACTCCTTTACGCCTGTCGGGACCTTGCGGCACATCTGGTTGCGCAATGCTTAACCAAGATCCCATCCCCACTCACATTGAATCAGAGGCATGGGTCTTCATCAAGGAGCGATCGCAGCAGCTCATCGCAAGCCGTGGAACCGTCACTCAAATGCAACGCGTCAGCACTTCACCTTGACCACCTTCTCACCCGGGAAAACCGGACGAGGGCACCGGATCATCATTCTGTCCCGGCTGCGCCGCGGCCGGCGGATCGGACGCGTCCATCGATTCATCGCTGCCAACATCGGCCTTGGCGTCGAGGTCGTCGGGGTTCTTGCGCAGCTTCCGCTCGAGTTCTCGCTCCGGGTCGCCGGACAGAGTGGCGGGAGGCGTGCTCGTCTGCTGGTTGTTGGACATCCGCTCTTCTCCTGGAATTTTGCAACCGTAACGAACGCGTGCGCACCGCCGTTCCGTTCGACCAGTCGGCCCCTCATTTCGGCAGGCGGACGAGCGGGCGTTGCATGGCCCGCAAGGCAAGCGCAGATTGCCGGGCGATGAACATGCTCTCCGCCGTCGACATTCCGATCGAATCGCTCGATCCACCGGGCGCCCGCCGCTTTGGCGACCTCAAGCGCGCGATCCTCCTGATTGTCGGTTTCTGGCTGGCCTATGCGCTGACGGTGGTCGCGCGGGCCTTCCTTGGCGACGATCCGCTAACCGTGCTCGAGAACAAGCTGGTTACCCTGGCCGCCGGCATGGTCCTGACCTTCACGGTCTACTGCGCCATCCAGTTCTTCGCGCCGGGTCCTGGCCTCGGCCGCAAGGCGGTGGTGGCGCTACTCGGCTCCGTGCTTGCCGCCGCCGCCCTTGCCACGCTGCTGGTCGCGACGGAGGGCCATCTGAAGAGCAGCAAGGAGGAGACCCGCTTCCAGACCCGCGAAGGCTTCGTGGTTGTGCAGAAAGGCGATCAGGTCCGCATCGAACGCCGCGCCACCGACCCGGTCATTCTGACCGCGCCGCGCATGAACGAGCTGAGCGAACGCGACCGCCTGCGGTTCACGGCCGACACGACCGTCGTCTGGCTGTTCTTCTTCATCGCCTGGAGCGCCTTTTATCTCGCCTCGGTGAGCCAGCGGCAGGCGCTGGCCTTGTCACGCCGCGCCGCTCAGGCCGAAAGCGCGGCGCAGTCGGCGCAGGTCCGGGCGCTTCGTTATCAGGTCAATCCGCACTTTCTGTTCAACACGCTGAACAGCTTGTCCTCGCTGGTCATGGCCGGGCGGGCGCAGGAAGCGGAGTCGATGATCCTCAAGCTATCGACCTTCTTCCGAACCAGCTTGTCGCTTAATCCGACCGCCGACGTCACGCTAGCGGAGGAGATTGAGCTCCAGCGGCTATATCTCGACATCGAGAAGACCCGCTTTCCGCGCCGTTTGAAGGTCGACATCGACGTCCCCGCGCAGCTCAGCCATGCCCTGCTGCCGGCCCTGATCCTGCAGCCGGTCGTCGAGAATGCGATCAAGTATGGCGTCTCGGCGACCCGCGACAAGGTGACGTTGCGCATCGCCGCAACCGAGCCGAAGCCAGGCCAGCTGCAGATCGAGATCACCAATCGGGGCGGCGTGGCCCTCAAATCACCGCGCCAGCGGACCCAGCCCGATGGCACCGGTGTGGGTCTGACCAACGTCAGCCAGCGGCTCGCCGTTCGGTTCGGGTCTGAAGCCCGCTGCGTATTT
Organism: Sphingomonas sp. KRR8; assembly: GCF_023559245.1. Taxonomy (NCBI): domain Bacteria; kingdom Pseudomonadati; phylum Pseudomonadota; class Alphaproteobacteria; order Sphingomonadales; family Sphingomonadaceae; genus Sphingomonas; species Sphingomonas sp. KRR8. The sequence goes on from NZ_CP097462.1 coordinate 1,404,751, forward strand.
GGCCCCTTGGCCGAAGGTGGCTATCGAGTAGTGATGACCCTCCCGATGACGAATGATTCCGGCAAGGATGGATGACCAAGCCCTGAGAGTGCTCGTCGTCGACGACGAGCCGCTCGCCACCGAACGCCTGCAACTGCTGCTCGCCCGCTGCGATGGCGTCGACCTCGTCGGCACCGCCTCCGACGGGGAGGGCGCAGTGCGGATGAGCGAGGCGCTTGCGCCCGACCTTCTGCTGCTGGACATCGCCATGCCCGGGCTGGACGGCATCGACGTTGCTCGAGCGCTGGCCGAGCGACGGCCCGCCCCGGCCGTCGTCTTTGTCACCGCCTTTGACCAGTTCGCGGTGGCCGCCTTTGAGGTTGAGGCGGTCGACTATCTGATGAAGCCGGTTGACCCTGCTCGCCTTGAGCGGGCGCTGGACCGCGCGCGAGACCACGTCCGCCGTATCGCTGCCGCGCCGCATGCAGGCCAGGAAGCCGCTGACCGGGGCCGTTACCTGGAGGAATTCTGGGCCTCCGACCTGAGCGGCCTGGTCCGCATTGCCGTGAAGGACATTGACCGCGTCTCGGCCGAGCGGGACTACATGCGGTTGCACGTCGGTCCACGCAGCTGGCTCATCCATCACAGCATGGCGGCGCTGGAGGATGGGCTCGACCCCGAGCTGTTCGTACGGCTTCATCGCTCCGCCATCGTTCGGCGGGACTTCATCACCGGGTTCCTGCGCAATCCCTCCGGCCGGTGGATCGCCCGCCTTGCAGACGGGACGGAGCAAGCCGTCGGGCGCCTTTACGCGGACAGCGTGCGCGCCATCGCCGGCCGCTGATCCGGGTGGATCGGCGACCGACTTGGATACCCTCGGGAAAGAGGTGACGGAACGAGTCCCTGCCGGTCAGAAGACCTGAGCAGGGTCCTGCCCTCGCTCCGTCACTGACGAGCTAGCATCGGGCCGCTGCAAGCCGAACCGCGACTCTACCGGCCTTCGGATACGCTCGGCAGGTCGACCAACGGCGTTCCTCCATCGTCCAACGGCCGCTCGGCAGTTAGGTCATCGCCCTCCGACCGGGCAATGGCGGCGGTGACCGACACGTCAGCGATGACGTTGCCCAATGTCCGGAAAATGTCGGGAATGGTCTCGACCGCGATCAGCAGTGCCAGCGGCTCGATCGGCACCCCCATCGCCAGGCTGATCGGCGCGATCGAGGTGTAGAAGCTAAGCTGTCCCGGAAGGCTCACCGCACCGATCGAGGCCAGCGCACCAATGGCAATGCCTGCGATCAACGCTGGCAGCGGCAGGGCAATGCCGAACCAGTGCGCGACATAGACGGCCACGCCAACGTTCATGGCCGGCCCGGTCGCCCGCAGCAGCGCCACGGCCATTGGCAGCAGGATGTCCGCCTTGCCCTCGTCCACCCCAAGCCGGCGCGCGGCCTCGAGCATGGCGGGCAGGGAGGCAAGTGACGATCGGGTCGAAATAGCGACCGCGGCCGGGCCGACCATGGCGCTCAGCAAGCGCCCAGGCGGCACGCGTGCGAGCAGCAACCCTACTGCCAGCGCGGCCAGAGTCACCACCACGCCCAGCAAGGACACGAGCACCACATAATGCGCCACCGCGCCCAACGCCGAACCACCGGCCCCCGCCCCAACGGTGAACGCCAGCGCCAGCACACCGGCGGGCGCGAGCCACAGGACCCAGCCGATCACGCGCAGCATCGCATCGCCAATCGCCTGGAAGAAGGACAGGGCCACTCGACGATTGTCGCTGCCGACCTTCGCCAGCGCGAAGGCAAAGATCACCGTGAACACGACCAGCGGCAGGATCTGGTCGTTTGCCGCCGCTGCCACGGGGTTCGGCGGGATAATCGACTTGAAGAAGTCGGCAACCGTCGGCACCGCGTTCGCGGTCTGGCTCTGGTCGATCCCGGCCAGCCCTGCCCTGAGCGCCGCTGCGCCCTGCGCGGGCAAGGGAAACAGGTCGGTGAGCAGCTTCATGCCGAAGCCGCCCACCGCGGAGGAAAAGATGTAAAAGCCCATGAACCAGGCGATGGCCTTGGCCGTGATGCCACCGGCGCGGGCGGCGTCCGCGCTGCCGACGATGCCGTTCACCAGCAAGGCGATGACCAGCGGAATGACCGTCATCCGCAACCCGTCGAGCCACAATCCGCCGACCAGGCTGGCGACCTGTACCACCGGCTCGCGCCAGCCATCGCCGGACTTGCCCACCAGCACGCCCAGCACCAGCCCGACCAACAATGCCCCAAGGATCAGCCAAGCACCCCGGCTGCTGCTGGCTGGCGCCAACTCACTTCCTGCGGCGCGCGGCGCGACGCTCATCGCGGCTTGCGAAACTTGTAGACGACGCGATCGGTCTGCCCGCGGATGCTCTTGTCGAACACCAGCTTGCTGTGATCGTCGGCCGGATTGCGGAGCAACGGGCTCTCCGCCTCCAGCTTGAACCCCGCCCGCTCGAAATCGGCACGGATGATCGCCGGATCGATTCGGTGCAGCGCCTCGACGCTCTGGCGTGGATCGCTGCCAGCCACGGCGACATGGTCGACAACGCCGACCACTCCGCCGGGCTTTATCGCCGCGAACAGCTTCTGGACGAAGGCGTTCGGGTCCATCCGCGGAATACCGCGCTGGGCGCTCTGCCAGTAGGTGTCGTGGTAATCCAGGTTGATCAGCGCGAAGTCGTAAGCCCGATCTGGCCATACCGGCGCTTCGAAGGGGCTGACGATCACTGCCACGTTGCTCAGGCGCCCGGCACCCTTTTGCCAGGTGTCGAGCCCGTGCTGGGTATAAAATTGGGTTGGCTGCCAGACCGTGACCAGGCCCCGTGGGCCGACGACCGGCGCATTGATCTCGGCCCAATATCCGTTGAGCCCGAACATATCGAGGATACGCATTCCGCGTCGAACGCCAAAGAAGCTGAGCAACTCGGCAGGCTTGCGACCGGCGTCGAGCGCGACATTGTCGGCGCTGCGGTTGGCGGTCGCCGCCACGGCTTGGGCGATGGTCGGGTTCGGAGCGGCAGCAAGCGGCGCCATCGCCAATCCGCCAAGCAAGGCCGCGGCTGTCAGCAATCGAAAACTGCGCATCGAATATTCCTCCCTATTGTCCCTTGCCTAGCCCGGTAGCCAGCAACCTTCCAGCATGTCCCGCCGGCCAGCCAATTGAAGGCCGGCTGCAGCACGGCGCCACTCGCCGCCAGAAGGAACAGCGAATGTCGCGACGAACCCGAGCCCTGCCCTTCAACTCGCCAGGATGATTGTGGCACGCCCGCCGCGGCCCTGCCACTTGCTCGGAAGGCTCGGCCTCACCGCGCCTCTCAGGCACCCCATCGCTTTTAATCCAGGGCAGCCGAACCCCACGGGGGTACCGTGCGTTTGCAGGCCAATCACTCACGTAAGGAGAATAATGATGGCCGAGACCGGTACCACGACCCTCGAGACCCTCACCACCACCCTCATCGACTCCATCAACGGCTATCGCGATGCGGCGAGCAACGCGGAGTCCAGCAACTTCCAGCAGCTGTTCCGCTCGATGGCCGATGATCGCAGCCAGGTCGTCGAAAACCTGCGTTCGGAGATCCGACGGCTTGGCGGCAACCCGCCCGACGACGGCAGCTTTCTTGGCTCGACCCACCAGCGCTTCCTGGACCTGAAGGCCGCCGTCACCGGACGCGACGACAAGGCGATCATCAACGAGGTCGAGCGCGGCGAGGACTATCTTAAGGAGAAGTTCGAAGCCGCTCTCAAAAGTGACGATCTTCCAACCGAAAGCCGCTCAGCGATCGAGCGCGCCTATCAGTCGGTGCGCCAGGGCCATGACAAGGTCAGCTCGCTCAAGCACGGCATGGAGGCCTGAGCCATGAGCCTCTTTGGCAAGATCAAGGACGCCATCTTCGGTCACAAGGCGGCCGCCCCGACCGAGCGTCCGCAGATCCCCGCCGGCATGGCTGGCGGCCCCCCGGCGCAGCAGCAGCAGCAGCAGGGTGGAGTCGCGACGGCACAGCAGCCGCAGCAACAGCAGGTCGATGTCGACCAGGTGTTGCAGCAGATTTCCCAGGAGAAGGGCAATCCGCAGCTCAACTACAAGACGTCGATCGTCGACCTGATGAAGCTGCTCGGCATCGATTCCAGCCTCGATAACCGCAAGGAACTGGCGAAGGAGCTCGGCTACACCGGCCAGCTCGACGGCAGTGCCGAGATGAACATCTGGCTGCACAAGGCAACAATGAAGCAGCTCGCTGCCAATGGCGGCAAGGTGCCGCAAAGCATGTTGGACTAGGTCCTCGTCAAATTAAGCGTGTGGTGAGGGCGGTGGCAGCGATGCCGCCGCCCTTATCGTTAGTGCCGCCCAAGATTCCGGCTCTCCTGCGGGCTGTAGTTGCTCGCGCTATCACGACTTCGACCGCGCTCATCCGCCTGCGGGGACCCACAACGCGAAATGGGGGCCGGCATCGCTGCCAGCCCCCACTGCGCCGAGTCTTGGATCAGCCGGTGTTCGCTTCGCGGTTGGGCCTTGGGACCCTCCCCTTTCACGATCCTTGCATACCAGCTCAGGCGTCGCGTTCGTTTCAAGCGTCGCTTCCTCATCGGAAGCCCTTCTCCCCGCCCCGACTGGCCTGCCCCCCTTGCGAAAGGCTGCCCTGTCGAAATCGGTTCTGCCGTCGCTCGCCTACCAGGCTTCCTTGCGAAAGCCCTTCTTGCGGCCACCTCTCCTTGCGGCGTGGTGACTTCGCTTCGGCTGTCTTCATCTCCTGCCGTCCGGATCTTCGACCTTGCGGTGTCCAACCCAGACTTGCCGGAGCCTCGGACCGAGCCTGGCGTCTTGCGACCACCAGACCATCGCCTGTCGTTCCGCGGCCCTTCTTGGGATGATCGCTCGTCTCGCCGTCCTGTTCGATCCGAAGACCGGTCATTCGTGCGAAGCGAAGAAGACCATCTCTTCCGGCGCCTCTTGCCGACATCGCTCTCCGGAGATCCTCCTCGGGACCGGCGGCATCCTGGGGAAGCCTTCGTGCCCGTGAATTCCACTCCGGCGCCTTCGCCGGCGGAGATCGGATGCTTGGTCCCCTTCCAGTTGTTTCCGGTTCCTTGCGGTTCCGGGCCCTTCCGGCCGGGGCTGCTGCCCCCGATCACCCTTGTAAGATGACCCTCTTTCCGAGTCGCGCAAAGCGGAATCGAAAGCGCCAAGGCTGTGGATAACGGGGAAATTGGGCGTAACATGCCGCTCCCATAACTTTCTCGCAAGTTGCCGTTTCGTTCCGCGCGCCCTACCTCGGCAAAGTGTCCGAACCCGTACTCGCTCCCGCCGCTCAACCCGAGCCTGGTTACCTGCAAGGCCTGAACGCGCCGCAGCGTGAGGCCGTGCTGACCACCGATGGTCCAGTGCTGGTCCTCGCCGGGGCGGGCACCGGCAAGACGGCAGCGCTGACCGCCCGCCTCGCGCACCTGATCGCCACGCGCCGCGCCTGGCCGAGCCAGATTCTTGCCGTTACCTTCACCAACAAGGCCGCCCGCGAGATGAAGGAGCGGGTCAGCCGTATCAGTGGGGGCGCGATCGAGGGCATGCCCTGGCTCGGCACTTTCCATTCGATCGGCGCCAAGATGCTGCGCATCCATGCCGAACTGGCTGGGCTGCAGAGCAACTTCACCATCCTCGACACAGACGATCAGCTGCGGCTGCTGAAACAGCTCATCACGGCTGCGAACCTCGACGAGAAGCGCTGGCCTGCCCGCCAGCTCGCCTCCTGCATCGACCGCTGGAAGAACAAGGGCCTCGTCCCCGCCGACGTGGACGCGGGCGAAAGTGAGGCGTTCGCCAATGGTCGCGGCGGTGAGCTCTACGCCCAGTACCAGGAGCGCTTGAAAACGCTCAACGCCTGCGACTTCGGCGACCTCTTGCTGCACATGTTGACGGTGTTCCGCACCCATGCGGACGTGCTCGAGCAGTATCGGGAGCGTTTTCGCTACATACTGGTCGACGAATATCAGGACACCAACGCCGTCCAGTATGAGTGGCTGAAGATGCTGGCCGAACCGCGGCGGAACCTCTGCTGCGTCGGCGATGACGACCAGTCGATCTACAGCTGGCGCGGCGCGGAGGTCGCCAACATCCTGCGGTTCGAGCAGGATTTCCCCGGAGCGGCGGTGATCCGACTTGAGCAGAACTATCGCTCGACCCCGCACATCCTGGGTGCCGCCAGCGGCCTTATCGCCCACAATAGCGGCCGCCTCGGCAAGACCCTGTGGACCGAGGTCGACGCCGGCGACAAGGTGAAGGTGGTGGGCGTCTGGGACGGCCCGGAAGAAGCCCGCCGCGTCGGCGAGGACGTCGAGGCCCACCAGCGTTCGGGCGGCAGTCCCGACGATGTCGCCATCCTCGTCCGCGCGTCCTTTCAGACCCGCGAATTCGAGGAGCGTTTCATCGCCATCGGCCTCCCCTACCAGATCGTCGGCGGCTTCCGTTTCTATGAGCGCGCCGAGATTCGCGACGCGCTCGCTTATCTGCGACTGATCCAGTCGCCCGCCGACGACCTTGCGTTCGAGCGGATCGTCAACACACCCAAGCGCGGGCTGGGCGACAAGGCGGTAGCCGCCATCCATCGCCACGCCCGAGGCGCGGGCCTTCCGCTGCTGCTCGCCGCCGCGCAGATGCTCGACTCCGACGAAATGACCCCGCAGGCGCGCCGCAGTCTTGGCAGGTTCGTTGGTGACTTCGCGCGCTGGCGGCAAATGCATCTCTCCACGGCGACGGACGGCGCAAACGTGCCGGCCGAACCCCACGCCAACCGCTCAGCCCCGCATGCGGAACTCGCCCGCCTGATGCTCGAGGAATCCGGCTACACCGCCATGCTTCAAGCAGAACGTTCCGCCGAAGCTGCGGGCAGGCTCGAAAACCTCGCCGAGCTTGCCCGCGCGATGGAGGAATATGAAAATCTCTCCGCTTTCCTCGAACACGTCAGCCTGGTGATGGACAACGACTCCAACCGCGGCGGTGAAAAGGTGACTGTGATGACCATCCACGCCGCCAAGGGCCTGGAATTCCCGATCGTCTATCTCGCTGGCTGGGAAGAAGGCGTCTTCCCGTCTCAGCGCGCCGTTGACGAGGGCGGCCTCGCCAGCCTGGAGGAGGAGCGACGCCTTGCCTACGTCGCGATCACCAGGGCGCGGCGCCAGGCGACCATCTTCCACGCCGCGAACCGCCGCATCTATGGCCAATGGACCAGTTCCATCCCCAGCCGTTTCATCAGCGAATTGCCGGCCGATCATGTCGAGCAGGAAACCACCATGACTGGCGGTGAGTCACTCTGGCGGGCGCAGTGGAGCGAGTATGGCGACCCGTTCGCCCATGTCGCCCGTGCAAGCTCGCGGGGCCCGGGCTTCCAGCGCGCTGCGTCGGATTTCCGTGCCCAGCTCGACGACCGCACTGGGCGTCCAGCGCACCGCGCGGGGGTGGTCCGACCGCCCGTGGAGGTCCGCGCGAGCGCCGTCAGCCTCGGCAACAAGGGACGCGACGACCTTTCGCTGGGCCAGCGCGTGTTCCACGGCAAGTTTGGCTACGGGACCATTGCGCTCATTGAAGGAAACAAGCTCGAGATCGATTTCGAGCACGCCGGCCGCAAGCGCGTGCTCGACAGCTTCGTCAGCGTGGGCTGACGGAACCGCGGCGGCGATGACGCGCTGCATAGGGATAATCCATCAAGGAGCCCGTTATGCCGTCCGCCGTCATTTACCGAATGATCCTGCCTGACCACGAATGTCCGTTCGGTCGTCGCGCCAAGGAGTTGCTCGACGAGAACGGGTTCGACGTCGAAGAGCATATCCTTTCCAGCCGTGAGGAGGTCGAGGACTTCAAGCAGGAGCACGGTGTCGCAACCACACCGCTGATCTGGGTCGATGGAGAGCAGATCGGCGGCAGTGCCGAGCTGGAGAAGTTCCTGAGCGCCCACGTCTGATCCGAATCGGCACTGGTTTCTCAAAAGCCCCGCTTCCACCCTTTGGAAGCGGGGCTTTTCCTTGCATTCCAACGAGAATCTCCGTTCCGCAAGCGTCATCACAGGAACAGTCGCGCACCTGCTCCGTTCTACTTTCAAAAGAAGTCAACTGAATTTTGCAGGTGTAAAGATGAACAAGCTAGCGATTGCGCTGGCGGCGTCGGGGATGCTCGCCCTTTCAATTCCCACTGCCGCCTCGGCCTCGATGGAAACGGAAGAAGCTAAGATGGCGGCGGCCAGTGCGGCCGACACCGCTCGAATGGACATGATGGACACCTTCGGACCCAAGGTCCTCAAGCCCGGGCAATATGTCTGGGCGAACGACCCTGGCAGCGGGCCCGCCCGCGTGGTCGTCAGCCTGACCGACCAGATGGCATATGTATATCGCGGTGATCGCCTGGTCGGAGTCACCACCATCTCGAGCGGCAAGCCCGGCAAGGACACCCCGACCGGCATCTTCAACGTGCTGGAAAAACAGCCGATGTACCGCAGCAAGAAGTACGACAACGCCGCCATGCCGTTCATGCAGCGGATCGATACCTACGGAATTGCACTGCACGCTGGCCGCAACCCGGGCGAACCCGCCAGCCACGGCTGCGTGCGTCTGCCGAGCGCGTTCGCGGCCAAGCTTTATCAGGTGACCAGCGTCGGGACGCCCGTTCTTATCGGCGCCTGATGCAGCTTAAGCGACGGCCCTCCCCCTTGCCGCCGCGACCCGCCGGCGCCGCGCTCCCCCGCGCGGCGCCGGCTTCATTCGGGAGAGTTGCTGCGCCCGCTTGTCGCCCAGAGGCTTGCCCGGGCACCGTCTTCCGCATTGCATTGCGGAATGAGCGACCGTGTTCCTGTTGTCGTAATCAGTCGCGAGCACCTGCAAGAGGCCGGTGAAAGCTACTTCCAGCACCTCCGCTTTGCGGCGCTCGTGTCCGTTTTGCTGCTCGCGGCGGCCATTGCCTGCCTGATCCATGCCATGGTTCCGGCTTTCTGCCGTCGGTCGACCAGCTGCATGGTCGCACTGCTGACCCGGCTGTTCAGAGAGCGCGAGCGTCTGTCCGACACCATTCGCGAAGGGTCCGGGCCGCTGGTCCTGACTATGTTGCTGCTGCTGTGCATTCCACCGCTGGTGATGATGATCGCAGCGGGCGGGCAGGTATTGCTCCTGCCGCTCGCCGCCACCTACCTGGCCGTGCCGCTCGCCTATCTGTTCAGCAACCTGACCTCGACCCCGTCGACTAGACTTTGACGTCTTCCATCGTCGACAGCTTGATCTCGGGCAGGCCGTTCTTCTCGATTCCGCCCATCAAATCGGCCTTGCGGGCCGCGAGCTCGTCGCCGAGCTTGTCCATGTCTACGCCGTGCCGCTTGGCCTGGCTGAACACGCCGGTCAGCCAGCGCTCCTCATCCTTCACGTGGTGCTCGATCTCTTCCTGCAGCACGTGCACCTTGGATTCGTAATAGTCGTCATCCGGACCGCCGGCGATGATCTCCGCGACCAGGACCTTGGCCGCATCGTGCTCGACATAGGCCTCCTTGATGTCGGCGTCCTCGACCTTCCCCTCGCACGCGGGATAGAAGATTTCTTCCTCGATCTGAGTGTGGACGATCAGCTCGGCGGCAATTTGTTCGGCGATCTTGCGCTTGCGGCCGTCGCCCTTGGCTTCCTCGAATTGCTTGAACAGATCCTCGACCTTGCGGTGATCTTCTTTGAGCAGGGTGACGGCGTCGGGCATTCAGGCCTCCTTGGAATACGAGCCGTTGAAACCGGCGCCCACGCTCGCTTGTTCCGCTGACGAACCTTTCACATGGATGTCACATTGGGAGCAGCAATGCGCGGCATCGGCTACCTTATCTCCATCGTCAGCGTGATCCTGCTGGGCCTGGTCGCCTGGCCCAAGCCCAATGACCCCTCCTGGCATCGTCCAGCCCTGATCGCGGGAATGGCAGCCTCGATCGTCGGCATGCTGCTGCGGTGGATCGAGAGCCGCCGGCAGCGTGCGCAGATCCAGCGACTACAAGAGCAAACTGGTCGCTGAGGCTCAGCGGCTCCGGCTGAGACCGCCGCCACTGCGCGACGCCACCTGCGTGCTGCCGCTGTCCTCGGTGTCGTCCGTCGGTTCGACCAATCGGCTGCGTGTCTTGCTGAGCTCCAGCCAGTCGCGGAACGGCAGGTGGTAGAGCATGTCCATGACCTCGAATTCGAGGCCGCCGGGCTGGTTGGTGTTGCTGTTCCACAGCGCCACGACGCCGCTCTTCTTGGCCGGATCGAACAGGATCAGGGAGCGATAACCGTTGATGCCGCCCCGGTGCCCGACGATATTGTGCCCGGCATAGTCATAGCTGCGCCAGCCTAGGCCGTAATAGGCATCGCCCAGCCGCTCCAGAAACTTGCGCATTCGCGCGCGCTCACCCGGCGTCTTGACCAGCGGCGCGTGCAGCGCGTTCAGCACCCGCGGCGACAATACGCTGGGCATCGCGCCCGTCTGGGCGATCATCCACAGCGCCATGTCCTTGATGTTGCTGTTGACCCCGCCTGCTGAGGGCACGTCATAGTAAGGTTCGGTCACCTCTAGCGGCCGGCGGCCGATGCTGTGCGGCCGGGCCCAGCTGGGCGAGGACATCAGCCCTTCACGAGTCATGCTGGCCGAGGTCATTCCGATCGGTCCGAACAATTGCTCGCGAACCGTCTCTTGATAAGACTTGCCAGTCGCCCGCGCGACAATGTCGCTGGCGCCGTCGTAAGCGACATTCTGGTAGCTCCAACAGCTGTGCGGCGCACAACCAAGGCCGATGGTCGCAAGCTGCGCCTTGAGCATCGGCACCGGCTCGCCTTCTTCCAGCTTGTTATCGAAGCTGTGCTTGGGCAGTCCGAGCCGGTGGCTGAGCAGGTCGCTGACGGTCGCCCGATATTCGGCGGCGGCGGGCAGCTTGAGCCCTGGCGCATAGTTGACGACCGGCGCGTCCAGCTTGACCTTGCCCTGCTCGGCCAGCTTGGCGACCATCGTGGCGGCAACGCCCTTGCTGCACGACGCCCAGCGGAAGACGGTCTGCGGAGTGACCTTGTCGCCAGTGCCCGCCTGGGTCTCGCCATAGCCGTTCACGAAGGTGATGCGGCCATTCTCAACAATTCCGACCGCCAGCCCGACCATGCCAGGCTTGGTCACCAACTGCTTCAGTCGCGCATCCAGCTGCGCGTAATTGATGTCGCGCCGCGCCTCCGGCGAGACCTTGGCGAGCGCCAGATTCGCCGCGGCAACCGGCGGCGAGCCGCGCCCGTGCGCCGCCGCGCCATTGTCAACGACCCGGACACTGGCGATGGCGGCGCCGACCAGCAGCACCGCACTCGCCCCCAGCAGGCTAGTCTTCTTCAGTGTATATTCCTCCCCGGAACCAATCTCTTGGCGGTCAGGTGGGAAACGCTCAACGGGCCCGCCGCACGGCTGCGGCAGGGCGACAGGTTGCAGCGACGAACGCACTGAAGCTGGAAAAGACCCCACGGCTGTCCTAGGAAGCCAAGCCATGCAGTTCCTGCGCACGCTATTCTGGGTGGTCGTCGCCGTGTTCCTGGCGATCCTCGGACGAAACAACTGGTCGGACGTCACCCTCAACCTGTGGGGACCGTTTCAGGCGGACATCAAGATCCCGCTGCTGATCCTGATCACCTTCCTCATCGGCTTCCTTCCAACATTCTTGGTCCTGCGCGGCCGCATCTGGGCGCTGAAGCGGCGGATCGCCGTCGCCCAACGTCCACCCGAGACAATCGTCAACCCGCCCGCCCCCGGCACCACCGACGACCTCACCGCAGCATGACCAGCCCGATTTTCGTCGCGGTCGACACGCCCGACCTTGCACGTGCCCAGCGCATTGCCTGCTCTGCCCGTCCGCACGTCGGCGGCATCAAGCTCGGCCTCGAATTCTTTGCTGCGAACGGGCCCGGCGGCGTGCGGGGTCTTGCTGTCGAGGGGCTCCCCATCTTCCTCGACCTCAAGCTGCACGACATTCCCAACACCGTCGCCAAGGCAGTCGAGGCACTCGCGCCGCTGCGCCCAGCCGTGCTCACCGTGCACGCGGCCGGTGGCAAGGCGATGCTCGAGGCCGCCCGGGCCGCAGCTCCGGCTGACACCAAGGTGGTTGCGGTTACCGTCCTCACCAGCCTCGATGAAGGCGATCTCACCTCCATCGGGGTCGACGGTGTACCGGGCGAGCAGGTCCGCCGCCTGGCGGAGCTTACCCGGGCGGCCGGTTGCGACGGGATCGTCTGCTCCGGGGCCGAGGTCGCCGCAGCACGCGCGGCCTGGCCGAGCGGCTTTTTCGTCGTTCCAGGCGTCCGTCCAGTGGGCAGCGACACGGGCGACCAGAAGCGGGTCATGACCCCGGCCGATGCGCTTGCCGCCGGAGCGTCGATGCTTGTCATCGGCCGTCCGATCACTGGAGCGACTGATCCCGGCGCCGCCGCCAAGGCGATCGCCGCTTCCCTCTAACCCCCAGCGGCGTTAGTCCGCCGCAACCGTTGAAACAGAGATTTTGCCCATGAGTTGGCTCACCCGCGTCCGCAACAGCATCTCCTTCCTGCCCAAGCGGCAGGCGGCCGAGAACCTGTGGCACAAGTGCAAGACCTGCGGGACGATGGTCTTCATCAAGGAGTGGGAGGACAATCTCTGGGTATGTCCGCGCTGCGATCACCACGATCGAATCCGCGCCAACCAGCGCTTTTCCATCCTGTTCGACGATGGAGAGTATGAGCTTCTCCCTTCCCCTGAGGTGCGCGAGGACCCTCTCAAGTTCCGCGACACCAAGCGCTATGTCGATCGGCTCAAGGCCGCCCGCACGTCGACCGACGAGCGGGACGCGCTGCTCAACGCCCGCGGCTCAATCGGCGGGCGTGAGGCCATCGTCGGCGTGCAGGACTTCGCCTTCATGGGCGGGTCGATGGGTGTCGCCGTAGGGTCGGCCTTCGTTGCCGGCGTCAAAGCCGCGCTTCAGGCGCGCGCGCCCTACGTCATGTTCACCGCCGCCGGCGGTGCGCGCATGCAGGAGGGCATCCTGAGCCTGATGCAGATGCCGCGCACCACGGTCGCGCTCGCTCAATTGCGAGAGGCCGGCCTGCCGTACATCGTCGTGCTGACCGACCCCACCACCGGTGGAGTCACCGCCAGCTATGCGATGCTCGGAGACGTCCAGCTGGCAGAGCCCGGCGCTCTGATCGGCTTCGCCGGCCAGCGAGTGATCGAACAGACCATCCGCGAAAAATTGCCGGAAGGCTTCCAGCGCGCCGAATATTTGCGGGATCACGGCATGGTCGACATGGTCGTGCCGCGTGGCGAACTGCGCGACACCGTCGCCAGGCTCATCACCTATCTGGCACCGGAGCAGGAAGCCGCCTGATGGCCGACGGTGCCCGCTCGGACCATCCGGGCGTGCAGGCGCAGCTAGATCGGCTGGCGGCGCTCAGCCCCGGCGGCGACCGCCTCGGCCTGGAGCGGATCAGCGCCCTCCTCGACCGTCTTGGGCGCCCGCAGGACCGGTTGCCACCCGTTTTCCATGTCGCAGGCACCAACGGCAAGGGTTCGACCTGCGCCTTCCTCCGCACAGCCTTGGAAGCGGCGGGGCATCGCACCCACGTCTTCACCTCGCCTCATCTGGTCAGGTTCAACGAGCGCATCCGACTGGCTGGAAAGCTGATCGAAGACGCCGCTCTGGCGGCGCTGCTCGCCGAGGTGCTGGACGCGAGCCAGGGCATTGAGCCGAGCTTCTTCGAGGTGACCACCGCCGCCGCCTTCCTCGCCTTCGCTCGGACACAAGCTGACGCGCTCGTGCTGGAGGTCGGGATGGGCGGCAGGCTCGATGCCACCAACCTGATAGGCCATCCGCTGATCACGGGCATCGCCGCCCTCGGCTTCGACCATCAGCAATGGCTGGGCGACAAGCTGGCAGATATCGCGGGCGAAAAAGCAGGCATCGCCAAAAAGGACGTGCCGCTGGTGACGCTTGCCTACGATGCACCCGTCCGTGAGCGCATCGCCGCCGTCGCGCGCTCCGCGGGCGCGCCGGTGCTGGCCCAAGGTGAGGCCTGGCACATCGGGGTTGAGGCTGAGCTACTGCATTACCGCGACGGCGCCGGTTCACTGACCTTGCCGCTGCCCACTATGGCGGGCGAACATCAATTGATGAACGCTGGACTGGCGATCGCGCTGCTCCGGCACCAGCGCCGCCTTCGGATCGACGACAACGCGCTCGCCTCCGCCATGCGGGACACACGATGGCCGGCGCGGCTCCAGCTCCTGGCTCCAGGCCCGTTGATCGGCACCCGCGAGGTCTGGCTCGACGGCGGTCACAACCCGCAGGCGGCACAAGTGCTGGCGACCAGCATGGCCGGTCTGACGGCCGGTCGGCCGCTTCACCTCATTACCGGAGTGCTGAGCACCAAGGACGCGGCTGGCCTGCTCTCACCTCTTCGTGAGGTGGCAGTGGCCGTGCACAGCGTCGGTTTCAGCCACCCGTTGGCTCAGGATCCGGAGGTGCTCGCCACCATTGCCCGCGATCTGGGTCTTGCTGCCAAAGCATTCCCGAACGTCACCGCTGCGATCGCGTCGATTCCTGCCGATGAGCCGATCCTGATTGCCGGCTCCCTCTACCTCGCTGGCGAAGTACTCGCACTCAACGGAGAACTTCCCGACTAACGGGCAGGCTCCCCCGTTTCGCCAAGCGCCTCGGTCGCTTTCGTGCCTTCGTCACCTTGCAGCTCGGCCCGCTCCCGACGCTCGCGCGCGCTGACCCGCGCCCATTCGAGCACCACGAAGAGCACCGACAGAACTGCCGTGGCCGCGGTCCAGCGGAATACCAGCGGATAGCCGAAGCGGTCGAACGCTTCCCCAGTCACGCCGCGACCCAAGGTGCCCACCAGCGACAGCAGGGAGGATAGCAGGGCGTACTGCACCGCCGCATATTCCTTGCTGACGATGCTCGACACGTAAGCGACGAACGCAGTCAGGGCCAAGCCGGTGGTCACGTTCTCGTAGCAGATCGCGACCAGCAGCTGCACCATTCGCTCATTACTGCCCAGCGCCACCGCAAGCGCATCGAGCCCGACGAGGCGGGAGAAAGCATCGATCATCGGGCTGCCTTCGGCCAGATCGGCATAAAGCAGGTTGCCCAACGGCGGCAGTAGCGCGCCCAGAAAGACGGTGGGGAATCGGCCGATGCGCGCGAACAGAACGCCGCCCAGCGCGATGCCCAGCATCGTCATGACGATGCCGAAGATCTTGGACGCGAACGCCACCTCATCCTTCGTGTAGTGGAGGTGATCGAGGTAGAAGGGGTAAGCGAAGCTCGCCCAGATGTTGTAGCAAAGGGCGTAGGTCAGGATGAACCCGATGATGATCAGGGTGCCCATGCCAAGCCGGCCTGACAGTTCCGCCAGCGGCGCGACCAGCGCCGAGTAGAGGTGGTTGGCGACGGTTCGACCGGGGCCGGTCCGGGTGTCCGCGCTGGTCAGGACCCCGCGGCTGTTTGCCTTCATCCAGTTGTTGGTCGCGGCGACGAGCAGCGGCACGAACACTGTGGCAACAATGATCCACGGGCCATAAGCCTTGGTGAAGTCGGACACAGACGGGGGCGTTGTCCCCGCGGGCGTGCTCAACATCGAGACCATGAAACGGACCACCGACAGGATCGCCCAGGCCCAGCTGACCCCGACGATACCGATGGCCAGGCCGCGCATGGCGGGGCTCAGCGCGCCCGGCTCCGCAAGGGCGGCATACATGGCCGAACGCTCGGAACGTTGCTTGTCGGGAGCGCGCAGTGTGACGAAGGCCGCGAGCAGCAGCAGGCCCGCCATGACCAGATAGACGCTCGGCCAGCTCATCCGCGCGGCCAGCACCAGTGCGATGGCTCCGCCGACGATCGACGCCGTGCGAAAACCGAACTGGTTCAGCGCGGACATCAACTCGATCGGGCTTTCCTCGTCCGCCTGGTCGATCCGCCAGGCGTCGATGGCAATGTCCTGCGTCGCTGAAGCGAGCGCCCCCATGAAGGCGAACAGGGCAAAGTTGCCGATCGCCGTCGTCGGGTCGGTCAGCGACAGCCCCCCGAAGGACAGCACCAGCAGGATTTGGCAGAGCAGGATCCAGCTCTTGCGCTGCCCCAGCCGATCAAGCCCCGGCAGCGGAAAGCGGTCTACGAGCGGCGACCAGAGGAACTTGAACGAATAGCTCAGCCCGATCCACGAGAGCACGCCGATCGTCGCCAGTTTGACTCCGACTTCACCAAGCCAGGCATTCAGCGTCCCGATCAACAGGGCAAAGGGAAGGCCGGAGGAAAAGCCGAACACCAGCATGGTGGCGGACTTGCGATTGGACAGCGCGATCTTGAGCAGTCGCCAGCCCTTTGGCCTCTCCGGCTTCCCGTCCGCCGTTGTTGCCGCACCCGCCACAGTCACCTCCCGAAAAATCGGCTCCGACCCTACCCGCTTGCATGGGCCGTGCAACAGGCGCACTGTCCGTTGCGATGGATGCACCGCTCCGTTCATCGCGGCCGACCGCCGGCCAGCACGACTTGGTGGGCCAGCTCGCTCGCGGGGAGGCCATGCTCGGCGCTGGCGTCAAGCGTCTTCCGGCCAGCCTTTATACCGACGCTGACCGCTTCCGGCGCGAGCAGTCCACCGTCTTCGCAAACGAGCCTCTGCTGCTAGGTCCCTCGGCGCTGTTGCCGCGTGCCAACATGGCGGTCACCCATGACGACTACGGCCTTCCGCTGATCGTCAGCCGTGACGGTGACGGACAGGTGCACGTGCTCGCCAACGTCTGCCGGCATCGCGGCACGCGCCTGCTGGAAGCCGACGAACCGGTCCCCGCCGCCCGTATCGTCTGCCCTTATCATGCTTGGGCGTATCGCGCCGACGGCCGCCTTGCCGCCGTGCCTCGCCCGGACTGCTTCCCGGGGCTGGTCAAGGAAACGATGCCACTCGCCCGCTTCGCCGCGATGGAAAGCGGCGGCCTGATCTGGTTCTCGCGCAATCCTGATTGCGATTTCTCCGGAGTGAGCGTGCTCGAGGCGGACATGGAGGCCTTCGGGCTGTCCGGCCTGCACCTCTACCAGCGACGCACGCATGAGGTCGCCGCCAACTGGAAGCTGGTGATCGACGCCTTCCTCGAAAGCTACCATGTCCAGCGTCTTCACGCCGCAACCATCGCGACCTTCTTCGCCGACGGAATCACGGTGGCCGACCGGATCGGTCGCCACCAGCGCGCCGTCGTCGGCCGCACCGACTATCTCGCGCGCCTCGACCCGGACGACTGGGCGCAGATCCGCCGCGCCGCGACCTTTACCTACCACCTCTTCCCGAACAGCGTGATCATCGTCTCGCCCGACTACATCAACGTCCTGCTCTGCTATCCGCAGGACGTCGGGCACACGCGGGTCGAGGATCTCATGCTGATTCCGGAGCCACCGCAGACCAACGAAGCCGAGGCGCACTGGCGCAAGAGCTGGGACCTGCTCGATGGCGGCACCTTCGGGGCCGAGGACTTTCGCGCGGCCGCGCTATGCCACCAAGGCCTCGCATCGGGGCTGATCCAGGAGGTGACGCTCGGCACGCTCGAGTCCGGCATTGCGGACTTCCACCGCCTGCTTGACGAGGCGCTCGACTAAACCGGCCCCGGCGCCGCGTCGTAGAGCACCATTCCATCGACCTTCTTGGTGCGCTCGCCGGCAAGCCGCTTTTCGATTTCGCGAAGCGCAGCCCGCAGTGTTCGCTCCTGATAGGGCTTCAGCATATAGCCAAGCGCGATCTCCTCCGCGCCTTCGGGCGGCGTGGCACTGACGAACAGCACCGGAATGCCGCGCTTGCGGGCTTCGCGCGCGACAGCATAGCCATCCTGGTCGCCTGCCAGGCTGATGTCCGTAAGGATCAGGTCGACGCCGCGCGGGTCCTCGTCCTCGTCGCCGCCCGACGGAAGCCGCTCGGACTCGCTGTCGAGGACCCGCAGCACCTCGGCATGCGTATCAATGGTCGCGACTACGTCGTAACCGGCGTCCGTCACCATTGTTTCGTTGTCGAACGCGACCAGCGGCTCGTCCTCGACGATGAGGATGCGCTTGACGATCCGCTTGCGCTTGCTGAACAGCACCCAGGCACCCCTGTCTCAAGGAATTGAACTTGCCCCCGGAACGAACGAGAGCCGCACCTGTGCCGCAAAAGCGGACACAGAAAAAGGGCGGTTCGGCAGCCGCTGGGCCCAGCGGCAAGCCGTCCGTCCCGAGTGCCGGACCGCAACGCATCGCCAAGCTGCTCGCTCGCGCAGGGGTCGCCTCTCGCCGGGAAATCGAACGGATGATTGCGGAAGGGCGAATCGCGCTGGACGGCAACGTGCTGAATACACCTGCCACGATCCTCGAAGCGCTGGACGGCGTGACCGTCGACGGCAAGCCCGTCCGCCCACCGGAGAGCGCGCGGCTGTGGCGATTCTACAAGCCCGCGGGCTGCCTGACCGCCGCCAACGATCCCAAGGGACGCCCGACGATCTACGACCGCCTCCCACCCGGGCTGCCGCGAGTGATGCCGGTTGGCCGGCTCGATTTCATGACCGAGGGACTGCTGCTGCTTACCAACGACGGTGAGCTCAAGCGCCAGCTCGAACTCCCGAAGACCGGCGTCGTCCGCCGCTACCGCGCCCGCGCGTTTGGCGACGTGACGCAGGAACAGCTCGAAGGGTTGAGCGAAGGCGTCGAGATCGAGGGGGTCCGCTACGGCAGCATCGACGCCAATTTGGAGCGGCGCACCGGCGCCAACGTGTGGATCGAGATGGCTCTGACCGAAGGAAAGAACCGGGAGGTTCGCAACGTCCTGGCCTGGCTCGGAATGCAGGTCTCCCGGCTGATCCGAACCAGCTACGGTCCACTCGCGCTCGATGAGTTGGAGCCGGGCCAGGTCGCTGAAGTACCGCGTGAGGACCTGTTCCGCTTCCGCGCCTCGCTGAAGTGAGGATCATCGCTGGCAAGTGGCGCGGACGCCCGCTGCTCGCACCAGCGGGCGCCACGACCCGCCCGACCGCCGACCGGACTCGCGAAACCCTGTTCAGCATGCTGACGAGCAGGCTCGGGAGCTTCGACGATCTGCGCGTCGCGGACCTTTATGCGGGTTCTGGCGCGCTCGGCTTCGAGGCGCTGTCGCGGGGTGCAGCGACCGCGCTGTTCGTCGAGACGGACAGCGCCGCGCGAAAGGCCATTGAACGTAACAGCCAGACGTTCAGCGTCAGCATCGAACTGCTGGCGACTTCCGCCGAGCGCCTACCGCCGCGGCAACCTTTCGACCTCGTCCTCGCGGACCCTCCTTATGGCGAAGGTTCGGGCACGAAAGTCGCGCACGCCGTCACTGCGGGCGGGTGGCTTGCCCAAGGAGGAATATTGGCGATCGAAACGCAGCGCGGGGACTCGGTGGACGCGAGCCAGTATGAACTCCTGGGGGAGCGCGACACCGGCCGCGCTCGCCTGACCTTGCTGCGGCGGCCAGCTTAAGCCTTCTTGGCGCCGCCGCCGGTCACTTCCTTCAGCAGCCTGGTTCCGATCGCTGCGGCCGCGGCCTTGCCCGCCGCTTTGACCGCATCCTTGCTCTTGGCCTTGGCCGGATCGGCCTTTCCGCTCTCGGCAATGGCCGCCACCGCCGCCAGCGCACCCACGGCAAGCAGATCGCTCACAAGCGGGTGATCGAGCACCTTGGATGCAATCGCCTCCAGCCCGTGCTCGCCGCCCTTGTGCTTCTTGCCCTTCTTCTTGCCGTCACCGCCGTCGACCACTTCAAGCCGATCGTTCTTCCTGGCGCCCTTGGCCGCCTTCGGGGCCTTGGCCTTTCCGCTCTTCTTTTCCTTGGCCAAATCTCGTCTCCTGTTCGCTGCAGCAAGCTATCGCGCGCGCAGCCGCGCTCGGCAAGGTCAGCGCTTCTTGCGACCCTGATGCCGAATGTTGGCCGGCCGCCCGCGCCTCCCCATTGGCGGCGGCCGCCGCACCCGATCCTTGCGCGGCCCGGGACCACGCCCATAGTTCCCTTCCGGCAACTCGAACTTGAGCGCGCCACTCACCGGGTTCGCTTCCGCCAGCCGCAGCTGCAGCCGCTGTCCGACCCGGTAGGTTTCCCTGCTCTCCTCGCCGATCAGCTGCCGCGCATCCTCCTGGTAGCGGTAATATTCCGTCCCCAGCTGAGCCGCCGGGACCAGGCCGTCCCCACCGAGCCCATCAACCGTCGCGAAGAATCCAAACGGCTGCACGCCGGTGATCCGGCAGTCGAGCAGCTGCCCCACATGGTCCGAGAGATAAGCCGCGACATAGCGATCGATGGTTTCGCGCTCCGCCTCCATCGCCCGCCGCTCCAGCATCGAGATCTGCTCGCCGATCTCGCTGAACCGCTCGACGTCGTCCGCTGGCAGCGCCCCCTCGCCCAAGCCATAGGCCCGCACCAAGCTTCGGTGCACCAGCAGGTCGGCATAGCGGCGGATCGGGGAAGTGAAGTGGGCGTAGCTGCCCAGCGACAGCCCGAAGTGGCCAAGATTGTCCGGCGCGTAGCGGGCCTGCATCTGCGTGCGCAGCAGCTGCTCCATGATCTCCGGTCGGGCGTCGCTGTCCCCCACGCGCTCGATTACCCGATTGAAGGTCGCCGGTCGCACCACCTGGCCAAGCGCGAACTCCAGGTCGAACGTCTTGAGATAGTCCTTCAACGCAATCAGCTTCTCGCGGCTGGGCGTCTCGTGCACACGGTACATGACGGGTGCCTTCTTGGCCTCGAGCGCTTTCGCCGCCGCGACGTTCGCCGCGATCATGAAGTCCTCGACCAACCGGTGCGCGTCGAGCCGCTCGCGTGGTGCCACCGACGCGATCCGTCCCTTCTCATCAAGCACAACCTGCCGCTCGGGCAGGTCCAGCTCCAGCGGTTCACGTCGCTCCCGCGCCGCCAGCAATGCTCGCCAGCAGGCCCACAGTGGTCGCAACGCCGTCCGCACCAGCTCGGCCGGAACGGCGCCCTCCACCTCCGGCATGGAGCAGGGTGACGAACTGACCTCCACCCGCTGTTCGCCCGAAGCATCGATGGCGGCCTGCGCATCCTCATAGGCAATGTTCGCCGCGACCCGGATCACCGCCCGGCTGAACCGCCACGTGCGCAAGCTACCGTCCGCAGCGACCTGCAGGTGACAGGCAAGCGCCGCCCGGTCCGCGCCTTCTTTCAGCGAGCAGATGTCACTCGACAGTTCGTGCGGCAGCATCGGGACAACGCGATCGGGAAAGTAGACGCTGTTGCCGCGTCGCCGCGCCTCGCGGTCGAGGCTGCTGCCCGGTCGAACGTAAAAGCTGACGTCCGCGATGGCGACGATCGCGTCCCACCCGCCGCTTTCGCGGGGGGCAGCCCAGATCGCGTCGTCGTGATCGCGCGCGTCCGCCGGATCGATCGCGACGATCGGCAGATGCCGCAGGTCCTCTCGATCCTGTCCCAGCGCCAGGGTCGAAACCTGGCGCGCTTCGGCGATGGTCTCATCCCGAAATTCGTGCGGCAGCCCGTGCTTGTGGATCGCGATCAGGCTGAAGCTGCGCGGAGCGAAGGGATCGCCCAGCACCGCATCCACCCGTGCCGACACGCGCGGCGGCCGCCCGCTCGGCTCCGCAAGCACCAGGTCGCCCGTCTGCGCCTCGCCCAATTCACTGATCGGCAGCTCGCGCCTCTCGCGCTTGTCGACCGGCTTCAACCAGCGCCTTCCGTCCTCATCCTCATGCACCACGCCCAGGATCAGGTCAGCCGAGCGCTGCAGCTTCTTCATCAGATGTGCGACATGCCCGTTTCCGCGCTCCTCGGTGCGCGCCAGGATCCGGTCGTTCAGCGCCAGCGCCGAGCGCCGCCCCTGCTGCAGCACCCGCAGCTTCGGCGGCGGTCCATCTCCCTGCCAGTTGTCCGGTACGGCCACGGCGCCGTCGCCCACTTCGACCACCCGAAGCACGGTGACCTTGGGCACCCCGCCTGACTTATGGAAGGCGCGCCCTGGTGCCGAGTCGATCAGCCCCTCGTCGGCCATGTCCTTGAGCAGCGCCTTGAGCAGGATCTTGTCGTGCCCGTGGAGCCCGAAGGCCCGCGCGATCTCACGCTTTCCGGCGGGCTGTCCGGACGAGGTGATGAAGACGAGGATCTGCTGGCGGCTAGGCAGTCCGGGGGCAGTGGTTTTGCGGGGCATCCGGACTCAAGTGGCGGCTCCATCCCCCCGGAGCAAGCCTCAACGCCTGTCGCACGCCCTTGTGAACAGGCTGAGCCGCCGGCGTTCGCCTACTCGGCCGCAACGAGGTGCGGCTGACTGGTCCAGGCGCTGCCGTTGTCGGTGCGTCCCTTATTCCCACGCCGGTCCACCGCCACCGGGATGTCGCGGGCTCGCCGGTCCCACTTGCACGTTCGCGCCTGCTCGACCAGGCTCTTGGCCTCGGTGAGCAGAGCGTCGGCGGCTGCGCTGGTTGGGCGAATGCCTCATTGTTGAGAGTCATTCGCCCAACCATCGCCGCCGCCGTCAATTTGTGCCGCTCAGCTGATCCCGTGTCCTTGGGCCAGATACTCCGCCGAGCGCATCTCCTGAAGACGGCTGACGGTGCGCTGGAATTCGAATGCACCCGTTCCCGCCGTATAAAGCTCCTCTGGCTCCGCATCGGCTGCGGCGAGCAGCTTGACCTTGTGCTCGTACAGCGTGTCGATCAGCGTAACGAACCGCGCTGCCTCGTTGCGCTTGTCGGGACCCATGACCGGAATGCCGACGATGATCACCGTGTGGAACCGCTGCGCCACCGCGAGATAGTCCGCCGCGCCCCGCGCTTCGCCGCACAGCCGCTTGAACGAGAAAACCGCCACCCCCTTCAGGCTCTTGGGCACGTGCAGGGTCCGAGCGCCGCCAACGTCCAGTTCCTCGGTCGGGACCTTGGCGCGATCCTCGACGGGATAGTCCGTCAGCTGAAAGAAGGCGCGGCTGAGCGCGGCGGTTGCCGCCGGCCCGTTTGGCACATGCCATGTCTCGACCCCTTCCAGCCGGTCGAGCCGGTAATCGACGGGGCCATTGAGCGGGACGACCTGCATCCGCTGCTCGACAAGATCGATGAACGGCAGGAACAGCTCGCGATTGAGCCCATCCTTGTAGAGGTCCTGAGGAGGCCGGTTCGACGTTGTGACCACCGCCACGCCCTGTTCCAGCAAGGCCGTGAAAAGCCGCGAGAGGATCATCGCGTCCGCGGTGTTGTTGATCACCATCTCGTCGAAGCAGAGCAGCTTGGCCTCGGAAGCGATGCTGGCGGCGACCGGCGGGATCGGATCACCTGGCTGCTCCTCGCGGGAGCGGCGAATGCGCTGGTGCACGTCGAGCATGAAGGCGTGAAAATGGACCCGGCGCTTCGGACTGACCGGCACATGCT
Organism: Sphingomonas sp. KRR8; assembly: GCF_023559245.1. Classification (NCBI taxonomy): domain Bacteria; kingdom Pseudomonadati; phylum Pseudomonadota; class Alphaproteobacteria; order Sphingomonadales; family Sphingomonadaceae; genus Sphingomonas; species Sphingomonas sp. KRR8. The sequence goes on from NZ_CP097462.1 coordinate 1,428,164, forward strand.
CGAAGGCGAGGTCCATCAGCATCGACTTGCCGCGCCCCACGCCGCCCCACAGGTAGACGCCACAGGCTGGTTGCTGTTGCCGCTTGAACAGCCGGGACAATAGACCTGGCGCTGGCTGCTGCAGGTCGGCCGCCAGCCGGTCCAGCGCGGCGACAGCGCGCGCCTGGTCGGGGTCGGCCTTCAGTTCACCAGCGGTCAGCAGAGCCCTGTACGCGGCCGCAACCGGACCGGTCATGTCCGCTCGCGCAACTTCTTCAACGTTCCGGTGAAGCTGTAGCAAGCGTCTCCGTCCTGCCGCACCACGCCTTGCAGAAAGGCCAGACCGCGAGTCTGCCGGATAAGTTCGACATGGCAGTCGAGCGGCTTGCCCGCTTCGCCCCGCGCGAGGAAATGGGTGGTGAGGTCCAGCGTCACATAATGGGCGCGCGCCATTCCGGCGCAACGTCCGCCGCCGAACAATGCCATGTCGATGAAACTCATCACCATGCCGCCGTGAAGCGAGCCGCCGAGGTTGAGGTGCTTCTCTGTCGGGAACATCCGCACCACCGCCCGGCCCTCGCCATCGGGACGGAAGATCATCTTGCCGACCTGGGCCGCAAAACTGTCGGGCGGCAGGTCGACCCAGCTGTACCAGCCGGGATGCTCGGGGTCCTCGCGCGCGCCGGAAGGGCGGTTTGGCAGATCTTCAGGTGCGTCCATCGCCGCGGGGGTTAACCGCCGTTGTGAGCGGGTGCAACATATGCGCCGGCGGCCACCGGCGCGAAAGCCGCCCGCTTAGGCCGCGCGCTCGGCGATCAGCTTCTTGGTTTCCGCGATCGCCTTGGCCGGGTTCAACCCCTTCGGGCAGACGTTGGCGCAGTTCATGATCGTGTGGCAGCGATACAGCCGGAACGGATCCTCCAGCTGGTCCAGACGCTCGCCGGTCATCTCGTCGCGGCTGTCCGCCAGCCAGCGATAAGCCTGGAGCAGGATCGCCGGCCCGAGGAAGCGATCGCCGTTCCACCAGTAGCTTGGGCAGCTGGTCGAGCAGCAGAAGCACAGGATGCACTCGTACAGCCCGTTGAGCTTTTCCCGATCCTCGGGGCTCTGCAGGCGCTCCTTGCCGCTCGGGTCCGGTGTCGCGGTCTTCAGCCACGGCTGGATGGAAGCATATTGGGCGTAAAGGTGGGTGAAGTCGGGGACCAGATCCTTGATCACGTCGCAGTGCGGCAGCGGGGTGATGCGCACCTCGCCCTTCACGTCCTCGATGGCGGTGGTGCAGGCGAGGCCATTGCGACCCGCGATGTTCATCGAACAGCTGCCGCAGATTCCCTCGCGGCACGACCGCCGGAACGTCAGGGTCGGATCGACCTCGTTCTTGATCTTGATGAGCGCGTCGAGAACCATCGGCCCGCACTCGTCAAGGTTCACCTCATAGGTGTCGTAGCGCGGGTTCTGCCCCGTGTCCGGGTCGTAGCGATAGACCTTGAACGACTTCACGCGGTTGGCGCCGGGCGGAGCCTTGAAGCTCTTGCCCTTCTTGCTGATGACGCTGTTCTTCGGAAGCGTGAACTCGGCCATGAAATCCTCGTGAAGCTTGGGGGCGACTTAGGCGCGCGGAGGGCCAAAGAAAAGCCCGGAGCAGCCGGGACTTAGGTCGGTAGCACTCAAGGCTCCCGGACGGCCTCGAGCACGGCGGCCGCATGGCCGGGCACCTTGACCTTGCGCCATGCCCTGATGACCGTTCCATCGGCACCGATCAGAAACGTCGCCCGCTCCATTCCCATATACTTGCGGCCGTACATCGACTTCTCGACCCAGGTGCCGAACGCTTCACTGATGGCGCCATCGTCGGTCGCCAGCGGTACCTTCAGCTCATATTTCCCGATGAATTTCTCATGGCTCTTCTCGCTGTCGCGGGACACGCCGATGACTTTTGCTCCGGCGGCTGCAAACTCGTCCGCCAGGGCGGTGAAATCCTGCGCTTCCTTGGTGCACCCCGAGGTGTCGTCCTTGGGATAGAAATACAGCACGATCTTCTTCCCCGGCGCGGCTAGGTCCACGCTGGCGCCATCCGTCGTTGTCACGCCAAGCGCCGGTGCGCGCTGCCCTTCCTCGATCATTGTCCCTCCTTCACCCGTGCCCATAAAGCCGCGATCCTCTGCCGCGCGGCGCTCATTGCCGCAAGCAACGCGGGGAAGTCACCCTGTCCGCAAAGCCGTGCAAGCAGGGTCTGGGTTGGCGGCGTAAGCTTGACCTGCCCGGGCGCGAGGAGCCGCAGGCAGACGAGGATTCGGGACAGCAGGCGGAGGTCGGCATCGACCTGGGGCGCGTCGAGCAACCCGGCCTCCCCAAGCTCCTCGATGGCGACCTCAAGGCGCGCATCGAGCCCTCGCGCAGTCGACAGCTGCAGCGTGTGCACCGCGAACTCCAGGTCGACCAGCCCGCCGTCTCCAAGCTTGACGTCCAGCGGTCCCCACGCCGGCTTGTGGCGGCTCATGTCCGCTCGCATAGCCGCTGAATCCGCGCGCACCTTGGCGGGATCGCGGGGCATGGCGAGAACGTCACGGATCGCCCCCGTCACCGCCTCCCGCGCGGCTGGCGAGCCGGTCAGCGGACGCGCGCGGCACAGCGCCATATGCTCCCAGGTCCACGCCTCACCGCGCTGATAAGCCTCGAATGCCTGCAGACTGACCGCCAGCATGCCCTGCTCGCCCTGCGGCCGAAGCCTTGTGTCGACTTCGTAAAGCGGTCCCGCGGCCGTGGGCACGCTGAGCGCCGCGACGACCCGGCGTGCTAGCCGGTTGTAATAATCGGCCGGGGTAAGCGGCTTGGCGTGGTCGCTCTGCGCGCCGTCCGGGGCGTCGTAGATGAAGATGAGATCGAGGTCGGAGGCATGGGTCAGCGCCCGCCCGCCCAGCCGGCCAAGGGCCAGCACGACCAGCTCGCCGCCGGGCACCGTGCCATGGCTCTGCTCGAAATCGGCCTGCGCCAGTGCCGCCAGCGCGATCACCGTTCCTTCGGCGACATCGCTATACCCTTCGGCGATCGCGATCGGATCGCGGTGCCCGCTGACCAATTGCACGCCAAGCCCGAAGCGCCGCTCGCCGACCACCGCCCGCGCCCGGTCGAGCGCCGCGTCGTACGGCAGTCCAGCGACGGCCCGGGACAGCCGCTCGGCGAACTCCCCCGCGGAGGGGGGGAGCGCGAAGCTGGAGGCATCGAGCAGCCCGTCGAGCAGCTCCGGTCGCCGCCCCAGCTGCGCGGCGAGCGCCGGCGCATGGCTGAGGATGGTGGCGAGCAGCGCCCCCAACTCCGGTTGCGCCGCGATCAGCCGGTAGAAATTCACTCCGCTTGATAGCCGTTCGACCAGATCCGCGAGCCGGTTGAGCGCCGCGGCCGGGTCTGGCCCTTGCGCGATGGCACCGAGCAGGGCCGGCAGCATGGCCTCGAAAGCATCGCGTGCTGTCGCCGAGCGCAGCGAACGTGCCCTGCCCGATCGCCAGTCCGCCACATGCCGCGCGGGCAGCTGGGGGTCCACGAACCCCATGCGCTTCAGCTCGTCGCCGAGAATCTGCGGATCGTTGCTGAGCCGGCCGCCCCGATCGTCGGCGAGTTCTCCGAACAATCGCTCGGTCGCGCTCACGTGCGGGCGCAGCCACGCGAGCAGCGCCGCGCCATCGGCGAGCCCGTGCAAAGTCGCCACCTGGTCTAGCGGAGCGCCCGCCGCGGGAAGCAGATGCGTTTGCGCGTCCGCGATCATTTGCACCCGGTGTTCGGCGGTGCGAAGTGCCCGGTAGGCGCTGGAAAGCGCGTTCGCATCCGCTTCGCTGAGCTTTCCCGCGTCTCGCAGCGCGCCAAGCGCGTCGAGCGTTGCCGGCGTCCGCAGTGCCGGCTCACGACCGGCGTGGATCAATTGCTGGATCTGGGCGAAGAACTCGACCTCGCGAATGCCGCCGCGGCCGCGCTTCAGGTCGTACCCCGGACCAAGTTCCTGCCCTTGGCTGTAATGGTCACGAATGCGGGTCGAGATCGCCCGGATCTCGTCCACCACGCCGAAGTCCAGGCTCCGTCGCCAGACGAACGGCTGGATCGCGCCAAGGAAGGAGCGGGCGAGGTCTATGTCGCCAGCGCAGGCGCGCGCCCGGATGAACGCTGCCCGTTCCCACGGCAGCGCCGAACTCTCGTAATAAGAGATGGCCGCGCCCACCGACAGGGCGATCGGGGTCACCTCGGGAGACGGCCGCAGTCGCAGGTCGACCCGCACCACATAACCATGCTCGTCGCGGCGCTGGAGCAGCTCGATCAGCCGCTGGCCATACCGTACAGCCGCCTCCCCTGGATCGTCGCGCCCGCGCCGAGGCAGCGTGTCCGGATCGAACAGCAGGATGAGGTCCACATCCGAGCTGTAGTTGAGCTCACGGCTGCCGAGCTTGCCTAGTGCAAGCACCGTCAATCCGGCGAAGGGTACCTCGTCACCCATCCGCTCGGTCACCGCCTGCCGAAGCGCTGCATCGATCGCACCGTCGGCGAAGTCGGACAGTGCGGCGGTCACCTGCTCGAGGGCGAACTCGCTGGACAGGTCACCAAGGGCGGTCGCCAGCGCCAGCCGCAGGCGCTGACGGCGAAGCCGTTCCGCGAGCGGAAGGTCAGCGCCGATCCGCAACGCTGTGGCGACTGCCGCTTCCGGTCCGTGCTCGCGAAAGTCGCCAACCACGTCCGCACAGCGCTCGATCGCCTCACCAAGGAACGGCGAGCAGCTTCGCGCGCGCTGCAGTGCAGTGTCGCGGATAAGCAACTCCGAAGCGCCTTGCATGATCACTGACCGTTCCAATGGCTGGTCCGACGAAACTCCACGCCACTTACCGCGTTGAAGAAACAAATGGTTTCAGAAACTGCCAAGAAGGCGGCGGGTCTAAGTGAGCGCAACATGGATCGACGAGTCATTCGTGTCGAGCTTCCGCCCGCCCATGCCGGTGTGACCGCCGCTTTGCGGCGCGCGTTCGCACAAGCGTCGACTACCGGCGAGGACCGCCAGTTCGACGACCTCCTCGCGCGCCTGGGCTGAGCCCGCGTCCCACACAAAAGCAGCGGGCCAGTGCCTCCTTGAGAGACACTGGCCCGCTTCGCTGTGATTCTCTTGGGGTTCGTCAGTCCCGGTCGCGCGCGAGCTCGTCGACTTCGCCCATGATCTGCGACAATGCGGAAACGTTCGGATCGGTCTTGTGCTGACGCCGGCTCGGCAGCTTTCCGCCTGACAGCAGCTGCTCCAGCGCCACTCGCCCACGCGCCACGCGGCTCTTGATGGTGCCGACCGCGCAGCCGCAGATCTCGGCCGCCTCTTCATAGGCGAAACCGCCGGCACCGACGAGGATCAGCGCTTCGCGCTGCGGCTGCGGCAGGTGCATCAGCGCCCGCTGCATGTCGCCCAGTTCCACGTGCCTGTCCTGGCTGGCCGGTGCCGCGAGCAACTTGGAGGCGGTCAATTCGTCCCACTCGCCCTTGAACCGAGCTCGGCGCATCTGGCTCAGGAACAGGTTGCGCAAAATGATGAAGGTCCAGGCGCGCATGTTGGTGCCGGCCTGGAAGCGCTTGCGTGCTGCCCAGGCCTTGAGCAGGGTTTCCTGGACAAGGTCATCGGCCAGGTCACGGCTGCCAGAAAGCGAGCGGCCGAAGGCGCGAAGGTGCGGAATGACCTGCGCCAGCTGGTCCTTGAACTCTGGATCGGAAAGGGGAATCGGCTCCGGCTTGGGGGCCTCCACTTCGTCCAAGTCGTCGATATCTTCGTGAGCGCTCAAATTCCCCCACTCGCCACTACCGGCGCGTTGCGCGGCCGGAACCTCATTAGACAGCTTTGGCTGAGACAAACAGTCCACGGCCTTAACGGCCGCCTACCCATATAATGATGGCGAAGATCAGGATTACCAGACCCAGGCCACCGAACAGCGCCACCCGCGCCATGTGCGGCGTGGTACCCGCGCGCGCCTCCGTTCCGGTCAGATGTTCCGGCCGATCCTGTTCCATGATGCTACGTTCCCCGACGATGCGTTTGATAAGCCAACGCAACGCTGGGAACCGGAGTTCCCTCGGTTCGGCGGATTAACCTGCCGGAACCGTCGCCGCGTCGAAGAACAGGGCCTGCGCGATCGCCGCCTTCACCGTGGCGCGCTGGAACGGCTTGGTGATGAGGAAGGTCGGCTCCGGACGGGTACCGGTGAGCAGCCGCTCCGGGAAGGCCGTGATGAAGATCACCGGCACCGCGAATTCCACCAGGATGTCGCGCACTGCGTCAATTCCGCTGCTGTCATCGGCCAGCTGGATGTCGGCCAGCACCAGGCCCGGCGGGTGCGCGCGAGCCTGCGCCACCGCCTCGTCGCGGGTCACCGCAACGCCGGTGACATTGTGGCCGAGGTCGCGAACGATCGTCTCGATGTCCATCGCGATGATCGGCTCGTCCTCGATGATGAGCACGTCGGCATGGGTCTGCCGCTCGATTTCCTCCATCGCTTCGGACACGAGGTTCTCGACCTCGTCCGGACTGGCGCCGATCAAGTAACCGGCATCGTTGGACGAGAAGCCTTCAAGCGCGGTCAGCAGCAGTGCCTGGCGCGACAGCGGAGTGACCCGCGACAGGCGTGCCTGTGCGATGCTCTCCGGATTGCCGAGGTCGCCTGCAAAGCCGTCCTCGCCTTCCTCGATGTTGGCGGTCGACCAGATGGCGTGGAATGTCTTGTAAAGGCCAAGCCGCGGTTCGACGTCGCGCGGAAAACTGTCCGGGGCGGCAACGATCGCCTCCAGCGTTGCGCGGACGAACGCGTCGCCATGAGTCTGGCTGCCGGTCAGCGCACGGGCATACCGGCGCAGAAATGGCAGATGCGGAGCGAGTTCCTGGCCCAGCGACATATTCGGCTAATTCTCCATGATCGACATTTGGCCCCCTATTGGAAGCCGCAACGGCAATGTGCAACCCTGCGGCACAGGGCGCATTTTTCTTATCGCGAGCCCGGAACAAACAGCGGGCAATAAGGTTTCCGTGCCGAGGCTGACCGCATCTCGTTGACGAGGCGGCTGCTCGACTTCTAGGGGGGCGTTTCGTGCAGTCTCTGCGCTTTCCAGATGAGATCACGAGTATTTTGCGCCATGGCAATGTCGGCGTTACGGGGGACGAAAGGTTGAGTGCGAACAACGATGCGGAAAACCGCCCTCCCCCAAGAGAGCGGAGCGAGGCGCCGAAGAAGCGCCGCCGCACCGATCCGCCGGGTTCGGTCGGGCGCGCGCTCAAGACCGTCTATGACGACACTCTCCGTGAAGAAGTGCCCAACGACTTCCTCGACCTTCTCGGCAAGCTCAGCTGACCGTTCTCGCGCCATTGGCGTAGCGGCATGAACGGACTGCTCGGCTGGTTCCGTCGCCTGCCCACCCCTGGCAAGCTGCTGATCATCCTGTCCGCGGCCATTCTTCCGCTGGGCCTGGTCCTGGTCTGGGCGGCAACAACCAGTATCAACCGCGCCAATCAGGCGCTCATTTCCGAGACGGAAACCCGCAGCCGCGGCGCCAGTCGCGCGGTTGAAAGCCTGCTGTCGCGCAATGTCCTGGCGCTGCGAATCGCTGCCACTGCGGCGCTCCGCACCCCGGGCGACGACGCCTGCGCACTTGCCAAGCGCTCGCTCAGCGTTTCGCCCAATGTAGCGGGAAGCTTCGCCCTGCAGGATGCGAACGGCCAACTGCTCTGCACGGTGGGCACCATCCAGCTACCGAATGAGGGTGCGCTTATCGCCCCCGGCAAGGTCCGCTTGTGGCTCTCACCGAGCGGAAACGTGCTCTACTATCGCGTCGGCGTGCTTGGCGGGATCGGCACCGGAACCCTCTCCCGGGAAGAATTGCGCGATGCCGCGCTGACCTCCACCGACACGCTGCGTCGGCTCACCATCTCCGACCGTCAGACCACTGCCACCCTGATCGACGACGAAAACGCGGCTGCGGACCCGCCCGTCGAACTTCCTCGCCATGACGCCGACCTCCAGCTGATCGATCGTGACTGGACGATCGCTGGCAACCAGCTGTCGGTTCACACCGCGGCCTATGTGCGCCGGATTACGGCGGGCGAGCGCAGCGTGATCCTGCTTCCGCTGGTGATGTGGATCCTCGCCGCCCTGCTCAGCTGGCTGATGGTCAGCCGCTTCCTCATCCGCCCGCTTCGCCGGGTGCAGCGCGCGGTCAGCAGTTATGAACCCGGCAGCGGTGACCTCAAGCTGCCAGAACGGCTCGGCTCTGCGACGGAGATCCAGGAACTCGCCGCCAGCTTCAGCCGCGCGGTTGTCCGGATCGAGCAGTCGGAAAAAGACATGGCCGTGGCCCTCGAAGGGCAGCGCCGCCTGGTTCGTGAAGTTCATCACCGCGTGAAGAACAACCTGCAGGTCATCGCCTCGCTGCTCAACATCCACAGTCGAACCACCGCCGCCCCGGAGGCGCGCGATGCGTATGCATCGATCGGCCGCCGGGTGGATGCGCTCGCCGTTGTCCACCGCAATCATTATGCCGAGCTCGAGGAAAATCGCGGCATCTCGCTACGTCCGCTGATCAGCGAGCTTGCCTCCAGCTTGCGTGGAAGCGCACCGGACAGTGCCCGGCGCTTCAACATCGACCTGCAGCTGGACACACTCAACACCACCCAGGACTCCGCCGTCGCACTCGCCTTTTTCACCACCGAAGTGGTTGAATGCGCGATGCTGACGCACCCGAACGACGCGGTCCGCCTTACCCTTGAGCGGATCAACGACCTGTCGGCGCGCTATACCATCGCGGCCACCCTGCTGGACCCGGCGACCGTCGACGAACGCCCCCAGTTCGAACGGATCATCAGCGGGCTCGCCAAGCAATTGCGCTCGCCGCTCGAACGCGAGCCCGGCAGTTACAGCGTGATCTGTCCCGTGTTTCCGCCGCGCGATTACCGGGAAGAAGAAAAATCGGTGCTGCCCGAAAAAAGTTGAGGTGCGCCGGAACAAGCCTCCGGGATTGTCGTTCTACTCTTCGGATAGCGACCTTTTGCCCCCCCGCTCTCGCTGTCCGCTTACATGGGCCCGGAACCGCTTACCCTCCCCCCCCCCGGTAGCGCTTCCGGGCCCACTTGTGTCTGGGGCAGCAGAAATCAGAGAAATTCAGGCGGCAGGATCCGGCGCGGCAGCGGCCTTGCGGGCGGCGCGCCAGTGCGTGATCCGGATCGCCAGCAGCGCGAATTCATACAGCGCGTAGAGCGGCACCAGCAGCAGCAGCATGGACACGGCGTCCGGCGGCGTCAGTACGGCGGCGACCGCGGCACAGACGACGATCGCGTGCCGCCGGCGGCTGGCCAGCTGCTCGCGGGTGACGATGCCCGCCCGCTCCAGGATCATCAGCAGCACAGGCGTGAGAAAGGCGACGCCAAAGCCGAACAGGAAACGGGTGACGAAATTGAGGTAATTGCCGACGCCGGGCAGCGCCTCCTGCTGCACCCCGCCGATCTGCCCGTCGAAGCCCAGCAGGAACTTCAGCGCCCACGGCATCGCCACGTAAAAAGCGAACAGTGCCCCGGCGGCGAAGAAAAAGGGCGTCATGAGGAGGAAGGGCAAGAAGGCCTTCTTCTCCTTCACATAAAGGCCCGGCGCGATGAACCGCCACGCCTGTGTCGCGAATACCGGGAAGCAGAGCATCAGGGCCGCGAACAGCGCTACCTTCACTTCGGAGAAGAACGCTTCGAACACGTCGGTGTAGATGAGTTTGGCCTGCCCGGCGCGGGCCAGTGGCTGCAACAGCACGGAGTAGATCGGCCGGGCGAAATACATGCACAGGAAGAAAGCGGCGATCAGCGTCACCAGGCTGATCAGCAGCCGCCGTCGAAGCTCGATCAGATGTTCGAGAAGCGGTTGCTTGGTGTCGTCGATGTCCTTCACGGCAGCGGGCGTCCCGTATGGTCGGGTTCGCCCAGCGGCAATCGTGGCTCGTCGGCGGGCGTCTCCGGCGACGGCAGCGGCGGTTCCGCGGGTGGTGGAAGCGAAGTCATTACCGGCCCGGGAATGTCCTGCGGAGTCGCCGTCAAGCCGAGTGGATCGACCGGGAATTGCCGCATGATCCGCTCATTCTCTTCCCTCCAGCGCTTCTCCATCTCCTCCAGCTCGGCTTCGCGCATGATGTTCTCGATGCCCGCGGTGAAGTGCCGGGCATGGGCGCGCACCTTGCCCACCAGGCGCCCGACCGTGCGCATGGTGGCCGGCAGTTCCTTGGGGCCGATGAAGATCAGCGCCAGAACGGCGACGATGAAGAGTTCGCTGCTGTCGACGCCGAACATCGGCGCGTGCCCTGGCGCTTAAACGCGCGGGTCCTGCGCCGGCGGCGGCGGGGGCGGCGGGGCGACAGGATCGGCCGCACGCGGATGAGCGGTCACGTCGATCGGGCGCTCCGGGCTACCCAGCCGGCTCTGATCCCGCTGCTGCTGCTCGTGGCGGCGGCGCTGGTCCTCCTCGTCGTCGGCCATGCCGGCCTTGAAGTTCTTGAGGCCCTTGGCGACGTCTCCCATCATCGCGGAAAAGCGATTGCCGCCAAACAGCAGCAGCACCAGCAGCGCGAACAGAAGAATGTGCCAGAAACTGAAGCCGCCCATGACCAACTACTCCTAATCTGGGGGCTATCTAGTCTTCTTCCTCGGCGCTTTCCAGTTGCAGTTGGTTCACGGTGAGGTCGACCGGGTCGAGCAGCCCGGCCGCCCGCAGGTCGTCGATCCCCGGCAGGTCACGACGGGAGCCCAGACCGAAGTGCCCGAGGAACTCGGCGGTGGTGGCATAGAGCAGCGGTCGGCCGGGTGCTTCGCGCCGTCCGGCCGGCCTGACCCAGCCCGCCTCCATCAGCACGTCGAGCGTGCCCTTCGATATCTGCACTCCGCGGATTGCTTCGATCTCGGCCCTGCTGACCGGCTCGTGATAGGCGATGATGGCCAGCGTCTCGGTGGCCGCGCGGCTTAGGCGGCGCGGCTCCTCGCGGGTGCGGCGAAGTAGGTGCGCGAGGTCCGGCGCGGTCTGGAAGTGCCAACGCTCGCCGCGCTCTACCAGCTGGACGCCACGGCCGGCATAATGGTCGGCCAGTTCAGCCAGCGCCGCCTTCACGTCGCCCTCGCCGACCTGGACGGCGATGTCGTCCAGCGTCAGCGGCGTTTCGGCGGCGAACAGGGTCGCCTCGACCGCTCGGAGGAATTCGTCGATCATCAGCTGTTCGCCGCCCGCGCGCGCACCATCAGCGGTTCGAACGGTCCGCCCTGCTGCAGTTCGATCTGCCCTTTCTTCGCCAGCTCCAGTGTCGCTGCAAAGGAGGAGGCCAGCGCGCTCCGGCGGAACACGGGATCCTGTGTGGCCGGCAGGAAGCTTTCCAACTGGCTCCACTCCAGCCGGGCCCCGACCAGGGCCGAAACCCGCTCGATCGCTTCCTCCAACGTCAGCACTGCGCGCCGAGCGATCATGTGCACGACCGGCGCGGACCGGGCGCGAATGGCGCCATAGGCCGCGTACAGGTCGAAAGCGGTCGCCTGCCACGCCGCCTTGCGGACCAGCCGCAGGCCTTCGGGCGCCCCGCGCAGGAACACGTCCCGGCCGATGCGGTCGCCGCCCATCAGCCGCGCTCCCGCCTCCCGCATGGCGTCGAGACGCTGAAGCCGCAGCTGCAGCCGGGCCGCGAGTTCCTCGGGGCTCGGGTCGGCCTGCGGGTCCTTGGGCAGGAGCAGGCAGGATTTCAGATAGGCCAGCCACGCCGCCATCACGAGATAGTCGGCGGCGATTTCCAGCCTCAGGGCCCGCGCCCCGTTCAAATAGCTGAGATATTGCTCCACCAGCGCCAGGATGGAAATTTGTGCCAGGTCCACCTTCTGCGTCCGCGCGAGGTTCAGCAGCAGGTCCAGCGGCCCCTCCCACGCGCCAAGGCTGAGGGTCAGCTCATCGTCATGGCGCAGGGGGAGTTCGGCGGTCACACCAGGGCCAGCAGCTCGTCGCGCTTGGCGGTGACTTCCGCAAGGTCGGGTCCCTCGCCTTCCAGCATCAACCCGGCCATCGCCCTCGCCAGCCGAGCGTCGGCCTCCGCCGTCAGCGCACCGACACGGGCGGCGACGTCGAGCATCTCCTCCAGCTTGCCGGAACAATGCAGGGTGGCGTCGCAACCCGCCGCGATGGCCACCGCCGAGCGCTCGCCGGGCGTGCCCTGCAGCGCTTCCATGCCGATGTCGTCCGTCATCAGGAAGCCGCCAAAGCCGATCCGCTGACGAATGATCCGCTCGATCACCGTCGGCGACTGGCTCGATGGGCGCTCGGCGTCCCAGGCGGTGAACACGATATGGGCGACCATGCCCATGGGCGCCGCCGCCAGCCGCTCGAACGGCTCCAGGTCGACAGCCAAGGCTTCGTCCGAGGCGGTGACGATCGGCAGTTCCTTGTGGCTGTCGACCAGCGCGCGACCGTGACCGGGCATGTGCTTGAGCACACCCAGCACCCCGGCCGTCGCCATGCCGTCAAGCACCGCACGACCGAGCGCCGCCACCTGCATCGGCTCGCCGCCATAAGCACGGTCCCCGACAATGTCGGTCGCGCCTGGCTGCCGGACGTCGAGCATCGGCAGGCAGTTCACATTGACCCCGCATTCGGCGAGCACCAGCGCGATTGCGCGGGCGTTCATCCGCGCCGCCTCGATCGCCGAAGACGGCGCCAACTGGTAAAGCTTGTCGAATGCCTCGCCGCTCGGAAAGGACGGCCATTCCGGCGGCCGCATCCGTGCCACCCGGCCGCCTTCCTGGTCGATCAGGATCGGCAGCTCGGGCCGGCCGTGGATCTCGCGCAGGCTGTCGGTCAACGCCTTCAGCTGCGCGCGGTTCTCGCAATTGCGACGGAACAGGATGTAGCCGGCAGGATCGACGTCGGCGAAAAACGCCCGTTCGTCGGCGCTGAGTGCCGGCCCTGCCAGGGAATAGATGGCAGCCTGCATCCTAGCGGACCACGAAGCAGGCTTCGCCCGCGACCTTGAGCAGCTGGCACGCCTGCCCTGCCTCGGCAGCGGACGGATAGCTGGCGCGCAGGCGGAAGCCCTGCTGATAGGGCACGATCAGCTTGGTCGCACCGGCCACTGCCGGAAAACGACCTGACAGCGAATCCCAGACCTTGCTGGCGGACGCCTGGCTCGGGAAGAAGCCAAGCTGAATGGTGCTCCCCGCCGGCCCCGCGGGCGCGGCAGGCTCCGGCTTGGCCGGTGTGCTCGCAGCCTCTTGCGGCGGCGCAGCGGGAGCCGCCTTGCTCGGTCGGGCGACCGGCTCTTCCGGCACCGCGTTCAGGTCCAGTTGCGCGTCGGGTTGCTCACCGGCGCTGGTCGCGTAGGCCGTGCCGCTTTCACCGGTGATGTCGAGCCCGCCCGGATCGGCCGGCTTGACCTTGTAGGGGCGCGGGTCGGCCTTGATCAGCTCGGGTGGGCCCGCACCTTCCGCATTGCGCCGGCCAAGCCAGAACATCGAGCCGGCGATCAGCGCGGCCGCGAGTAGCGCCAGCACCACTGCCATGAGCATCCGCCCGGCGGACCAGCGAGGCCCGTCGTCCTCGTCGTCGACCGCTTCGAGCCAGGGGAAATTCTGTTCCTGCGCCGCCATCTCAGTACACCACCACGCAACTTTGTTTCGCCGCTACCAGCCGCTGGCATATGACAACCGATTGGGCTTGCGAAGCGGTCGCGAGCTGCACCCGGAACATCTGTGTCGCCCGCCCATCGGTCGAACGCACCTCTAGCGGTGAGATCAGCCGCGGCTTGGTCGCCAGGTAAGGCCATCTGCGAACCATCACCGCCCATGCGCGCTCGGCTTCATCCCGGCTTGGGAAGGCGCCGGTCTGGATGAGCCGCCCGCGAACGACCGGCTGCAGCGACATCGGCGCCAGCTCGCTGGCGCCCTCGCCAGTCGATTTCCTCCGCAGCGACTTCCGCCGAGACGAAGCGATCGGCTGCCGCGACGCTTGCTCGACCACGCGCGAGCGCTCGGGAGCCGAGGAACGGGCGTCGGTCGTGGAAGGCGCGCCTTGCCTCTCGACTGCCGGCGCACCAGTGTCGCCCTCGCCTGAGCGGGAGGCATTCTCCCGCGCCTGCTCCTGTTCCTGCGCCTCCGCTTCGGCCAGCGTGGCAACCTGCGCGGACATGCCCGGACGCTCGGTCTCCGCCTCGCCCGAGGCCGACCCGGTGCCCGGTCGCGAACCGAGCCAGTATGCGCCGATCGCGATCAGCGCGAATGCGGCACCGAGCAGAACCGCCAACAGCGGCAAACGCGGCTTGCGCGCGGGGCTTGGGGGCGGCGGTGCGTCTTGCGGCGCACCAGTGACCCACGGGAGCCGGTCGTCAGTCTGTCGCGCCGGCTCGGCCATCGCTACCGCAACTCCTCCGCCGCTTCGACGCCCATCATCTTGAGGCCCGATCTGATCACCTGCTGCACGCCCCGCGCCAGCTCAAGCCGTGCCCGGCTGAGCTCCGGCTGGTCCTCGAGCAGGAAGCGCCGGCCGGGATCGTCGTTGCCTCGATTCCACAGGGCATGGAACTGCGCCGCCAGCTCATAAAGGTAGAATGCGACGCGGTGCGGTTCATGGGCAAGGGCGGCGCCTTCGATTACCCGGGGATATTGCGCGGCCTGACGCACCAGCGCCAGTTCTTCCGCATCGAGCAGGTCGAGATTGGCGGCACTGTCACGCGCGATCCCCGCTTCTACGGCCTTGCGGCCGAGCGACGCGATCCGCGCATGGGCATATTGCACGTAGAAGACGGGATTGTCCTTGGACGCCTCGACCACCTTCGCGAAATCGAAATCGAGCGGCGTGTCCGCCCGCTTGGTCAGCATCATGAAGCGGACCACGTCCTTGCCAACCTCGCCAACCACGTCGGCCAGGGTGACGAAATTGCCGGCCCGCTTGCTCATCTTGATCGGCTCGCCGGCGCGGAGCAGCTGAACCATCTGCACCAGCTTGACGTCCAGATCGACCTTGCCGTCGGTCAGGGCAGTCACCGCCGCCTTGATCCGCTTGACGGTGCCCGCGTGATCGGCGCCCCAGATGTTGACCAGGTGATCGGCGCTCTCCGCCTTTTGCAGGTGGTAGGCGGCGTCGGCGCCGAAGTAGGTCCAGCTGCCGTCCGACTTCTTCATCGGCCGGTCCTGGTCGTCGCCGAACTGGGTGGAACGGAACAGCGTCAGCTCCATCGGCTCCCACTCGTCATGCTCGTCCAGGCTCTTGGGCCGTTCCAGCTCGCCTTCGTAGACGAGGCCCTTGTCCCGCAGCACCTGCATCGCCCGCTGCGGCGCGCCGCTCGCCTGAAGCTCGGCCTCCGAACTGAACTTGTCGTGGTGGATGCCGAGCAGCGCGAGGTCGTGACGGATGAGATCCATCATCGCGGCGACCGTCTTCTGCTTGAAGATGGGCAGCCATTCGGCTTCGGGCCGATCGACATACTGGCTGCCGAACTCGGCCGCCAGCAGGGTTCCCACCGGCATGAGGTAATCGCCCGGATACAGGCCCTCGGGAATGTCGCCGATCTCTTCGCCGAGCGCCTCGCGGTAGCGCAGGTGGGCCGAGCGGGCGAGCGTGTCGACCTGGCTGCCGGCGTCGTTGACGTAATATTCGCGGGTGACCACGAACCCCGCGGCCTCGAGCAGGCTGGCCAGCGCATCGCCGACTACCGCGCCCCGGCAATGGCCCATGTGCATCGGCCCGGTCGGGTTGGCCGAGACATATTCGACGTTGACCCGGCTGCCCTGGCCGAGGTCGCGACGGCCGTATCCGTCGCCCTCGCGCAAGATCGTGTCCAGTTCCTCGCGCCAGAGACGGGGATCGAGGCGAAGGTTGATGAACCCCGGCCCCGCGACTTCGACGGCGGTCACCCCCGGCACCTGTTCCAGGCGAGGGGCGAGCAGCCCGGCCAGCGCGCGCGGATTGGTGCCCGCGGGCTTGGCCAGCACCATGGCCGCATTGGTCGAGAGATCGCCGTGGCTCGGATCGCGCGGCGGCTCGACCGCCACCGCCTTGCGATTGAGGTCGGCCGGAAGCTCCCCCGCTGCCGTCATGGCGTCAAGGATGGTGGTCAGGTGATCGGAGAAGCGGGCAAACAAGGACATGCCGCGCGTCTAGCGCGCACCGGCCCACGCGTCACCCTTTTCGCCCAACCGCTTGTCGCCCGATGAACGGCGCGTTCCGGCACAATTCACCCGCCCGCTCGTAGTGCCTGTCCATTGCGGGGCCGTTTCGGCGGCCTTGGGGCATGAAAGAGGAGAATGTCATGCGTAAATTGATCTTGCTCGGACTGATGGCGGCCACCGCCGTTCCGACCGTTGCCAACGCTCAGGCGCGTCAGGAAATCCGCCACGACCGGCGCGAGGTCCGCGAGGATCGCCGCGAGCTTCGTCAGGACCGCCGCGAACTGCGCCGTGACCAGCGCGAGATGCGCCGCGACCGCCGCTCGGCCTATGTCGCACCCTATGCGGGCTGGCGCTATCGCCCGGTCGTGGTCGGCTACCAGCTGCGTCCGGCCTTCTGGGGCAACCGCTACGTTGTCAACGATTATGGCCGCTGGAACCTCGCCCGTCCGGGCGTGAACCAGCGCTGGGTGCGCTACGGCGACGACCTGCTGCTGGTGAATGCCCGCAACGGCCGCGTGCTGCGGGTGATCCACAACCGCTACTAATCGCATAGCGGTCTGAAGGAGGGCCCGGCGCTTGATGGCGCCGGGCCCTTATTCATGCCCTCAGCCCGCAGTGTCGCGAACGTCGCTGACGACCGTGCGCCGGCGACCGTCGATGCTCCAAGGACCCGCGCCGGCTGCCGCCAGAAACAGGAAGACGAAGCAGTAGAGTACCGCCGCGTCCCCGCCATTGTTCAGCGGAAAGAAGTTCTTCGGTGCGTGAACCATGAAGTAGCCGACAGCCATGGTGCCCGAGGCGATGAATGCCGCCGGCCGGGTCAGCAGGCCAATGGTGATCAGGAAGCCGCAGATCAGCTCGACTACGCCCGCAAAGGCGATCGGATTGTTCAGCGCCCAGCCCGCTCCCGAATATTCTCCGGGTGGAAAGGACAGGAACTTCTGCATCCCGTGCTCGAGAAACAGCAGCCCGGCCATGATCCGCAGCAAGGCGTGCGCCGGTCCAGCGAACCTCGACAATCCATCCATGTTCAATCCCCCGGTGTCTGCAGGTCCGGGCAGCTTGCCACGACCGCCGCGCAAGTCCAGCTTCGATGCTGGCTGCTCGCTTCACGCAATGGCGAGCGTCTGCCGAAGTGGCGCGGAACCCGTATCCGGGAACAGGATCCCCGCCATTCGCGCCGGGTCCTGCCCGAAATGCTGGGCCAGGGCCGTCGCGACAAGCGCATCCAGGCTGATCGTCGGCTTGAGGTCGCGCCCGTCGTAAAGCGCGGCGTCGGCGAGGCCTGGCCAATCGCTCAGCACCCTGCCCCCGTTGACGGCGCCGCCGAGCAGGAAGGCGGTCGAGCCGGTGCCATGGTCGGTGCCGCCCGTGCCATTCTCCTTCGCCGTCCGGCCAAACTCGGTCGCAACCAGCACCAGCGTGTTCTTCCAATCCTCACCTAGACCATCGCGATAGGCGCCAAGCATCGCGTCCAGGCCGTTGAGCTGCGCGTTCAGCCGCCCCTTCTGCGCCGTGTGCGTATCCCAGCCGTCGGTCTCGATCATCCCGATGCGGGCACCGGCCGGCCCCTTCATCATCCGCGCGGCCAGAGCGCCGGCGGCCGCCGCGCCCTTGCCTCCGGCGAGATCGCCGGCCGTGCTCCGCGCCTGCAGTGCTTCGTTCCACAGCTGCCCGAGCTGGGCATCGCGGGCATAAAGGTCCCCAACTCGGATCATCAGGTCGTCGCCCGCCTGCGGCAGGTTGGACGGCGCATAGGACGCCACCTGCGCCGGACCGCGCAAGGCCGGCGGAACCGTCGGCGCGAAGGCGATGGCTTGCGGATCGTCCGGCATGGTCCGGAGCAGCCGGTTCATCCACCCGTCCTGCAGCCGGTACGGCAGCGCGCCGCCGGTCTCGAGCACATTCTGGCCGTCGAAATGCGAGCGGTCGCGGTAGGGCGACGCGACCGCATGGACCAGCAGCGCCTGCCTGGCGGCTGTCATCGCCGCCACCTGCTTCAGCGCGGGATGTAGCGTGAACATGGGATCGAGCTTCGTGCCGCCGGCCACATCCGCGCTCAGCTGCGGGCGGAGGCGCGCGTAATTCGGATCGCCCGTAGGCGCGAGGATCGCCAGCCCGTCGGCGGCGCCGCGCTGGATCACGAACAGGAAGCGGCGGTCCGTCGCCGCCTTCGCGAAGGCCAGGCGCGGAGCGAAGGTGGTGGCGGCGATGCCAACGGCGCCGGTCGACAGGAAGGTGCGGCGGTCCATGACTACCTCCTCAGAAATTCGGGGGACACCAGCAGCAGCGCTAGTCCCGTCGCAGGGCTTTCGGCCCGGCTGATGGCAGTGGCGGTGGCGTCAGTTAGGCGAGCGCCAAGCACCCTCGGGGCAAGCGCCCGTGCGTCCTTTCCCTGCCCGGCCGCAGTGGCAAAGCGCTGCGCCGCCTCCACCCTTCGCACCAGGGCATCGGGTCCGGCCCAGCTGGCGGCGATGTCGTCGAAGCCGGCCGGCGACGTCGGCCGCCAGACTGGCATTCCAAGCTCCTGAAGCAGTCCAACCGTGCGCTGCGCCGGCGGCGCTGGTACGTCCAGCGCGCGCAGGCTCGCCACGGTCCAATCCCACGGATTGCGGAATTTCGGACTGTCCGGCTGCCACGCCTCGGGTGAGGCGATCAGCGCGCGATAGACGGTCGGCAGGTCACCGCCGCTGCCGATAAAGGCATGTTCGACCTTGGCGACCACCGCCGGCGGCGGATCGTCGGCGACAAAGTGGCGGGTCAACTTGGTGGCGATATGCCGCGCGGTCGCCGGATGCACCGAAAGATCCATGAGGACCGCGCGCGCCTGCGCTTCGCCATCCATGCCGTAGCGCTTGCCCAAGATCGTCCGGGTGCCTGGCTCATGCAGTACCTCGGCAAAGGCGAAGTCTCCCGGCGGACCGGTCAGGAACCGCTGCATCGGCCCGCGTCCCAGCCCTGCCACGGTCCAGCCGGTCAGCGCCCGCGCGAACTCGGTCACGTCGGCCTGGCTGTAGCCGGTTCGCACACCCAGCGTGTGCAGCTCCATGATCTCCCGCGCGAGGTTCTCGTTCAAACCGATGTTGCGGCCGCGAGCACCCGCGCGCTGGCCGGCCATGCTGTTCGGTCCCACCGACTGCGCCTGGTCGAGGTAGAGCAGCATTGCCGGATGCCGCTCCACCGCCAGCAGCAGGTCGGTAAAGCGGCCGGTCAAGTTGGGCCGGATGGCGTCCAGTTCGAGCAGCCCGGCATAGCCGACGGTGGTCGCCTTGGTCGCACCCACCGCGAAATGGTTGGCCCAGAAATGTGCCATCCGCTCCAGGAACGGCGTTGGCGTCGACAGTGCCGCGCTCATCCGTGCGTCCACCGCCCGCAGGTACAATGCGCGCTGATCCTTCAGCGCCTCGACCAGTTCGGGCGGCCGGGCCGCCCGTCGCATGGCCTTGTCGTCAGCCGCCGGCGGCGGCGAAGTGGCGGGCGCCATCGGCATGCTGGCCGGCATCATCATTCCGCCGGCCTTCACGTCGCGCCGCTCCGTTCGATAAGCGGTCAGCGCCTCCGCTGCCTCGGCCCGGCTCGGAACGTTCGGCAGAGCAGCGAGCTTCTGGGTAAGCTGCGCCTCCACCCACTCGCGGCCGTCGCGCCCGGCCACCGGCTGATCCCCGCGTGGCCCAAGGCCGAAGCGGTTCATGGCAAAGGCAAGATCCGTCATCTAACGCCGCTCCCGTCAGTCTGGTGGCAGCGGAAATCCGCCAATCCGACTGAACGCTGACTGACTAGAAGCGGTCTGGAAGATGAACTTTGCCGCACAGCTCCTGGTGGCGGCGGATCGCGAATGGATCGGTCATCCCGGCCACGTAATCGGCCACCGTGCGGGCCCTCGCGGTGGCGTCTTCCTCCCCTCTTGCCCAGCTGTCCGGCAGCAATCGAGGGTCTGCCAAGTAGGCCCGCGCCAGATTGCCCACCACGCGCTGGGCCTCGCGCCGCACCGGCTGCAGCGGCGGTGCATTGTAGAGGTTGGCGTAGAGGAAGCGCTTGAGCGACCGCTCGTCCGCCGCCAGCTCGTCGGAGAGGGCGACCAGCGGCTGCCCGGCGGCGCGAACATCGGCGATGGTCTCGACCCCCGCGGCTACGATCCGCCGCCGTGTCTCGCTCATCAGGTCGCCCACCATGGTGCCGATCTGGTCGCGCACCAGCGCCTTGAGCTTGCGGTCGATCGCAAGGTCGGGATGGCGCCGCTCGATCGCCTCCCAATGCCGCCGGACGAACGGCTGTTCGAGTAGCGCCTCAAGGCTGAGCAACCCGGCGCGCAACCCATCGTCGATGTCGTGATTGTCATAGGCGATGTCGTCGGCGAGCGCCGCGACCTGCGCTTCGAGGCTCGGCCAGCTCGCCAGCTCCAGCCCCACCGCGCGGTCGACCTCCGCCAGCGCCCACTGCGGCTCCGCGATCGGGCCATTATGCTTGGCCAGACCCTCGAGTGCTTCCCAGCTGAGGTTGAGCCCGTCGAACTCCGGATAGGGCGCCTCCAGGCAGGTCACCAATCGAAGCGTGTGGCCGTTGTGATCGAACCCGCCCCACTCCTTCAACGCGGCATTGAGAGCGTCCTCGCCGGCATGGCCGAACGGCGGATGGCCAAGGTCATGCGCCAGGCACAAAGTCTCGGTCAGGTCCTCGTTTAGGCCCAGCGCTCGGGCGATGGTCCGCCCGATCTGGGCGACCTCGATCGAGTGGGTCAGCCGGACCCGGTAATGGTCGCCGTCGGGCGCGACGAACACCTGCGTCTTGTGGCGCAGACGGCGGAAGCTGACGGAATGGACGATCCGGTCGCGGTCGCGCTGGAACAGGTCACGCGGACCGCGCGGGCCCTGGTCGGGTTCGGCGAACAGCCGCCCCCGTGACTGGTCGGGCCGAGCGGCGAGCGCCGCGAACGCGCTCATTGCGGCAGCTTGCGAACCACCTGGCCGGGCGCGCTGGTCCAGCTGAAACTGTCGATGTTCACGCTTGAAAGGTCCTCGGCGAAGGTCTGGGCGTCCGCCGTGCTCTTGAAGGGGCCGATGAGCAAGCGGCTACGGCCATTCTCCTCGGCCACATAGCCGCTGATGTTCTCGAACAGGTCGCGGTTGCGGTTCACCAGCCGCCGGAACTGCTCGGGCAAGGCGTTGGGATCGGTGCCGCTGGCGAGTTGGAGCCAGATGCGCGAGCGCTGGACCGCTGCGGCCGGAACGGGCTGCGACACGGCGGGCACGGCCGGCCCGCCGGGCACCACCGTCGGAACCGGTGAAAGCCGCCCGGCAGGAGGACCAGCGGGAATGGGTCCGGGCTGTGGCGCAGCGGCCGCTTGCGGCTCGGCCGGATGCAGCAAGCGATCGATGTCGCCGAGCCGGTCCTCGACCGGCGCCTGCGCAATCCGCGCAGCAGGGCCGCCGCTGACGCCATTGCCCGGCATCACGCCGAAGTGAACCGCCGCGATCTTCTCCGCTGGCTGAAGTGTCGAGAGGCGGCGGAGGAAAGGATCCATGCTCCCCGCAAGACCTGGAAGCGCGGCATTCACGGCACTGAGCGCACCGCCGGTGTCGCCGGTCAGCGCAAGGACGAACGCCCGTGCCCGCAAGGCTCCCGGATCACGCCGCGCCAGCAAGGGATCAAGTGCCGCCAGCGCTTCGGCGCGCCGCCCGCTCACCGCCAGGCTGAGCGCCAGCCGCCGCCGCGCTTCGTTGGGGTCGGTCCCGCTCAGGGCAACGCGATAGTCCGATTGCGCCCGAGCCTGATCGCCCAGCAGGTCATAGGCCAGGCCCCGGTCCAGTGCGATCGCGCCCTGACTGGCGCCAAGCCGCTGCGCTTCGGCAAATGCCTGCATCGCTGCATTGGGATCCATCAGCTGGACCAGCGACGCGCCTTGGCCGACCTTGGGAACCCAGCTGGCGGCATTCACTTCGCTGGCCCGGCCGAAGAAGCCGATCGCCGCTTCGGCATCGCCGCTGGCCAGGGCGGCCTGCCCGGCGCCGAGCAGCGCCTGATAATTGCGCGGGTCACCAGCGAGTATCCGGATGTTTCGCGCCAGCGCGGCACCCGGCGTCTCCACTTGTCCGGGTAGAGGCGCGGCCGGCGGCGGCGGCGCGTTGCCACCGATATATTGCGCACGCGCCGATCCCGGCAGCACCATCGCCGCCGCACACGCTCCAAGCACGCTGATCCGGATCATTCCCACCCTGTGGAAGGGGTTAGCTTGCCCGCAGCTTGCCGGAAGGGGGCCGAGCGACGGGGCGTGGTGAGGAGCAGGTGAGTTGAACGAAAAGAACCCCGACCGAGGCCGGGGTTCTTCGTCGTCAGCAAAGCCGCCGATGGCGCTTACTGATTGTTCTGCCGGTTGAGGAAACGCGGGATGTCCAGCGGCTCACGGCGAATGGTCGGGGCCGGCTCTTCATCGATCTTGCCGGCGCCGCGCGCGATGTTGCTCATCCGCTCGAACAGCGTGCCGCTGTCGCGCTGGAGCTTGGGCCGGGCGGGCTCCTCCACTTCGGCGGCGGGCGGCGGAACCGGCGGGGCTCCGACCGGCGATGTCAGGATGTCGTCGCTGTCGAGCAGCAACTCGTCCGAATCCTCGTCGGCGCCCAGGTCGAGCGGCTCGACCGAGGCCTGGGGCGCGGCGGCCGGAGCGGGCGTGGCGGCCGGCGCAGCGGCGGTGGCGCTGGCGTTCCGGCCGGCACCGGGGAAGCTGAACACCTTGGTCGGCGCCGTGCTGCTGGTGGTGGTCGAGGTCGTGGTCGGCTTGGACGCCTCCTCCGCCTC
The DNA here is from genome assembly GCF_023559245.1 of Sphingomonas sp. KRR8. NCBI lineage: Bacteria > Pseudomonadati > Pseudomonadota > Alphaproteobacteria > Sphingomonadales > Sphingomonadaceae > Sphingomonas > Sphingomonas sp. KRR8. The sequence goes on from NZ_CP097462.1 coordinate 1,451,097, forward strand.
GATCCCGGTGGCGACCACCGAGACCCGGATCTTGCCGTCCAGATCGTTGTTGAAGGCCGAGCCCCAGATGATGTTGGCGTCGGCGTCGACCAGTTCCTTGATGTGGCTGGCGGCCTCGTCGACTTCCATCAGGCGCATGTCCTCGCCGCCGACGATCGACACGATGACGCCTTTGGCGCCCTTCATGCTGACGCCGTCCAGCAGCGGGTTGCTGATCGCCTTCTCGGCCGCCTCGATGGCGCGATTCTCGCCCGACGCTTCGCCGGTGCCCATCATCGCCTTGCCCATTTCGCCCATCACCGCACGAACGTCGGCGAAGTCGAGGTTGATGAGGCCCGGCATGACCATCAGGTCGGTGATCCCGCGGACGCCCTGCTGCAGCACCTCGTCCGCCATTTCGAACGCTTCCTTGAAGGTCGTGTCCGAGTTGGCGAGGCGGAACAAATTCTGGTTCGGGATGACGATCAGCGTGTCGACATGGGCCTGCAGCTCATTGATGCCGGCCTCCGCTGCACGGGCGCGGCGCGCACCTTCGAACGCGAACGGCTTGGTTACCACGCCAACGGTAAGGATGCCGCGGTCGCGCGCTGCCTTGGCGATGACCGGCGCCGCACCGGTACCGGTGCCGCCGCCCATGCCGGCCGCGATGAAGCACATGTGCGCGCCCTCGAGCAGGCGGTCGAGCTCGTCGAGCGTTTCTTCAGCCGCGGCCCGGCCGATCTCCGGCCGTGATCCCGCCCCCAGGCCCTGCGTGATCTTCGGCCCCAGCTGCACCCGGCGGTCGGCCAGGCTGTGGTTGAGCGCCTGCGCGTCCGTGTTGGCGACCAGGAAGTCGACACCCTGAACGTCGCGGCGGATCATGTTGGCGATGGCGTTGCCGCCCGCACCGCCGACGCCGATCACCGTGATCCGGGGACGAAGCTCGTCGACGGCCGGACGGATGAAGTCGATGCTCATTCGGATGTCCCCCAGTGGCGCTGCCTAGCGCGTTGAACCCTCAACCCGAATCTATGAATCGCCGGAGTCCCGCGCACAAGCGGAAAAGTTAACCAGTCCGACGAAAAGAAGGCGGAATGTGGCCGAACGGACTCAACCTGATTCAGAACGGCACAGGGTTCAGGCGGAATCGCCCTTCATCGCGGCGATCAGCCGGCTGAACATGCCCCCGCTCGCGGCCTTGCGGCGCTGCCCGACCTGCCCCAGCGCGATGTCGCGAATGTCGTTGGGCCCGCCGTGGCCGATCAGCGCCAGGCCCACCAGGGTCGAGAAGCCCGGCCCCGAATGCGCGTCGGGCAGGCCGGTGATCTGCTTGGGCCGCCCGACCCGAACCGCGCGGCCGAGCACGCCCTGCATGTAGTCGGCAATGTTCTTGAGCTCCGCGCCGCCGCCAGTCAGCACCACCTGCCGGCCGACCGGACCGGTGAAGCCCAGCTCCTTCAGGCTCTTCTCTATCTCGCCCGTGATCTCTTCGACCCGCTGGCGGATGACCGTCATCAACTGCGCGCGGCTGATGCGCATCGGCTCGGCGTGTTCGTCGCCGCCCTGCCCGCGCGCTTCGATCATCTCGTGATTGTCGCGCGGGGACGTCATCGCCGAGCCATGGAAGCACTTCATCCGCTCGGCATCACGGCGGCTGACCCCGAAGGCGCAGGCAATGTCGTCGGTGATGTCGCGCGCACCCAGCGGAATGGAACGAAGGCCGACCAGCATCCCGCCGGCGTGAAGCGATACGTTGGTCGTCTCGGCGCCCAGCTCGACCAGCGCCACACCCAGGTCGCGCTCCTCCTGGCTCAGCACCGCAAGGCCGGTGGCGACGGGAGCCGCGACGATCGCCTTCACGCCCAGGTGCGCCTGGCGAATGGTCAGGTCGACATTCCGAAGCGGACCGGCGTTGGCGGCAATGACGTTGATGTCGACGCCCATCCGCTCGGCATGCAGGCCAACCGGGTGCTTGACCCCTTGAACATCGTCCAGCGTGTAGAGCGCCGGATTGGCGTGGAGCACGATCTGCCCCTGCCGATCGACCGCCTGCCGCCCCGCGGCCAGCAGTTCCTCGACGTCCGACTGCTCGACCTGGTGACCGCCCAGCGACACCTCGACCATGGCAAGGTCACTGGTCAGCCCGCCGGCGCCGAAGCTGGCCCACACGTCGTCGATCGATTGCCCCGCCATCCGCTCAGCCTGCTCGACCGCCTCGCGCACCGCGACCTCGCTGGCCTCCATGTCGGTGATGAAGCCGCGCTTCACCCCCCGGCTCTCACGCTGCCCGGTGCCGAGCACGCGCAGCCGTCCGTCCGCGTCGCTGGTACAGATCAGCGCGGACACCTTGGACGAACCGATATCGAGGGCCCCGATCAGCGGGGTCGTTTGCGGGGCGGCCATCAGCTCGGCTGTTCCGGGGTTTTCTCAGGGGCGGGCAGCGGCTCGGGGAGGCGGACGATCATCTTGCCCGGTACGCGCAGGTCGAAGCGCTTGAACCCGCGGCCGAGCAGGCCCTGCGTGCGGTCCCGCTTGGCGAAGCGCTTGAGCGCGGTCGCCGCATCACCCGCCCCTTCCGGGAGCGCCAGCGTCTCGCCCGAGGTGAAGGCCAGGTCCCACCGCCGACCCCCGATCCAGGTCGCCGAGGCGAGCTGCGGCTTCAGGGTCGGCACGTCCTTCATCAGGTCGGCAAGCTCGGTCGAATGGGCGTTCGCGCCCTGGCCGATGATCAGCGGCAGGTCCGGCATCTTGTCGAGAGGGACCGGAGCCAGCACCACGCCTTCGGAATCGACCAGGCTCAACTGACCCTTGTTCTGCCACACGGCCGCCGGCTTGCGCTCGACGATGTCGATCACCAGCTGGTCGGGCAACCGCCGCGAGACGCGCGCATCGCGGACCCAGCCATATTGCATCAGCTGGTCGCGGATCGCGCTTGCGCTCACCAGTGCCTGCGCAGGCCGATCCTCCCGTTCCGACAGCTCGGCGGCGCGGTGAAGCTCGCCGGTCACCACCTCATCGACAAGCCGGCGATCCATCCGCTTGATGCCCACGATCTGATAGCCGGCGACGGAAAAACCCGCGGCCCCGGTCGCTTCGCCGGCCGCCCGGCCGATCCTCGCCGGCAGGTCGAGCGCGAAGCCGACCCCGACCAGCAACGCCGCGACGAACAGTCCGATGCCCCATCCGGCGAGCTTCCCGATCTCGCGCTTGGCCCTGGCCGACGCGGCGGCCTGGCGCGCGGGCTTGCGGCCGCCCTTGCGAGCCCCGTTCCCGCCACGCCGGACCGTCTGTGCGTTCATGGCAACGCCTCCGCGATCAGCCGCTCGACCAGCTCGCCATAGTCTATTCCGCGCTGCCGCGCCTGCTCGGGCACCAGGCTCAAGGGCGTCATCCCCGGCTGGGTGTTGACCTCCAGCACATAGACACCCGCCTCGCCTTGGGCATCGTCCCAGCGGAAGTCGGACCGGCTCGCGCCCTTGCAGCCGAGCGCCCGGTGAGCGGTCAGCGCCATGTCGAGCATGGATTGGGCAATCTCGTCGGGCACCTGGGCCGGGCAGACATGCTCGGTCAGCCCGTCGGTATATTTGCTGTCGAAATCGTAGAAGCCGACCTTGGGCTTCAGTTCGGTCACGCACAGCGCCTCATCGCCCAGCACCGCCACGGTAAGTTCGTGACCGGCGATGAAGGGTTCGGCCAGCAGTTCCTCGAATTCCTGCCACGGTCCTTTTGATTCCCGAGCGATCGGCTGGCCATAATTGCTCTCGTCGGTGACGATCGCCACGCCGACGGAGGACCCCTCGTTCACCGGCTTCAGCACATAGGGGCGCGGCAGGGGATCGCGCTCGTGCAGGGTCTCGCTCCTGACCATCACGCCCTTGGGCATCCGCACGCCGGCGGGCACCAGCAGCAGCTTGGTCAGCTCCTTGTCGATCGCGATGGCGGAGGTCGTGACGCCAGAGTGGGTGTAGGGGATGCCCATCAATTCAAGCATGCCCTGAACCGTGCCGTCCTCACCCGGATGGCCGTGCAGCGCATTGAACACGACGTCGGGCTTCAGCTGGTTCAGCCGCTCGGCGACGTCGCGGCCCATGTCGAGCTCGCTGATCCGACTCCAGCCCCGCTCCCGCAGGGCATTGGCGACACCCTTGCCGCTCATGAGCGACACTTCGCGCTCACTCGACCAGCCGCCCATCAACACGACGACGTGGAGGTCCCTATTCACTCAGCCACTCCCACGCGCTGGATTTCCCATTCGAGCTCGACACCGCTGTGGTCGCGAACGCGTGTCCGCACGTCCTCGCCCAGCTGCTCGATGTCGGCACTGGTCGCGCTACCGAGGTTGAGGAGGAAGTTGCAATGCTTTTCCGAGACCTGCGCTCCGCCACGCGTCAGGCCACGGCAACCAGCGGCGTCGATCACCTCCCATGCCTTGTGCGGCAGCGGGTTCTTGAAAGTCGAGCCGCCGGTGCGGCTGCGCAGCGGCTGGGACGCTTCGCGGCTGGCGGCGATCCGGTCCATCTCGGCCTGGATCGCTTCAGGCTCGCCGGGCGCTCCCTTGAAGGTGGCAGAGACAACGACCGCCTGCTCCGGCAGGTCGGAATGACGGTAGGTATAGCCAAGGTCGGCATTGGACAGCGTCACCCGCTCGCCTGAGCGAAGTACTACGTCCGCCTCGACCAGCACGTCCTTGACCTCGCGCCCATAGGCACCGCCATTCATCCGGACGAACCCGCCGACCGTTCCCGGGATGGAGCGAAGGAACTCGACCCCGCTGATCCCGGCATCCCGCGCGGTCGAGCTGACCAGGATTCCCGACGCGCCGCCGCCGCAGCGCAGGGTCACGTCATCGACCCGCTCGACCGTCGCGAATGGCTTGCCGAGCCGGACGACGACGCCGGGCACACCGCCATCGCGAACGATCAGGTTGGACCCCAGGCCGAGCGCCATCACCGGCACGTCGGACGGAAGATCGCGCAGGAAGGCCTGCAGGTCGGGCACATCCGCCGGCTCGAACAGCCACTCCGCCGGGCCGCCGGACTTGAACCAGACCAGCGGCGCCAGCGGAGCGGACGTCTTCAGCTTGCCGCGCACCTTGGGAAGCTCGGCGACGCTCATGCCTTGGTGGCCCTGGCCGCGCAGATCCCGTCGGCCAGCTTGGCGGCCCATTTGGTGATATCGCCGGCGCCCATGCAGATGACCATGTCGCCTTCGGCGGCGAGGTCGCGCAGCGCGTGGCACAGGTCGTCCAGATCAGCCACCGTGCGAACCATCCGGTGACCGCGGGCGCGAATGTCCTCGGCCAGGGCCGCCGCGTCCACGCCCTCGATCGGCTGCTCGCCCGCGGCATAGACCGGCGCGACCAGCACCACGTCGGCATCGTTGAAGGCGCCCGAAAATTCTTCCATCAGGTCGCGCAGCCGGGTGAAGCGGTGCGGCTGGACCACGGCGATCACCCGCCCCTGCGCGCTCTCCCTAGCGGCAGACAGGACGGCCCGGATTTCCACCGGATGATGGGCGTAGTCGTCGATGATGATCGCGCCATCCACCTCGCCGACGCGGGTGAAACGGCGCTTGACCCCACCGAACTGCGCGAAGCCCTTGCGGATCGCCTCGTCGCTCATCCCAAGCTCGATGCCTACCGCGATCGCCGCCAGCGCATTCTGCACATTGTGCCGGCCCGGCATCGGCAGGCGCACGCCCTCGATCACCCGCCGTCCGCCATCGCGCTCCAGGACATGGGCATCGAACCGCGAACCGCCGTCCGCCGGCACGACATTCTCCGCGCGCAAGTCGGCCAGCGCCGAGAAGCCATACGTCACCACCCGCCGGTCGCGAATGCGGCTGAGGATCGACTGAACCACCGGGTGATCGACGCACATCACCGCCAGGCCGTAGAAGGGCACGTTCTCGACGAACTCGACGAAACTGTCCTTCACCACGTCGAAGCTGCCGTAATGGTCGAGGTGTTCCGGATCGATGTTGGTCACCACCGCGATGGTGCCGTCCAGCCGAAGGAAGCTGCCGTCGCTCTCGTCCGCCTCGACCACCATCCACTCGGACTTGCCGAGCCGGGCGTTGGAGCCATAGCTGTTGATGATTCCGCCGTTGATCACGGTCGGGTCGATCCCGCCCGCGTCGAGCATGGCGGCGATCATCGACGTGGTCGTGGTCTTCCCGTGCGTGCCGGCGACCGCGATGGTCTGCTGCATTCGCATCAGCTCGGCCAGCATCTCGGCGCGCTTGACCCGCGGCAGGCGGCGCTCGGCGGCGGCCTGCACCTCGGGATTGTCCGGGCGGATGGCGGTGGACGTCACCACCACCGTCGCATCACCCAGATTGTCGGCGCTCTGCCCGATCATCACCTTGATGCCGGCCTTGCGCAGTCCTTCCGTGACATAGCTGTCCGCCACGTCGGAGCCCTGCACCGTGTAGCCCAGCTGATGCATCACCTCGGCAATACCGGACATGCCGATGCCGCCGATTCCGACGAAGTGGATGGTGCCGATGTCGGTGCCGAACGCCTTCATGCGGCCGCTCCTGCCGGCTTCAGCTTGGCCGGTGCAACGGCCGGTCCGACCAACAAGGGTGCCTGCTTGTTGGCCACTCGCTCGACCAGGTCGGCAAGGTCCTGCGCCGCACGCGGACGGCCGACCGACAGCGCACGTGCAGCCACATCGGCCAGCGCCTCGGGATTGGCCGCCAGAACCTCGATCTGTCGGGCCAACGTCTCGGGCGTGAATTGCGGCTGCGGGATCATCCGCGCACCGCCGGCCCGTGCCATCTCGCGTGCATTGGCGGTCTGGTGGTCGTCCGTCGCGATCGGCAGGGGAATAAGAATCGCGGGCCGGCCGGCGGCAGTCAGCTCGGCAATGGTCGAGGCACCCGCCCGCCCGATCACCAGATGGGCGTCGGCCAGCTTGGCCGGCATATCCTCGATATAGGTCATCAGTTCCGCCGGGATCTCCAGCTCGCGATAGGCCTCGCGCACCTTCTCGATGTCATCGGGCCGGCACTGCTGCACCACCTGCAGCCGGTGACGGAGCACGGGCTGCAATTCGCCCAGGCCGCGCGGCACTACTCGGCCAAGCACGGTCGCACCCTGGCTTCCGCCGGTGACCAGGATCTTTAGCGGCGAGAATTCGTCAAAAGGCGGGAAGGGCTGCTCGCCCAGCCGCACGATCGCCTCGCGCACCGGATTGCCGACCAGCACGCACTTGGCCCGCTGCGAAGGCTTCAGCCGCTCGATCCGCTCATAAGCGGTGGCGATGGCGGCCGCCCCGCCGGCCAAGAGCCGATTGACCCGGCCAAGCACCGCATTCTGCTCATGCAGCACCGTCGGAATGCCCAACGAGCGGGCGGCGAGCAGCGCGGGAAAGGCCGGATAACCGCCAAAGCCTACCACCGCATCCGGACGCCCGCGCTGATAGAGCGCCCTGGCCTCGCGCCGCCCAGCAAGCACGCTCAACACGCCCTTCGCCAGTGCGATCGGGTTCTTGGTGATCCGACCGGCCTGCAGCACCTCGACCGGCGTGCCTTCAAACAGCCCCGGAATGCGCTTGCCGCGCTCGTCGGTGATCAGCAGCACGCCGTGCCCGCGCGCCTTCAACTCGGCGGCGAGCGCGTGGGCCGGGATCATGTGACCGCCGGTTCCGCCGGCGGCGAGCACGAAATGCATCTGTTCTAACGGTCCCCGTTCCAGGTCACCACATAAGGAGAGCGCTTCAGATACGGGTTCCGGCGGGTAAAGGCGAGCAGCAGGCCCATGCCGATCGACAGCGCCAGCATGGAGCTACCGCCATAGCTGATGAACGGCAGCGTCATCCCCTTGGACGGCGCCAGCCGCACGTTGACTGCCATGTTGATCAGCGCCTGCAACCCAAACTGCGCCGCCAGCCCGGCCGCGGTCAGCACCGCGAAGCTATCCTCCTCGTCGAGCAGCTTGACCAACACCCGCGCGACGATCGCCAGATAGATGGCGGCGATGGCGATGCAGGCGATCAGCCCGAACTCCTCACCGATGACCGAGAAGATATAGTCCGTATGCGGTTCAGGCAGCCCGAACTTGCGGGTGCCGCCGCCCGGACCCATGCCGAACAGCCCGCCGGCGGTCAGGGTTCGCATGGCGTTCTCGACCTGGAAATTGTCGCCCTCGCCGAACAGGAAGCCGTCGATCCGGACCGTCGCGACCGGATAAAAGAAATAGGCCAGCACCACGCCGACCACGGCGGCCAACCCCAGCAGCCCCAGCGTCCGCAGGTTGATGCCGGCCAACGCCAGCATGACGATCCACACGGAGCCGAAGATGATGGTTGAGCCGAAGTCCGGCTGGGTCATCAGCAGCACGGCGACGAGGCCGGTCAGCGCGCCCGAGACCCAGAACACCGGCAGCTTCTTGTCCTTGTCCTTCAGGCTCAGCAGCCAGGCGGTCAGGACAATGAAGAAGGGCTTGAGGAATTCCGACGGCTGCACCTGGGCAAAGCCGACGCCCAGCCAGCGGCGGGCGCCATTCACTTCCGGACCGATCAGCGGCACGAACACCAGCGCGACAAGGCAGGCCGCTGCGCCGATCAGGCTCAGCCGCTTGGCCCGCTCGCGCGGCATCATGGAGATGGCGATCATCACCGGCACCGAGATGCCGATCCACACGATCTGCCGGTAGAAATAGTGCAGCGGGGCGACCGACAGGGCCGCGCCCGAGTAACGCTCGCCGGCAGCCGGACTGGCGGCCGCGACGGCGATGAGCCCAATGCCGATCAGCACCGTGACCAGCAGCAGCAGGACCCGATCGATCTCCCAGAACCAGCGGCCGACCGCCGAACGGTCGGCGCGCCCATAGCGGTTCGGGTCGAGCAACGGACTCGCCTTCAGCTTCCCGGCCAGGATCGTATTCATAGCGCCCCCACTAATGCCTTGAAGGCATCCCCGCGTGCTTCGAAGTCCCGGAACTGGTCAAACGACGCGCACGCCGGAGAGAGTAGAACAACCTCACCCGCTTGTGAATCCGCCGCAGCGCCTTTGACCGCATTTTCAAGCGTTTCCGACTCGGTCACCGGGACGCCGCGTTCGCGCAGCAGCCGGGCGAACATCGGACCGGCTTCGCCGATGGTGTAGGCGTGAACGAGGTGGTCGAGGTGCCCGGCGGTGTCACCCAGCTCCATGGTTTTCGCCTGCCCCCCGACGATCCAGCGAATATGCGGATAAGCCGCCAAGGCCGGCGCAGCCGCTTCGGCATTGGTCGCCTTGCTGTCGTTGACAAACAGGACGCCGCCGACCTCGCGCACCCGCTCCATCCGGTGCGGGAGGCCAGGATAGGAGCGCAACGCTTCAGCGATTGTCGACTCCGAAAGGCCGAGTTGCTCACAAGCCGCCCAGGCCGCACGCGCGTTCTGAAGATTGTGATGTCCAGAGAGCGCCGGCCAGACTTCTTCACTGAGAGCCACATCATCGATGAACTGGATGATCGGGTCCTCCGCCTCCGCGAGGACATCCTCTTCAGCCTCTGCTCGATAGTCGACAACGGCGAGCCGATGCGGCGACTGCATTTCAAACAATCGCGCCTTGCTCGCTGCGTAGGCCTCGAAGCTCCCATAACGGTCGAGATGATCCGGCGTGATGTTGAGCAGCACCGCCACCTCGCAGTCGAGGCTCTGGGTCAGGTCGATCTGATAGCTCGACAGCTCCAGCACATAGACCCCGCCCTCTGGGAGTGGGTCCTGCGCCAGGATCGGCAGCCCGATGTTGCCGCCCATGGTCGTCGGCACGCCCGCGGTCTGGAGGATGTGGTGGACCAGCGCGGTGGTCGTGCTCTTGCCGTTGGTGCCGGTGATCCCGACCACCTTGTGCGGCGGCAGCTCGGGGCGCGCGCAGGCGAAGAGCTCGATGTCGCCGATGATTTCCAGCCCAGCGTCCCGCGCCCGCTTGGCCAGCGGATGCGTGTTCAGGGGCACGCCGGGGGAAACGACAAGGATATCGAACTGGCTGAGGTCGGCGGTCGCAAGGTCGAGCAGCTCGGCGCCTTCGACCTGCGCCCGTGCCTCCGCCTTCTCATCCCACGCCGTTACCCGCGCCCCGCTCGCCACCAACGCACGAACGGTCGCCTGCCCCGACCGCGCGAGGCCGTAGACTGCATAATGTTTTCCGGACCAGGCCTTGGCCGTGATCACCGCAGCTTGAGGGTCGAAAGACCGGCCAGCGCCAGGATGAAGGCGATGATCCAGAAGCGGATCACGACCGTCGGCTCGCTCCACCCCTTATGCTCGAAATGGTGGTGGATCGGCGCCATCAGGAAGACGCGCTTGCCGGTCCGCTTGTAGACCGCGACCTGGATGATGACGCTCATCGCCTCGACGACGAACAGCCCGCCCACCACCGCCAGCACGAACTCATGGTGCGTCGCCACCGCCACCGCACCGAGCGCGCCGCCCAACGCCAGGCTTCCGGTATCGCCCATGAACACTGCCGCCGGGGGCGCATTGAACCACAGGAACGCCAGGCACGCGCCCACCACCGACAGCAGCAGCACGGTCAGGTCACCCGTCCCGAGCACATGCGGAATGCCGAGGTAGGTCGCGTACTTCGCATTGCCGACGAGGTAGGCGATCAGCACGAAGGCAAGCGAAGCAATCACCACCGGCATGGTCGCCAGCCCATCCAGCCCGTCGGTCAGGTTGACCGCATTGCCGAACGCCACGATCACGAATGCGCCGAACGCCACATAGAACCACGAAAGATCGGCGACCCACCCCTGCACGAACGGCAGGTAGAGGTGCGTGCCGCTGTGCCGCACCATCAGCCAGGTGGCGAAGCCGGCGATGATGAACTCCAGCGCCAGCCGCACCTTGCCGGGAATGCCGGCGTGATGCGCCTTCTTCACCTTGTCATAGTCGTCGAGGAAACCAATCGCGCCGAAGCCCAGCGTCACCAGCAGGCAGGCCCAGACGTAAGGATTGCCAAGGTCCATCCACAGCAGCACCGAGACGGTCACGCTGGTGAGGATCAATAGCCCGCCCATGGTCGGCGTCCCCCGCTTGGCGAGGTGGGTCTGCGGTCCGTCGGCGCGGATCGGCTGCCCCTTGCCCTGCCGCACGCGCAGCCAGTTGATGAACCACGGCCCGAGCACCAGTCCGATGAACAAGGCGGTCGCGGTGGCCGCGCCGGCCCGAAAGCTGATGTAGCGGATGAGGTTGAGGAGACCGGGGAAGCCCAGCGCTTCGGCGAAGATATAAAGCATTAGGGCTTGAACCCCTTTCCGGGTGCGGCCCCTGCCACTCGCTCGACCAGTTTTGCAAGGCCGACTCCGTTGGACGCCTTGACCAGAACCGCGTCGCCGGGGCGCAGCCGCTCAAGCAGGGCCGCGGTCGCCGCCGTCGCGTCGGCAACGCGGGTCACGGCCAGCTGGCCGGCAAGCTCCCGCTCCAACGGAGCGGTGGCATCCCCCACCAGGATCAGCTCGTCGACCTTGTTCGCCAGCACCGGATGCGCCAGCCCGGCATGCTCGCGGTCGCTATGCTCGCCCAGCTCCAGCATGGTGCCGAGCACCGCCAGCCGCCGCCCCGTGACCGGCTCGGCCGCCAAATTCTTCAACGTCGCGGCCATGCTCGCCGGATTGGCGTTGTAGCTTTCGTCGATCAGCAGCGCCTCGCCGCCGTCCACCGCAACCCTGTGCCGTTCGCCGCGGCCCTTGATCCCGCCCATATCGCCGAGCGCCAGACCCGCGGCCGCCACGTCGGCGCCCAGCGCTTCCACGGCCGTCAGAACCGCCAGGCTGTTCGACACCCAGTGATCGCCGGGCTGTGCAATCGTGTAGGTCAGTTCCGCCTCGAGCAGCCGCGCCGTGACCAGGCTTCCGCCATGGCCGGAACGAACCGCGTGCAGGGCGGTCACATCCGCGTCCCCCGAACCGAAGGTGACCACCAGCCCCGCATGCCGGCGGACCGCCTCGACCAGGCGGCTCCGGTAGGGCGTGTCTTCCGGGACGATAGCGACACCGTCGGGTTCTAGCCCTTGTGCGATCTCGGCCTTGGCGTCGGCGATGGCCTCCATGGATCCGAGGTTCTCGATATGCGCCGGCGCGATGGCGGTGATCAGGGTGACATGCGGGCGCACCAGCCGGGTCAGCGCGGCGATCTCGCCGGCATGGTTCATTCCCATCTCGAACACGCCATAGACGCTGTCGCGGGGCATTCGGGCAAGGCTCAGTGGCACTCCCGTGTGATTGTTGTAGCTCTTGAGCGAGCGGTGGACCCGGCCTGAGTGCCGCCGGGAGAGCGCTGCGGCGAGCGCTTCCTTGGTTCCGGTCTTGCCAACGGAACCGGTTACCCCAACCACCTTGCCCTGCATCCGTGCGCGGGCGACAACGGCCAAGCCGGTCAGTGCCTGCGCGACATCGTTCACCAGCACGTGTGGACCGTCCACGGGCCGGCTGACCAGTGCGCCCGACGCACCGGCCGCGAAGGCTCTCTCTACAAAGTCGTGCCCGTCGGCGACTGTTCCCGGCATGGCGACGAACAGCCAGCCCGGCTCCACCTCGCGGCTGTCGAAGGTGACGCCCGTCGCCTCGAAGCTGGCTGAGGCACGCCCACCCGTCGCTTCCTCAATCTCGCGGGAGGTCCATAGCGGCGGCGTCACGCAGCGCACTCGCGCGCGACCTGCGCGTCGTCGAACGGCAGGCTGCTCTCGCCAATAATCTGCACGGTTTCATGTCCCTTGCCGGCGAGCAGGATGATGTCGGCCTTGCCGGCTTCGGCGATCGCCGCGGCGATGGCGTCACGGCGACCACCAATCTCGCGCGCGCCCGGTGCGCCGGCGACCACCTCGGCGCGGATCTTGGCCGGATCTTCGCTGCGCGGATTGTCGTCGGTGACAATCACCAGATCGCTGAAGCGTGCCGCAACCGCGCCCATCTCCGGCCGCTTGCCCTCGTCGCGGTCGCCGCCGGCGCCGAACACGGTGATGAGCCGACCTTCGACATGCGGCCGAAGCGCGGCGATGGCGGCCTCCAGCGCGTCGGGCGTGTGCGCATAATCGACATAGACCGGCGCTCCGGCGCGAGTGATCACCGCCCTCTCAAGCCGGCCGCGCACCGGGCTCAGGCGCGCCATTCCCGAGAAAGTCGTCGCCCACTCACCGCCGGTGACCAGCACCAGTCCCGCCGCCGTCAGAACGTTGGCCGCCTGATAGGCCCCGATCAGCGGCAGCTTGAGCAGCTGCCTCTTGCCGGCATGAACCAGGTCCAGCTGCTGCCCCAGCGCACTTGGCCGTTGGGCAGCCAGGTCGATCAGCGTCCCGCCGGGGCCGACCGTCTCGACCTTCAGCCCGCGCCGCTTGGCGCGCAGCACGACCTCGTCGCTCTTCGGATCGCCGGTCCAGACGACCGCCACTCCGTCGACGTCGACGACCCGTTCGAACAGCGCCATCTTGGCCTCAAAATAGGCGTCCATAGTGCCGTGGTAATCGAGGTGATCGCGGGAGAAGTTGGTGAATGCCGCGGCCCGAACCGGCAGCCCCTCGGTCCGATATTGATCAAGGCCATGGCTCGACGCCTCATAAGCGACATGGCTGATGCCCATGGTCTTGAGGCCGGACATGTTGTGCAAGAAGGTGACGATGTCGGGCGTGGTCAGCCCCGTCTTTACCTGGTCGTCGGCGGTGGTCACGCCCAACGTCCCGACCGACGCCGAGCGGTGTCCGGCCATGCGCCACAACTGGCGCGTCATCTCCACCGTTGAGGTCTTGCCGTTGGTCCCGGTGACTGCGACCGTCACCTCCGGATAAGGCGCGAAGAAGCGAGCGGCGAGCAAAGCGAAACGCCGCCGCGGCTCCTCGTCCGCCAGGTGCAGCGCGCCTTCGACGCGGGCCTCGGGCCGGGCGATCACCGCAATCGCGCCGCGCTCGATTGCCTCGGGGATGAAGTCCTCGCCGTTACGGGTGCTGCCCTGGAAGGCGCCGAACACGGTGCCGGACACCACCTTTCGGTGATCGATCGCGAAGCCGCTGATCTCTTGCGCGCTCGCCTCGGGCAAGATGTCCGACAGCCGCACCGGCGCTTACTTCTTCTCGTGAACGAAGGGCATCACCTCGGCCATGTTCGCATCGCGCTTGAGGTCCGGGCGGACACCCAGCATCGGGGCGATCCGCGCCACCGTCTTGCCGAAGGTCGGCGCCGAGTTCCAGCCGGCCGTGCGAAAACCGAATGTGGTGGCGGTCGCCTTGGGCTCATCCAGCATCACCACCATGGCATAGCGCGGCTCGTCCATCGGGAATACGCCGGCGAAGCTGGTGACGTTCTGGCCCGTCTTGGAATAGTGGCCGTTGACGATCTTCTCGGCGGTGCCGGTCTTGCCGCCCACGCGATAGCCCGGCGCATCGGCCTGCTTGCCGGTACCCTTGGTCACGACCAGCCGGAGCAGCGCCCGCATCTTGTAGCTGGTCTCTTCGCTGAACACGCGGTGCCCCGGTGCGACCGGATGGTCCGGCCCGACCTTGAGCAGTGTCGGCGCATGGAACACGCCGCCGTTGAACAGGGTCGCGTAACCGGTCGCCAGATGCAGCGGCGACACCGCGATCGAGTGGCCGAAGCCGACCGTCATCACGTCCAGCGGAGTCCAGTCGCGCGGATAGAGCGGGCGCCCCTTTTCTCTCAATTCGAACGGCATCGGATCAAGGAAGCCCATCGCCTTTAGATAGCGCTTCTGGTCGGTTGCACCGACCTGCGCGGCGATCTGGGCGGTGCCGATGTTGGAGCTTTCCTCCATGATCTCGGCGACCGAACACTCACGCCCGAACGGATGGGTATCGGTAATGGTCCGGCCATAGGCCTTGAGCGCCAGCGGGCAATTATAGATCTGCCCCATCGAACGGACCTTGCCCGTTTCCAAGGCCATCGCGACCGTGAACGGCTTGAAGGTCGAGCCCAGCTCCCACACGCCCTGGGTCGCGCGGTTGAAGCGCGCCTCATTGTCGGCGTTGCCGGCGACATTGGGGTTGAGCTGCGGCAAGGAGGCCATGGCCATCACCTCGCCGGTGTGGATGTCGATGATGACGCCGGCGGCACCCAGCGCCGAGAAGGTCGCCTTGGCGTCCAGCAGCTCATGCTCGAGCGCCTGCTGAACCGCGCTGTTGATCGACAGCACCAGCGGCTTGCCGCGCGTGTTCGGGTTGGTCAGCGTCTCGTCGAACGCCCGCTCCATCCCCGCCGCGCCATGGCCGTCGATGTCGGTGAAGCCGAGCACGTGGGCAGCCAGGTCGGTCTGCGGATAGAGGCGGTCTGGCTCGCGGCTCAACGCCAGCCCCGGTTCGCCCAGCGCATTGATCTGCTCCACCAGGCTCGGCGACGCGCGGCGGCGGATGTAGATGAACGGCTTGTCCGACCGCAGCAGCTGAAGCCAGCCGGCCGCATCGTGCTCTGGCATCAGCGCGGCCATCTTGCGGGCGAGGTCGAGCTTGTCGCCGATCACCTTGGTCGGCTGAATGGCAATGGTCCACGCGTCGATGGTCCGGGCCAGCGGCTCACCGTTGCGGTCGACGATGTCGCCGCGGGCGGGGACCAGCGCCGTCACCATGCCCTTGCGGCCGGCGTGATCGCCGAACGCCGCCAGGTACATCAGCCGCAATACGATTAGCGTGATGATGCCGCCGTACAGCAGCATTCCAAACATCAGCCGCTGGTGCATCACCGCAAGCGTTTGCCGCCGCTGGCCAACCAGGCGGAGCCGCTCGGGCCGGGCGACGAGAGCGGGGGTCGGCGCGTTCATCGTTCGGTTGCGGCTTCCCTGGACTTTGTCTTGGTGTTCGTAGGCTTGGTGGCGGCGGTGGCGAGCGCCTTGGGCTTGGGCCGGACACTCGAATCGGCGACCTTGATAACAGGCGACTTGGCTGGCGTCGCAGCCGCAGTCTTGCGAACGACCGGCTTTTCCACAGCTTTCTGCTTCACTGGCGCGGCGGCCGTTGGCTCGCCAAGGTCACGCCGCAGCCCGGCGACGTGCATCATCTCGGACGGAGAGCTCGGCCGTGGCGCGGGCGCAACGGCGGTCGTTGGGGCCGGCGTCGGCGCCCTCTGCGCATCGCTGACCGGACCATCGTCGTCGACCACGGGCGCGACATGCTCCGGCGCCTTGGCCGAAGCCAGCACCACCGGGGCTCCCGGATCCATCGTCTTGTGCGGCGCGGCCAGGGTGGCGAGCTGGAAGCTGCCCTCCAGGAACTGATTGGCCTTGGGCGCCGACAGCGCCAGCACCTTGACGTTCCACTGCTCCAGCTGGGCCAGCCGCCCGCGCGTGCCGATCTCCGTCTGCAGCAGGCGGATGTCGCGCTGGGCGAGCACGATCCGGTTCTCGACCTCCTCCAGGTTCGACCGTTCGGCCGCGACCTGCAGGTTGACCATGTAACAACCGAGCGCGGTGGCCGCGATGCCAGCGACCCAGCCGACGGACTTGAAGCTCTTGAGGCTCATGCGGCGAGCTCCTTGCCGGCCGGAGCGTCGGTCCGGACGGCGCTGCGCAGCCGGGCGGACCGGGCGCGCGGATTGCGGGCGAGTTCGGCGTCGCTAGGCGACACCGGCTTGGCGACATGGGCAAATGTCGGCGCGGGGCCGGTCTGCACGGCGGGCCGGTGGCGCGAGCCGGCCGGCGTGGCCCCGCTGCGGTCACGCAGGAAACGCTTCACGATACGGTCCTCGAGGGAGTGAAAGGTGACTACCGCCAGCCGGCCGCCCGGACGAAGCACGCGCTCCGCGGCGCGGAGCCCCTGCTCCAGCTCCTCCAGTTCGGCGTTGAGGTGAATGCGGATGGCCTGGAAGGTGCGGGTCGACGGGTCGGTCTTCATGCCCGCATGATGGCCCAGGGCCTTGCGGATCACGGCCGCCAGCTCACCCGTGCGGGTCAGCGGACGGGCGGCGACAATGGCGCGGGCCACCGTCCGTGCGCGGGGTTCCTCGCCATAGTCGCGGATGACCCGGGCGATCTCGGCCTCGTCGGCCTCGTTGAGGAAGTCGGCGGCGGTCTGGCCCGCCTGGCTCATCCGCATGTCGAGCGGACCATCCTTGGCGAACGAGAAGCCCCGCTCCGCCTGGTCGATCTGCATGGAGGACACGCCGATATCCAGCGTCACGCCGTCGACCGGCGCCAGGCCGCGCTCCTCGAGCGCCTCGTCCATGCGTGAAAAGCGCTCGTGTATCAGGGTCAGATTGGCGGCAGGGACGAGCGCCGGCCCGTTCGCGATCGCATCCGGATCGCGATCGAAACCGATCACTCGTCCCGCCCCCGCCCCGAGCAGGGCGCGCGTATAGCCGCCTGCCCCGAACGTGCCGTCGACATGCGTTTCGCCAGGAACCACGGCGAGCGCAGCGACGACTTCATCAACCAGTACCGGCACGTGGGCCTGAGCGGAGGTGGGGACAGCACTCACGCGCTGATCCCCCGCTCTTCGAGCCGGTAACGGCAGATGTCCTTCAAATCCTCCGGGATATTCTTGTCGTTGAGGAAGGTCTGCGGGTTCCAGATCTGGAATGTCTCGCCCGTGCCCAGGAACAGCGCGAGATCCTGGATGCCGCCCTTGCGGCGCATCATTGGCGGCATGAGGATGCGGCCCGAACTGTCGTAGGAAACTTCCTCGCTGGCCGCGAAGGCCATCAGATTGCGCTGCTGATATTGCAGCTGCGCCTTGGGATCGGTCTCCTGCTTTTCCAGCAGGCGCTCCAGCTTCTCGTGCTTCAGCGCCGCATAAGCGGGATCATAGGCGCTCAAGGCGTCGAACTGCTCGTGCTTGGCGAGGACAATGGTGCGGCTGTCGCCCCGGCGCTCGATCACGGTGCGCAGGAAGGCGGGCACGGAGACGCGCCCCTTGGCGTCTACCGCATTGAGCGCACTGCCCTGAAACAGGTGCTCCAATGCCACTGCGCAACCACTCCCGCCGCGCTGGGCAAAGCTTCCCTGTTCGCCGGATGCACGGGGTTAACGTGCGCTCCGACGCCCTAGTGACCGAATGATGGTCAGCCCCGCGCTGGGGATGTGTGTAACGCGGGTGGAGATGGGTAGCAATGGGATTCGATGGGATTTCATGGGCAATGATGCGTTTTGGCGGATTTCTGCGGCGCGAAAGGCACAATCCACGCCGTCCACAGGCGCGGATTTGATGTGTGGGAAGCTGTGGATAACCCTGTGTGGAAGGGACTCGGGGGCGGTTAGTGGTTCAACGAGACAAGCATTCCGACCATGGCCGCGGGACCGCCCGGAAGCCGCAGGAAATCGGCATCGGCGACCACCAGCGCCCATCCCTTCCCCAATCGGCATTCGGCCGAGCGCTTGTCCACAGCGACCTTGCACGATCCGTCGACCCTGCTCAGGGTGCCGGCACTGTCACTCTGCACCGCCTCACCCGCAACGGAGAAACCCACCATCGCCGAAGCGCCGGGGGCTGGAGCCTCGCTCCGCAGCCCCCAGTGCGCCAGCAGCCCGGTGTCGGCGAAGGCGTAGGGCGGGCGCTGTCTGTCCCCCAGCGGCAGATCACTCGGCCAGGTCAGCCGCGGGTCCGCCAGCAGCAGCAGCCTTCCCCCGCCGCGAACCCAGGCGTCGAGTGCGACCAGCCGCTCGGGCGTGAGCGCTCGCGGCTGCGCGGCGAGCAGCAGCCCGCGCGGCGCAAGCGCTTCGGGTCCGTCGATCAGCTTGACGCGATATCCCTGTTCAAGTGCCGCCATCACCGGCGACTTCGGCGCTTCGAGGGTGAAACTTTCACCAAAAGCGATCGGCAATCCGGTCAGCAGGTAGACGGTTGCCCGCGGCTCGGCCGGAGCCGCCGTCTGCTCACGGCAGCCTCCCGCCACCAGCAGGAAAAGTCCCGCCGCAACCGCCCGGATCACTTGGGTTTGGAGCTGTTCTGCGCCCGGTTCTCGTCCGGGTTCTGGCCGGGCGCAACACCCAGTTCGCTAAGGGGATCGCTGGGCGCGGCGGCGTTGACGGCGTTGGCCTCAGGCTCCCCGCTGCTGCGCACAATGGCAGTGCCGAGCAGCACGATCAGGAAGACGAGAGCAAGCCCCGTCAGGCCATAACGGATGCGCTGCATGCTATCCAATGCCAGCTTGTATCCCTCCCCCAGACGATCGAAAGCCTATGCCCGTTCTAGGGGCTTTGCAAACCTGCTGTCGTCAAACGGCCATTGACGGTTCATCTCGCAGCCGCAAAAGGCGCAAACATGAACCGCAAACTCATCCTCCTTCCGATCGCTGCGGCCTTGGCTGTCAGCGCCTGCAACAGCAGCGACCACAACCTCGTGGACAATGGTCCGCCGGATCCCATGGCGAATGAGCTTAAGAATGCTCCGCCGGTGGAGCTGCCGCCGGCGATCACCGCCAGCAAGGTCTACCGCTGCAAGGACAACAGCCTGGTCTACATCGACTGGCTCAGCAACGGCGCGGCCCGCGTCAAGAAGAACAAGACGGACGCCACCGGCACCGACATCCCCGCCGGTTCGGCCGACATCAAGGGCGACGCCAAGGCTCCGACGATCACCTACAAGGGTCAGAGCTGCAAGGGCTGAGCCTGAGCCGCCAAAGCTAAGCCGCGCTTAGCTGAGACGGCGAAGGCCGGCCGACAGGTCGCGAAGAGAGCCTGACCGACGGCCCGGGATTTACTTCCGTGAAGGCCTTCCCGAAGAACCACTGACAACCCCGGCCTTAACCGGCCGGGGTTTTGTTTTGCGCGCGCCTCGCTAAAGCGCGGCCATGCCCGCCATCACGCCCCAGATCGTTGCCGAACACGGCTTGTCCGAAGACGAATATCAGCGGCTGCTCCACGCTCTCGGGCGTGAGCCGAACCTGACCGAACTGGGCATCTTCTCGGTCATGTGGTCGGAACATTGCTCCTACAAGTCCTCGCGCATCCACCTGAAGAAGCTGCCGACCGAGGCCCCTTGGGTGATCTGCGGCCCGGGCGAGAATGCAGGCGTCATCGACATCGGGGATGGTGACGCGGCCATCTTCAAGATGGAGAGCCACAACCACCCCTCCTACATCGAGCCCTACCAGGGCGCGGCGACCGGTGTCGGCGGCATCCTCCGCGACGTCTTCACCATGGGCGCGCGCCCGGTGGCCAACTTGAACGCCCTGCGCTTCGGCCGCCCCGACCATCCCAAGATGCGCCACCTGATCAGCGGGGTGGTTCATGGCATCGGCGGCTATGGCAATTGCGTCGGCGTGCCGACCGTCGGCGGCGAAGTGAACTTCGACCCCGCCTATGACGGCAACATCCTGGTCAACGCCATGACCGTCGGCGTGGCGAAGACCGACAAGATCTTCTACTCGGCGGCTGCCGGGATCGGCAATTCGGTGGTCTATGTCGGCTCCAAGACCGGCCGCGACGGCATCCACGGCGCGACCATGGCGTCAGCCGACTTCGGCGAGGACAGCGAAGAGAAGCGGCCCACCGTGCAGGTCGGCGATCCCTTCACCGAGAAGCTGCTGATCGAAGCCTGCCTCGAATTGATGGCTTCCGACGCCATCGTCGCCATCCAGGACATGGGGGCCGCCGGGCTCACCTCCTCCTCGGTCGAGATGGCCAGCAAGGGCGGCGTCGGCATCCGGCTCGTCATGGACCAGGTCCCTTGCCGCGAAGAAGGCATGACCCCCTACGAGATGATGCTCTCCGAAAGCCAAGAGCGCATGCTGATGGTCCTGAAGCCCGGCCGCGAGGCCGAGGCCGAAGCCATCTTCCACAAATGGGAGCTCGACTTTGCGGTCATCGGCACCGTCACCGACACCGGCCGCATGGAACTGGTGTGGAAGGGCGAGACCGTCGCCGACATTCCCTTGGGACCGCTCGCCGACGAAGCCCCGCTCTACGACCGCCCGCACCTCAGCCAGGAAGAATACAAGGGATGGGCCAATGTGAAGCCCCTGGGCGAGCTGCCCGAAAGCACCGACATCGGCGCCGACCTCCTCAAGCTGATGGGCTCCCCCGCCCTCGCCAGCCGCCGCTGGATCTGGGAGCAATATGACACGCAGGTTGGCGGCGACACCGTGCAGCGTCCGGGTGGCGATGCCGCGGTGGTCCGTGTCCACGGCAGCGACAAGGCGCTGGCGATGACCACAGACTGCACCCCGCGCTATTGCTACGCAGACCCGGTCGAAGGCGGCAAGCAGGCCATCGCCGAGGCCTACCGCAACCTCTCGGCCGTCGGCGCGACCCCGCTGGCAGTCACCAACTGCCTCAACTTCGCCAACCCGCAGCGTCCGGAGATCATGGCCCAGATCGTCGGCTGCCTCGACGGCATGAGCCAGGCCTGCCGCGCCCTCGACTTCCCGATCGTGAGCGGCAACGTCAGCCTCTACAACGAGAGCAAGGCAACCGGCGGCGGCAGCGCCATCCTCCCCACCCCGGCGATCGGCGCGGTCGGGCTGATGCCGGACTGGCGCAAGTCCGCGACCATCGCCTTCAAGGCCGAAGGTGACACCATCTGCCTGGTCGGCGGCCGCCGCAACGACGGCAACGGTCACCTCGGCCAATCGCTCTGGCTGAGCGAGATCGCGGGCCAACAGGCGGGCGAGCCGCCCGAAGTCGACCTTGATCACGAGCTCGCCGTGGGCACCCTGGTAAGAGAGCTCATCGACCGCGGCATGGTCACGGCAGTCCACGATGTCGCCGACGGCGGCACCGCCGTTGCGATCACCGAAATGGCGCTGGCCGGAAATCTCGGCGCCGAGATCCTGCTGTGGGAGCCGTTCACCGCCGACGCCTTCGGTGAAGATCAGGGCCTCTACGTTGTCACGGTCAGCGACGACGAAGACCTCACCGCCCTCACCGCGCTTGAGGACGCCTGCGAAGCCGCCGGCATCCAATGCGCCATCATCGGTACGGTCGCAGGCGACCGGCTAAAGTTCGTCGACGTCAAGGAGTGGGAGGCCGACCGCTTCGACGGCCTGTCCGAAGTCTCCTTGGCCGACCTCCGCGCCGCGCACGAAGGCTTCTTTCCCAAGCTGATGAGCGGAGAGCTCGCCGTCTAGCTTCCCAAGAAGGGCAAGCTGCGTCACACTCCTCCAACCAGCGTCCACGGGGGAACAGACGTGGCCAGCACCGCAACCGACCGCATCGCCACGCTTGACCTCATCCGCGGAGTTGCCGTGATGGGCATCTTCTCGGTCAACGTGATCGCCTTCGCCATGATCGAGGGCGCCTACTTCAACCCCGGCGCGTATGGTGGCCACAGCGGCCTCGACCTGTGGCTATGGGCGCTCAACCTCGTCCTCGTCGATGGCAAGATGCGCAGCCTGTTCTCCATGCTGTTCGGCGCCTCCATGCTGCTGGTCATTGACCGCGCCGAGGCGGCCGGACAGAACGCCGCCGCCGTCCACCTGCGCCGGATGATCGTGCTGATGGGCTTCGGCCTGCTGCACTTCTACTTCATCTGGTTCGGCGACATCCTGTTCAGCTATGGTGCGGTCGGCATAATCGCCTTCCTGTTCCGCAACCGGAGCGCGCGTCAGCTGGCGATCTCCGGCGGCGGCCTGCTGCTGGTCAGCACGATCATGTTCACTCTCTTCGCCTTCCACATGCACAGCGCCGACCTCGCCGCGCATGCGGCTGGCGCATCAGCGGAGACGATCGCCGACTGGAACGGCATCGGTCGGCTGCTCTACCCCTTGCCCTCCGACTTCATGCACGACCTGGCGGTCCATCGCGGCGGCTTCTTCGGACGCTCGGAATATATGTTCACGGAACGCGGCGCTGAGCCGTTCACCAGCCTGCTCGGCATTGGCCCGGAAACGCTCGGCCTGATGCTGCTTGGCATGGCCGGGCTGAAGAGCGGCTTTTTGACCGGCGCCTGGTCCGACACCTCGTATCGCCATCTCGCATGGATCGCCGTGCCGGTCGGCGCTATCGCGTTCGCGTTGCTCGCCTTTGTCGATGTGCGCAGCCACTTCTATTCGCCCCTGGTGTTCGGCGGCTTCCTCGCCCTTGTCCCGTTCCGGACGGGCATGGCGCTCGGCTATGCCGCGCTGATCATCCTTGCCGGTCGCGGCATGGGTCCGCTCGCCGGGCGCATCGAGGCCGCGGGCCGCTGCGCCTTTACCAATTACCTCGGCACCAGCCTGGTCGCGAGCTTCGTCTTCTATGGCTGGGGGCTCGGGCTCTACGGCAGTGTGTCACGCTATCACGCGTGGCTGCTTGCGCCGGTCGTGTGGCTCGCCATGCTGGCCTGGTCGAAGCCATGGCTCGAACGCTTTCAGTATGGGCCGCTGGAATGGTTGTGGCGTTCGCTCAGTCGCGGCGCGCTGCAGCCGATGCGCAAGCGCCCAGCGCCCGCGCCCATCGCCGCCTAAAGCCGGCCGAAGCCCTGCGAGGCCGACTTGCGGCCAAACCCGCCGGTCGCCGGACGCCGGCTCTGCAGCGGGTTGGTGACCTTGTCGAACAGTTCGACCGTGCGCCCGAACAGCCGGCGCAGTTCGACCACCTGCGGGACGAGCTCGTCGGGAAAGCGCTTGGTTTCGACGCACAGTCGCGCCGTGGACTCGATCAGCTCGGCCACCTTGGCCAGCGGCTCCGCCCCGAACTGCCGCGCCTCACCCTTGATGGTGTGGGCCGGCCGGACCAGCGCCACCGTGTCCTGCCGGTGCATCGCCTCTTCGATCTGCGACACGGATTTCACCCCGTCCTCGCGGAAGTAGCCGAGGATGCGGATGAAGCCCGGCCCGAGCTCCGCCCGGGTCTTTTCGAAATGCGCCCAGTCAAGGATCCCGAGATCCTCCTCGCGCAGCTCATTACCTTGCTCGTCCACGTCCCCGGACTAGGCCCGAAAGGGTAA
The DNA here is from genome assembly GCF_023559245.1 of Sphingomonas sp. KRR8. Lineage (NCBI taxonomy): Bacteria > Pseudomonadati > Pseudomonadota > Alphaproteobacteria > Sphingomonadales > Sphingomonadaceae > Sphingomonas > Sphingomonas sp. KRR8. The sequence goes on from NZ_CP097462.1 coordinate 1,474,866, forward strand.
AGAGGGCGTTAGCGGTCGAACGGATTCTTCGGGCTGCGCATGCTCATCCGCAGCGGTACCGGCCCCAGCTCAAGGTCGCGCCGCATGCTGTTCAGCAGATAGCGCCGATAGCTTTCCGGCAACTGGTCGACCCGGCTGCCGAACACCACGAAGGTCGGCGGCCGGCTCTTGATCTGGGTGATGTACCTGAGCTTGATCCGCTTGCCGCCCGGCGCCGGCGGCGGGTTGTTCTCGACCGCCCGCTCGAACCAGCGGTTGAGCTCGCCCGTGGTGACCCGGCGGTTCCAGCTCGCCCGGAGCTCGAACGCGGCCTTGAGGATCTGGTCGATCCCCTTGCCGGTCTTGGCCGAAACGGTCAGCACCGGCACGCCCTTGAGCTGGCTGAGCCCCTCTTCCAGCGCCGCCTTGACCCCGTTGAACAAGGACGAGGCATGCTCGGCCACGTCCCACTTGTTCAGGGCGATCAGCAGGCAGCGGCCCTCGTCCACTACCTCGTCGGCGATGCGCAGGTCCTGCGCCTCCAGCCCGCGCGTGGCGTCGAGCAGCAGGACGACGACTTCCGCCATGTCGATCGACCGCCGCGTGTCCGCCGCCGACAGCCGTTCCAATTTGTCGTCCACCTTGGCCCGCTTGCGCAGGCCCGCCGTATCGACCAGCCGGACCTCGCGCACTGTGCCGTCAGGACTGGCCCATTGCCAATCGAGCGCGATGCTGTCGCGGGTGATCCCGGCCTCGGGCCCGGTGATCATCCGCTCCTCGCCAAGCATCTTGTTGACCAGCGTCGACTTGCCCGCGTTCGGCCGGCCGACAACCGCGATGTGCAGCGGGCGGTCGTTGCTTTCCAGATCTTCTTCCGGCTCGGGCTCGACCTCCTCGCGCTCAAGGAAGGGCCGCAGGCTCTCGAACAGGTCGACCACGCCTTCGCCATGCTCGGCCGAAATGGCGATGGGCTCACCCAGGCCGAGCGCATAGGCTTCCATCCGGCCGGCCTCGCCCTGCCGCCCTTCTGCCTTGTTGGCGGCGACGATCACCGGCGCGTCCTCGGCCCGCAGCCAGTTGGCGATTTCCTCGTCCAGCGGGGTCACGCCCTCGCGCGCGTCGATCAGGAACAGGGCCACGTCCGCCTCGCGCACCGCGGCCTCGGTCTGGCGCCGCATCCGGCCCGGCAGGCTGGCCGGATCCTCGTCCTCAAAACCGGCGGTGTCGAACACGCGAAAGTCCATGCCGAGCAGCGTCGCGTCGCCTTCGCGACGATCGCGGGTGACGCCGGGACGGTCGTCGACCAGCGCGATGCGCTTGCCGACCAGCCGGTTGAACAGGGTGGATTTGCCGACATTGGGTCGGCCGACGATGGCAACGGTGGGCAGGGGCATGGCCGCGCCTCTACCCCAAGGGCGTCGTTTGGACCACCGCCTTGCGGTCAGGGTGCTTGACGGGTCGCGCAGCCTCCCTAGCGTGGGCCGCATCCATCTCTCCCTTGCGAGGCTCCATGCGTCACCATCTGATCCTGTTTGCGTTGCCGATCGTTGCCGCCTGCTCGACTACTCCCGCACCCAGAATGATACCTTCCGACATGATCAAGACCGACCCCGGCGTGCCACCCGACCATGTTGCACCACCGCGCACCACCCTCGCCTACCCGCAGACCCGCCGCGAGGATGTTACAGACACGTTCTTCGGCACCACGGTCGCCGACCCCTATCGCTGGCTCGAGACCGACGCCCGCAACTCGCCGGAAGTACGCAGCTGGGTGAACGCGCAGAACAGCGTCACCAATGCCTTCCTCGCCACCTTGCCCGGCCGCGAGACGCTGAAGGCACGGATGACGGAGCTCTACAATTATGAGCGCACCGGCACCCCGGTGAAGAAGGGCGGCCGCTATTTCTACCAGCGCAACACCGGCCTCCAGAATCAGTCGCCGCTCTACGTCCGCGACAGCCTGAACGGGCCCGAGCGCCTGCTGGCGGACCCCAACACGTGGAGCAAGGATGGCGCCACCGCGCTCGCGGAATGGACCCCCAGCGAGGATGGCAAGCACCTCCTCTACTCGATCCAGGACGGCGGCACCGACTGGCGCACGGTCAAGGTGATCGACGTCGCCACCGGCAAGCCGACCAGTGACGAGATCAAGTGGGTCAAGACGTCCGCGGGCGACTGGATGAAGGACGGGTCAGGCTTCTTCTATACCCGCTTCCCGGAGCCGCCAGCCGGCGCCACCTTCCAGGCCACCAACGAGAACAGCACGGTCTACTTCCACAAGCTCGGCACCCCGCAGAGCGCCGACCGCAAGGTCTTCGCCACTCCCGACCAGCCCAAGCGTGGCCATTACGGCGCGGTGACCGAGGATGGCCGCTACCTTCTCATCCTGACCAGCGAAGGCACGGACAATCGCAACGAGGTGCGCGTCGTCGACCTGAAGGCGAAGAACTGGACGCCGCGCACGCTGATCGCCGGCCTCGACAACGAATGGAGCCCGATCGGAAATCGCGGGACCACCTTCTTCTTCCAGACCAACAAGGGAAGTCCGCGAAACAGCGTCGTCTCGCTCGATATCGCCCAGCCCAATCCGCAGCCGCGCACGATCATCGCGGAGCAGGCGGCGACCCTCGACGGGGTCAGCCTCGTCGGCGGCAAGCTCATCGCCTCCTACCTCGAGGACGCGAAGTCCGCGGTCCATGTGTATGACCTGACCGGCAAGCTGGTGCGCAACGTCGACCTGCCCGGGCTCGGCACGGCGTCGGGCTTCGGCGGCGAGGACAAGGACAACGAAACCTTCTTCGCCTTCTCCAGCTACAACCGGCCGACCACCGTCTATCGCTACGACGTGGCGAGCGGCCAGGCGACGCCCTGGGCCACGCCCAAGCTGACCTTCAATCCCGACGATTTCACCGTCGAGCAGCGCTTCTTCGCCTCGAAGGACGGCACCAAGGTGCCCATGTTCATCGTCCGCAAGAAGGGCACCAGCGGTCCGGCGCCGACCCTGCTCTACGGCTATGGCGGGTTCAACGTCTCGCTGACGCCGGGCTTCTCCCCCACCCGCCTCGCCTGGATCGAGGCTGGCGGCGTGTGGGCGCAGGCCAACATCCGTGGCGGCGGCGAATATGGGAAGGCGTGGCACGACGCCGGCCGCCTCGCCAACAAGCAGAACGTATTCGACGACTTCATCGGCGCGGGCGAGTATCTGAAGGCGCAAGGGATCACCGGGCCCAACCAGCTGGCGGTCGAGGGCGGCTCCAACGGCGGCCTGCTGATCGGCGCGGTGGTCAACCAGCGCCCCGACCTGTTCGCCGCCGCCCACCCGGCGGTGGGCGTGATGGACATGCTGCGCTTCGACCGCTTCACGGCCGGGCGCTACTGGGTCGACGACTACGGCTATCCCAACAAGGAAGCCGATTTCCGCACCCTGCTGGCCTACTCACCCTACCACAACATCAAGATGGGCGTGCATTATCCGGCGGTGCTGGTGACCACCGCTGACACTGATGACCGCGTCGTCCCAGGCCACAGCTTCAAGTACATCTCGGCCCTGCAGAATGCCGACCCCAACGGCCAGCCACACGTCATCCGGATCGAGACCCGGGCAGGCCACGGCTCGGGCAAGCCGACCGATAAAATCATCGAGGAAACCAGCGACGTCTACGCTTTCCTGGCGAAGTACACCGGCCTGGCCATCAACTAAGCAAAGGAGGGCGCCGGCAGCTACCCGCCGGCGCCCTCCTCCCGTCTTATTCCTTCAACCCGCCGGTCACCTCCGGCTCGTCGCTCGGCACGCCGGGCAGCGCCTTGTGCCACCCCAGACCAGCGCTTGCCTGGACCCTCGCGGGGCGGAGCATTTGCAAGGCTCGCTTCCTGTGACACAAAGCAGCCGTTCATCCGCCAAGGAGAGCCGATCATGCTTCGTGAATTTAAGGCCTTTATCGCTCGCGGCAACGTCCTCGACCTCGCCGTTGCGGTCATCATCGGCGCCGCCTTCGCCGCCATCGTCAGCTCTCTTACCGACGACGTCATCATGCCGGTCATCGGCCAGCTCGCTGGCGGCCTCGACTTCTCCAGCTACTTCGTCCGGCTGGGTGAGGTCCCGGCCAACTACGCCGGCTCGCTTACCGACTATGCCGCGCTCAAGAAGGCGGGCGTGCCGCTGCTCGGCTATGGCGCCTTCCTGACGGCGCTGATCAAGTTCGTGATCCTCGCCTTCATCATCTTCCTGCTGGTCAAGGCGGCCAACCGGGCGATGGGAAAGCGCCTCGACGCCGAGGAAGCGACCGCGGAGGAGATCCTCCTCCTTCGCGAGATCCGCGACTCGCTCCGCCGCTAGGCTAGAACCGCCCGCACTGGTTGGGCGCTGGCCGTCCGGCGAAGCGATCGTCGATCCACGCCAGCGTCGCCGCCGCGCTCTGCTTGGCGGTGGTCGCATGGTCCTTGCCGGGCAGATCGATCCAGCCCACCCGCACCCGGTTGGCGCACATCCGCCGGGCGAAGGCGCGGGTCACCGCCGGCGCGACCAGCGGGTCGCCCTGGGTCTGCGCGAACAGCACCGGCACCCGGCTGACTGGTGACGTGCTGTTGGCCCGCACAAAGCTCGACCAGGGCGGCAGCGTGCCAAGGTCGGTGCGCTTCAGGTCCTGGCGAAGCGCAAGGATACCGAGCAGCGTGCCGAGCTTGGGGCCGCTGTCGACCACCACGCAATTCGCCGCCATGCGCCGGATGATCCCGGGCGTGCGCCGTGCGCCGATCTGCAGCGGAACGCCATAATAGCTCGACCAGCTGTCGGTCGCGAGCGCCGTCAGGAACGCCTTGGCGTTAGGGTCGCTCGCCTTGCGGAAGTTGGCGGCAAGGTCCGTCGGCGGAGCGCCGGCGGCCACACCCACCAGCTCGAGCCCGGCTCCTTCGACACCGGCCAGCTGCCCCGTCCACAAGGCCGCGTGTCCACCCTGGCTCTCGCCCCATACCGCAAAGCGTCGGCCCGCCGCGGCGGCGGGGATGGCCTGTGCCGCCCGAACGGCGTCCAGCACCGATCGCGCCGTTGCCGTCCCGACCAGATACGGATGCGGCCCGGGATTGCCGAGGCCGATGTAATCGGGCGCCACCACCACGTAGCCGCGGCTCACGGCCTCGATCGCCGGGGTCTTGGCGAAGAAATTGGGGCTGAGCGAAGGGCCGCACTTCTCCGCGGTACCCCACGTCCCGTGTGTCCAGGCGAGCACCGGACGCGGCCGGGCGGGCACGGCTTCACGCGGCGCCACGACCACGCCGGTTACCTCGCGAGCCCGCCCGCGATCGTCGGTGGTGAGATAGCGGATCTTCCACGCTTGGGTGCCCGCCGGCGTCTCCACCATCGGGTCGGCCGCGATCAGGCGGCCGGCCTGCGCCAACGCCGGCGAGGCGGCCAAAGCACTGCCGAGCAGCGCGGCGGTGAGTGCAAGCTTGCGCATGAACCTCCCCCATGTCGGTTGTTCCGGAGGCAGAACCAACGGAACCGAACTATGTTCATACCGTCTATAGTCCAGACCCGGCCTCGGCCCGATCAGGTCCGCACAGCTGAATGAAGGGCAACACAGTCTTCAGTCACGGTGCAGACCGACTCGGGCAAAAGGGGCACGATCGGCGGGAGGGCCCGCCTGACAAGTAAGGAGAGTGGCCATGAAGGCTGTTCGTACACTTCTCATCGGTGGTGCTGCCGCGGCGGTCGCCACCATCGGCCTCGCGACCCCCGCTGCCGCCCAATATTATCCGTATGGCGGCTACAATTACGGCTACGGCGGCGGCGCCGGAGACGTGATCGTCGGATCCATCCTCAACAACATCCTGCGCGGCAGCTGGAGCGGCGGCGCGTATAATTACAACGGCTTCGACTACGGACCCGAGCGCTATGCCGTCGCTCAATGTTCGCGAGCGACCGAGGCTCGCCTCAACGGCGGCTACGGCGGCTATAACCGCTACGGGACTTGGGGCGGCGGCGGCGCCCGCGTGACCCAGATCGAATCGGTCCAGCGCACCGGCAAGGGCAATGTCCGAGTCCATGGCTGGGCCGGACAGGGCGGCTTCCGCGGCAACTATGGCGGCTATGGCGGATATGGCTACAACGGCGCCTATGGCGGCGGTGCGCCTGACATCTTCTTCAACTGCAAGGTGGATGTCCGCAGCGGCCAGATCAGCGACCTGCAGATCCAACGCCGGCGCTACGGCTATGGTTACGGGTACGGCTACTAAGTCCGCAGCCACAAGGTGACAAAGGAGTGCGCGGGCCCTAGTGGTCCGCGCACTTTTTCGTTGTGCGAAAGGCCTGACCTCCCGTGACCCTGCAGCCGGCCGAAACCCTCCTCATCGTCGACTTCGGCAGCCAGGTGACCCAGCTCATCGCCCGCCGCGTCCGCGAGGCCGGGGTCTATTGCGAGATCGCGCCCTTCAACGCCGCCGAGGAAGCGTTCAACCGCTTGCAGCCCAAGGGCATCATCTTCTCCGGCGGCCCGTCCTCCGTGACCTGGGAAGACAGCCCGCGCGCGCCGCAGGTCCTGTTCGACAGCGGCCTGCCCCTGCTCGGCATCTGCTACGGCCAGCAAACCCTGCACCAGCAGCTTGGCGGCACCGTCGTAACCTCCGACCAGAAGGAATTCGGCCGCGCCTTCATCGAGGTGGTCGCCCCGTCCGCCCTGTTCGACGGCCTTTGGCAGGTCGGCGAAAAGCACCAGGTGTGGATGAGTCACGGCGACCGGGTCGAGAGCCTGGCCGAGGGCTTCTCCGTCGTCGCCCGCTCCGAAGGGGCGCCCTTTGCCATCGCCACCGATGAGGAGCGCCGCCGCTACAGCCTGATGTTCCACCCCGAGGTGGTCCACACGCCCGATGGCGGCAAGCTGCTCGCCAACTTCGCCCGCCACATCTGCGGCTGCGGCGGCGAGTGGAGCATGGAGGCCTACCGCCAGGCCAAGATCCGCGACATCCGCGATCAGGTCGGCACCGGCAAGGTCATCTGCGGCCTGTCCGGCGGCGTCGACAGCGCGGTCGCCGCCGTCCTCATCCACGAAGCCATCGGCGAGCAGCTGACCTGCGTCTTCGTCGACCACGGCCTGATGCGCGCCGCGGAGGCCGAACAGGTCGTCTCGCTTTTCCGCAACAGCTACAACATCCCGCTGGTCCATGTGGAGGCGGAGGAGCTGTTCCTATCCGGTCTGGCCGGCGTCGCCGACCCGGAGGCCAAGCGCAAGTTCATCGGCAAGACCTTCATCGACGTGTTCGAGACGGAGGCGACAAAGATCGGCGGCGCCCAGTTCCTGGCGCAGGGTACGCTCTACCCCGACGTGATCGAAAGCGTCAGCTTCACCGGTGGCCCGTCGGTGACCATCAAGAGCCACCACAATGTCGGCGGTCTGCCCGAGCGCATGAACATGCAACTGGTCGAGCCCCTGCGCGAACTGTTCAAGGACGAGGTGCGCGAACTCGGCCGTGAGCTTGGCCTTCCCGAAGCGTTCGTCGGCCGTCACCCCTTCCCCGGCCCGGGCCTCGCCATCCGCATCCCCGGCGAAGTCACCAAGGACAAGTGCGACATTCTCCGCCGCGCCGACACCATCTACCTCGAGGAAATTCGCAACGCGGGCCTTTACGATGCCATTTGGCAGGCCTTCGCCGTGCTGCTCCCCGTCCGCACCGTTGGCGTGATGGGCGATGCGCGCACCTACGACTACGTCTGCGCGCTTCGCGCCGTGACCAGCGTCGATGGCATGACCGCCGACGTCTATCCCTTCAGCAGCGACTTCCTCAGCCGCACCGCGACCCGCATCGTCAACGAGGTCAAGGGCATCAATCGGGTGGTCTACGACTATACGTCCAAGCCGCCCGGCACGATCGAGTGGGAATGAACGCGGGACCGCAAGCATCCGGGGGATGCTTGCGGGCTTGATCATCTGCCGCCAGGCCGTAGCGCCGGCTCAGCGCGGCCGAACGACCTCGCCATCTTCCTTCGTGAAGCCTTCAGGCTGCTGTTCCAGCAGGTCCAGCACCTGCTCAGATGGCCGCGTCATCCTGGTCCCCTTGGGCGTGACCACGATGGGGCGGTTCACCAGGATCGGATGCTCAACCATCGCCGCGAGGATGGCCTCGTCACTGACCCCGGCCCCCAGCAGCCCCAGCTCCTCCGCGGGCGTGCCCTTGGTCCGAAGCACATCGCGCGGACCCACGCCCATGGAGCTCAGCAGCTGCTCCAGCCGCTCGCGGGTCCAGCCTTCCTTGACGTACTCGACCACGGTCGGCTGGTAACCCGCCGCCTCGATCATCGCCAGCGTATTGCGCGACGTGCCGCAGGCCGGGTTGTGGTAGATGGTGATGGGAAAGTCGCTCATGGCCGCCGCTCCTGCCTGAACAGCCATCCGCCGATCAAGCCTCCCGCCATCGCCCCCACCAGTTGTCCGCCGATGAACCATGGCAGAGACACCGGCGCGATCCCGGCAAAGGTGTCGCTCAGCGACCGTGCCACGGTGACCGCCGGATTGGCGAAGGATGTGGAGGCAGTGAACCAGTAAGCGCTGGTGATGGTCAGCCCGACGATGACCGGTGTCGCGTCGGGTCGGAAACGAAGCGAGCCCAGGATCGCGATGATCAGCGTGAAAGTCGCGACCACCTCCGACCAGGCCTGCCCCGGCTCGCCGCGAAGTCTGGTAGAAACCTGCCACAACGCCTCGCCGAACATCAGGTGTGCTGCCCATACCCCAAGCACCGCGCCCGCCAGTTGGACCGCCACATAGGCGACCGAGTGTCTCGCCGAAATCTCACGCCTCCAAGCGAACACGAGCGTCACCGCCGGGTTGAAGTGCGCACCGGACAAGGGCCCGAAGATGGTGATCAGCACCACCAGGCCAGCGCCGGTTGCAAGGGTGTTGCCCAGCAATGCGACGGCGGCGTTTCCGCCTGCCAGCCGCTCGCCCATGATCCCCGACCCGATCACGATGGCCAGCAGCAGCGCTGTGCCCAGCCCTTCCGCAAATAGCCGCTGCCCCAGGCTGAAGTCCTCCAGCGGAGGCTCGAGGCTGGCGCGGTCGGCGACGGTCATGACCTTGTCATTAGGCGGCGCTCGTTACGGGGCCAAGACGATGCGCTTGCTCAATGGGCTGTTCACGCCCACCTTCGGCAAGCGAACGGTGAAGAGCGGAGCGCATGGAAAGCATCGGCGACGACCTCACGGCCATGCGGCCGACCCCCTTCAGCGACGAGGAACTGGCCGCCATGCGTGCCGCTGGGGAAGAGCGCACCTACTCGTCCGGCGATATCGTCCTGTCCGCGGGACAGCCCCAGGACCGCTTCGTGCTCGTCCTCGAAGGCGAGATCGAGGTGGTCGATCCGGCTACCGACCTGCGCATGATGGAATCCAGCCTCCGGGCGGGACAGTTCATGGGCGAACTCGGCTTCCTCAACGGCGCTCCGATGACCTTGGCGATGCGGGCGTCCATGCCGACCCGGACGCTCGAAGTGCCGCGCCCGGCCATGCTGGCGCTGATGGGCCAGGTGCCCGAGATCGGTGACCATGTCCTGACCGTCTTCGCCGCGCGCCGCCGGATGATCGTGGCGGAAGGCCGCAGCAGCATCTTCCTGTTCGGGCAGGACGATGACCCGGCGATCGCGCGGGTCGCGAGCTTCCTGTCGCGTAATCGCATCGCTTTCCGCAGCGCTCCGGCAGCCGACGGTCCGGGCGGCCGCCCGGGAGTGTCCTTCGCCGGAGAACCGATCGTCCCGCCCACCACCCGCTGCCTTGCCGAGCGGCTCGGGCTCCATCTCGACCCCGGCACGGACGAGCAACTCGACCTGCTCATCGTCGGCGGCGGGCCGGCCGGAGTCGCGGCGGCGGTCTACGCGGGCTCCGAGGGGCTGTCCGCGCTGGTGATCGAGGACAGCGCCATCGGCGGCCAGGCCGGGACCAGCAGCCGGATCGAAAATTACATGGGCTTCCCGACCGGCATCTCGGGGGCCGACCTCACCTTCCGCGGCCAGGTGCAGGCGATGAAGTTCGGCACCCGCTTCGCCATGCCGCGCCGGGTCGAGGCGCTGGAGAAGACGGCCGACGGCTTCTGCGCCACCCTCGATGACGGTGCCCGGCTGTGCGCCCGCGCGGTGCTGGTGGCGACGGGCGTCCAGTATCGCCGCTTGCCGATTGACCGCCTGGCCGACTTCGAGGGCGCCGGCGTCTACTACGCCGCGACCGAGATGGAGGCGCGCTTCTGCCGCGAGACGGAAGCGGTGGTGATCGGCGGCGGCAACAGCGCGGGTCAGGCCGCCATGTACCTGTCGCGCACCGCCCGTCACGTTCACCTGCTGGTCCGCTCGGGCTCGCTTGCCTCCACCATGAGCGCCTACCTGCGCGATCGGCTCGAGGCCGACCCGCGCATCACCATCCATTACCACAGCCAGCTGTGCGGCCTCGACGGCGATGACAAGCTCGCGGCGGTGCGCATCGCCGGCCCAGACGGCGAGCAGACCCTTCAGGCCTCCGCCCTGTTCATCATGATCGGGGCCGCGCCCAACACCGACTGGCTGTCAGGGCTGGTCGAGCTCGATCCCAAGGGCTTCGTCCGGACCGGCCGCGACGTGGGCGGCGGCAGCGGATTCGAGACCTCGCACCCCGGCATCTTCGCCGTTGGCGACGTCCGCGCCGGCTCCGTCAAGCGCGTCGCCTCCTCGGTGGGTGAGGGCTCGGTCGTGGTCAGCGCCATCTGGAGCCACCTCAACCCGCCGCCCGCAAGCACCGGCATCGGCGGGTGAGCGCCGCGCCACCGATACCGATCAAGCGAAGGGTGCTCGGCCTTCTCGCGGTGGCGGTCGCGGTCTGGCTGCTCATCGTGCTCTGGGTGGCGGGGCATGACGCCTGGCTGGGGATCAAGATCGACGATCCTTATTGGCCGTTGCGCCTCCGCAGCCTGCTCGTCCTCGCCGCCGTCTTCGGCCTTCCGATTGCCATCGGCGCGAGCCTGCTCGTCGGCCTGCCGCTCTGGGCGTTGGCCGAGCGCCTGGGCCTCCGAACCCGCCGCGCCGGCCTGCTCATCGGCGCGCTCGCCGGGCTGTGTATCGGCGGCCTGGGCACGGCCTATACAGTGCTTCGGCTGGTTCCCGGACAGATGTTCATGAGTGATGACGAGGTGATCATCGAGCACGGCCACCTCACCGCCATCGGTTGGGCCAACGAGGGCTGGAACGCGCTCGAACTGGCGCTGCTCGGGGCGCTCGCCGGACCGCTCGCGATCCATGTCGCACGGCGTCGCCCCTGACCTCCCCGGTTAACGTCAACTTGCCGTTTACCGGCGTCTTGACGCCGCCGCTCCGCTCGGCTGCATCGCTGTTCCATGCGCAAGCTCCTTCTTCCTGCCGCCGCCTTCGCTACCCTGCTGGCGGGCTGCGCGACGACTCCGACCCGCACCGTGCAGGCACCCCCGCCGGCCCCCGTCGCCGAGCTTACGTACAAGTGGACCAACGGCTTCGCTCCGCAGGCCCGCAAGGACGCGCTCGCCACGTTCGGCCCGCTGGCCCTGCGCCCCGGCGATTTCCGCTTCACCCCGGCCATTCCTGATGGCGATGCCAAGGTCGTCATCGACCTGCTCACCCAGACCTTCTACGTCTACAAGGGCGACGCGCTGGTCGGCGTGTCCACCCTGTCCAGCGGCAAGAAGGGCCGCGAAACGCCGCTGGGCTTCTGGACCGTCTTCCGCAAGCAGGTGAAGGGCTATTCGCGGCGCTACGACAATGCGCCCATGCCGTTCATGCAGATGTATGACGAGAAGGGGATCGCCTTCCACGCCGGCGCCCTGCCCGGCTATCCCGCCAGCCACGGCTGCGTCCGTTTGCCCTACAAGTTCGCCGAGAAACTCTATGGCCTGACCAAGGTCGGAACCAAGGTCATCATCGAGGGCTGAGGGCGCATCTCGTTGGCAGCCATGAACAATCTTTCATTGGCATTCCACCTCAAGGCGAGCGCCGAAGGACTAAACCTACTGGCATTGAAGTAGGCTCGCTCGGCAAAGACTCCCTTCGTTCTGAGTTGATTGAGCCTCGCTGCATCCCGCCGGAGCCGGCCCGGGGCACCCCCTGTCCTCGGTCCGGCACCGGCGGGATGCAGCATGTTTCCAGTTCAGCCAGGCGTGATACAAGCATGCACCAAGGTGCGGTTCGAGAGGTGGCGATGGGCCGCAAGATTCTGATCGTTGAGGACGATGCCGAAACGGCATCCTATCTGACGCGCGGCCTCACCGAGGAAGGCCATAGCGTCGATCATGCCGCCAACGGTCAGGACGGGCTATTCCGCGCCACGGATGGACACTTCGACCTTATCATCCTCGACCGGATGCTGCCGGGGCTGGACGGAATCGCGGTCCTGAAGGCCCTGCGCGCGGCCGGCATCACCACTCCCGTGCTCGTCCTCTCCGCGCTGGCGTCCGTCGGGGACCGCATCGATGGGCTGGAAAGCGGCTCGGATGATTATCTGGTGAAACCCTTCTCCTTCGCCGAGCTGCTGGCGCGCGCCAATGCGCTGCTCCGGCGGAGCGAGGCACGGGTCAATGTCGATCCCAAGCTGACCGTCGCCGACCTCGAGATCGATCCGCTTGCCCGCAGCGTCCGACGCGCCGGCAAGAAGCTCGACCTCAAGCCGCGCGAATATCTGCTGCTCGAATATTTCGCCCGCAACGCCGGACGCGTGGTCACCCGCACCATGTTGCTGGAGAAGGTGTGGGACTATCATTTCGACCCAGGGACGAACGTGATCGACGTCCACGTCAGCCGCCTCCGGCGCAAGCTGGACGACGGGTTTGACAAGCCTCTGCTGCACACGGTGCGCGGCGCGGGCTACATGCTGGCGGCGTAGGCAAGGGTGCCGATCACGCTGCGCATCGCCCTGTTCGCGGGGCTTCTCGCGCTGCTGTCCAACCTTGCCGTGATCGGCTTCATCACCTTCCGCACGCACGACGAGATGTCGTCCAACCGCTACCGCCAGCTGCAGGAGCAGGGTGAGGCGCTTGCCGACGTCAATCGCAGCGGTGGCCTCCCCGCTCTGCGCAACGCCGTGCTCGACCCCGATCTGCAGAATGATCCGCAGGCGGTGGTCGCGATCGTCGACAACAACGGCAATCCGCTCGTCGGCTCACTTCAGTCGCGGCCCGACTGGCGGGAGCCGCTGCACGAGGGTTACCTCACCACGAAGGTCCGCAAGCACGGCGATCCGGTCGCCCGCGAAGCTTCCGTTCGTCTTTTCCGCGCCGACCCGCAGCACTGGCTGCTGACCGGCCGCCTCACCGGCGATGAGATGGCCGTACGAGAGATCCTCGAACGGTCATTGCTGATCGGCCTCGCCATCGCGGTTCTGCTCGGGCTGCTGACCGGCGGCCTTCTCGCGCAATTCGTCGAGCGTCGCGTCCGCGACATCGTGGGGATCACCAGCGCGTTCGGCGCCGGCGACTTCGCCCGCCGACTGCCGGTGCAGGCCAAGGGCGGGGACGCCTTCGCCGGCCTGTCGCGTCAGATCAATCAGATGCTCGACCGCATCGCCACTCTGATGGAAGAGCTTCGGATGCTCACCGACAGCCTGGCGCACGACCTGCGCTCCCCGGTCAGCCGCCTCCGCTCCGCCGCCGACGCCGCGGTCAGCGCCACCGACGAGCAGGAACGCGACCTGCTGCTCGGCAACGTCATCGCCCAGGCCGACTCGCTGATGCGCGTGCTCACCACCGTGCTCGAAATCGGCCGCTCCGAATCGAGGACCGCGCGAAGCCAGTTCACCCGCTTCGACCCCGACGAGCTCGGCCGCGAGCTGGTCGAGATGTACGAACCGGTCGCGGAAGAGCAGGGCGTCACCCTCTCCTTCGGCAGCGCGGCCCATCCCGCCACCGTCTTCGGTCACCGCCAGTTGCTTGCCCAGGCGCTCAGCAACCTCATCGAGAATTCCCTTAATTACGGCGCTTCGGGCGGAGAGATCCGCGTCTTCATCGCCGCCGACGAGGATACGCTTCGGCTTGGCGTCGCCGACCGAGGGCCTGGCATCCCGGCCGAGCGCCGTGAAGAGGCGCGCCGCCGCTTCGGCCGGCTCGATCCCAGCCGCTCGCGCCAGGGCGCCGGGCTTGGCCTACCGCTGGTGCAGGCGATCGCCCACCTTCATGACGGCGAGCTGGTGCTGCGCGACAATCGCCCGGGGCTAAGCGCGGAGCTGGAGCTCCCGCTGGACCCGCCGGCCGAAGCGACAGCCTAAAGCACGAAGGGCGGCGGCTCGACCGCTTGGCGTGGCCCCGCCTGAAGCTCGATCTCCCGCATCTTTCGGAAGTGCAGCGAACTTAGCTGCAGGTGCGCTCGCGCCACCCGGATGGAGCTGCAGGCCAACCCCAGGTTCAGCTCGCGGTTGGCTCGCTCGCGGTGATAGTCGAGGTCCTTGTCCATGCCGCCACCATGACCCGCGCGGATGGCGCTGCGGTGCCGGACTCGTGACGGCACGAAGACTCAGTTGATCAGCCACTCGGTATCGACGTTGCGCCACTCCGACGCGCCCACCAGCGCCTGATGGTTCATCCGGATCGAATGGATGGTCGCCTCGATCTCGCGCCGCCAGTGATCGAGGAAGTGGCTCAGCGCGGGATATTTGGGCGCGATGTCATATTGCTGGAAGGAGAATAGCTGCAGCAGGCTCGGATGATCCGGCATGAAATAATGCACTTCGACGAGGCTCAGCCCATAGCCTTGCAGCTGAAGCTCAAGGTCGGGGGTGACGAGGCCCTTGCGCATTGCTCCTCTCCGTTGCTCTCCTTGTCGACGCATATGGTTGCGATTGCGTTCCCAACGTCAAGCTGCGCCACTATGCAGGTGAACTTCTCAATCCAGAGGGCAGGAATGAACCGCGACGAACCTTTCGGTCCCGAGCCGCTGGCCCGCTGGTATTATGCCGGCGCGGTGGCGTCGTTTCTCGTCATGGCGATGGGCTGCTGGACCTACGTCCTCCAGGTCACCGCTGACCCCGCCCGCCTGTCGCTCGACGAGAGGCAGCTGCTTGCCATCACCCCCTGGTGGCAGACGGCGGCCTTCGCGATCGGCGTGTGGGCCGGGCTGGCAGGAAGCGTCGGCCTGCTGCTCCGCCGCCGCTGGGCCGAGCCGCTGCTGGGGATCAGCCTGACCGGTACCGCCTTGTGGTTCGCCGCCTTCATCCTCGTTCGCCAGATCCGCGAGACCGCGTCGTCCGACGTCCTCCTGGTGCCGGGCGTCATCCTGGTCCTGACCTGGACCATCTTCTGGTTCGCCCGGCATAGCCGCCAGCGCGCCTGGCTGCGCTAGGAGCCTGCCATGAGCACCTACACCCTCGACACCGCCACCAGCCGGGCCACGCCGTCGCCGGTTCCGGGCAAGCGCATGACCGTTCCTGGGCTCAAGGGCCGCAAGGCCGACGGCACCACCGCCGAGCCGATCGTCATGCTGACCGCCTACACCATGCGGATGGCGCAATTGCTCGATCCCCATTGCGACCTGCTGCTGGTTGGCGACAGCCTCGGCCAGGTGATCTACGGCCTGCCCTCCACCGTGCCCGTGACGCTCGACATGATGTGCGCCCATGGCGCCGCCGTTGTGCGGGGCAGCTGGCACGCGCTGGTCGCCGTCGACATGCCGTTCGGCAGTTACGAGGCGTCGCCCGAAGCCGCCTTCGCCAGCGCCGCCCGGATCATGAAGGAGACCGGCTGCGCAGCCGTGAAGCTGGAGGGCGGCGAAGCCATTGCCCCCACCATCCGATTCCTGACCGAGCGCGGCATTCCCGTCATCGGTCACGTCGGCCTCACCCCCCAGGCGGTGAATGCGCTGGGCGGCTATGGCGCGCGCGGCCGCAATCAGGCGGAAGCCGCCAAGATCAAGGCCGACGCCAGCGCCGTTGCCCAGGCCGGCGCCTTCACCATCGTGGTCGAGGGCGTGTTAGAGGACATCGCCACCGAGGTCGCGCAGGCAGTCGAGCCGCCCGTCATCGGCATCGGCGCTTCCGCCAGGTGCGACGGCCAGGTGCTGGTTACCGAGGACATGCTTGGCCTGTTCGAACGGACCCCGCGGTTCGTGAAGCGCTATGACGACCTTGCCGCCCGCATCTCGGCCGCGGTCGAGACCTACGCCGGCGAAGTCCGCAACCGCAGCTTTCCCACCGCCGATCAGACCTATCGCCCCAAGGCCTGAGCCGCCGCTTGTCCGCCGCTCTTTGCCTCGCGCGCAAAAGCTTCTAGACGCGCGTGCTGCCAAGCTTCTGTTCATCCGCCATCGGGTGAAGGGGCAAGGCAGGCGTCATCACCACTTCGAAAGTCCGCATCCTTGGCTCTGGCTCCCGGCGAAACGCACGAAAGCTTCATTCGCGAGGTCGACGAGAATCTTCGTCGCGACCAGGCCGAGAATTTCGTCAAGCGCTACGGCAGCTGGCTGATCGCGGCGCTGGTCCTGTTCATCGTCGCCGCTGGCGCCACCCTCTGGTGGCAGGAGCACAAGCGTCAGCAGGCCGCCGAGCATAGTGAGCAGCTGCTCGCCGTCCTCAACGACGTTGCCGGAGGCCGCAACGGCAAGCCGGTGCAGGACAAGCTCCAGGCGATCGCGGACCAGAGTGACGATGAGTTCGCCGCTCTGGCGCAGATGACGCAGGGCGCACTGGCGCAGGGCAATGGTGACCGCGCCAAGGCGCTTGCCGCCTACATGGCGGTGGCCGCCGACAAGGGCCAGCCGCAGTCCGTCCGCGACGCTGCGCTCATCCGCCAGACCGCGGTCGAGTTCGACAGCATGAAGCCGGAGGACGTGATCGCCCGCCTGCAGCCCTTCACCGAACCCGGCAACCCGTGGTTCGGAACCGCCGGCGAAATGACTGGCGCCGCCCTGCTCAAGGCCAATCGCAAGGCGGAAGCGGGGCGCCTGTTCGCCCGCATCGCCGAGGACAACAACGTGCCGGGCGGCATTCGCTCGCGGGCGCAGCAGCTTGCCAGTTCGCTGGGGGTGGACGCCGCGACCGGGCTCGCCGGCGGCCAGTAAGGTTCCAAAGGATCGTGATTCACATGAAGAAGAGCATCGTCGGGGTGATGATCGCGGCCGCCCTGCTTGGCGGCTGCAACCCCTTGAAGGGCCGGGTCAAGAAAACCCCCGTGGTGGGCGAGCGGACCTCGGTCCTCACCCGTGACGCGGACATCGCGGTTGATCCTGCCACCGCCTCGGCGCCCTTCTCGCTGCCCGGCGCCACGACCAACACCGACTGGCCGCAGCCGGGCGGAACGCCGAACAAGGCCATTGGCCATGTCGCGCTGCCCGCCAGTTTCAGCCCCGCCTGGACCGCCAGCGTTGGCGGCGGTGACCGCCCGAACGAGCGGCTCGCCGCGGCTCCGGTGGTCGAGGGTGGCAAGGTCTTCACCATCGACACCAGCTCCACCGTGCGCGCCTTCGACGCCGCCAGCGGCCGCCAGCTGTGGGCGACGCAGTTCGGCACCAACAAGCGCAACGCCGCCTCGCTGTTCGGCGGCGGCGTGTCGGTCGGCGGCGGCCGGGCCTTCGCGACCAATGGCCTCGGCTATGTCGCGGCGCTCGACACGACCAATGGCGGGGTCGTCTGGACCGTCCGCATGGGCGGCCCGCTGCGCGGCGCCCCCTCGCTCGACGGCACCAACGTCTACATCATGAGCCAGGACAACCAGATCACCTCGCTCAAGGCATCGGACGGCACCACCAACTGGACCAATCCGGCCAGCCTGGAGATCGCCGGCGTGTTCGGCACCGGCGCTCCGGCCATCGCCCAGTCGACCGTGGTCGCGGGCTTCAGCTCGGGTGAGCTCAACGCCTACCGGGCGGAGAACGGCCGCAACGTCTGGCAGGACGCGCTTGCCCGCACCTCCATCTCCACCTCGGTCGCGACCCTGTCGGACATCGACGCCTCGCCGGTGATCGACAATGGCCAGGTCTTCGCGGTCGGCCAGGGCGGCCGGATGGTCGCGATCGACCTGCTCTCGGGCCAGCGCATCTGGGAACTCAACATCGCCGGCATCTCGACTCCGGCCGTGGTCGGTGACTGGGTGTTCGTGGTGACCGACGACGCCCGCCTCGTCGCCATCGCGCGCGCCTCGGGCAAGATCCGCTGGATCACCCAGCTGCCCGGCTACGTGAAGCAGAAGAGCAAGTCGGGCGTCATCACCTATGTCGGCCCGGTCGCCGCCGGTGGCCGCCTGCTGCTCGCCAGCTCGACCGGTGCGCTGGTCAGCGTCAATCCGGACAATGGCGCGGTGCTGGGACAGGTCAACGTCGGCGCCGGTGTTCACCTGGCCCCGGTGGTCGCCAACAATGCGCTCTACATCCTCGATGATCGCGCCCGGCTGCACGCCTACCGCTAGGTCATGACCGCAACGCCGGCCCGCCGATGGCCTCCACTGGCCGCGATCGTCGGTGCGCCGCGCTGCGGCACGACCAGCCTCGCCAATTACCTGATGACGCATCCAGCGGTGACCTTCTCGTCGCCGAAGGAACCGCATTACTTCACGATCTTCGACCTCGACGGCCTCGGCGATGCCGAGCTGCGCGAAACGGTTGAGCAGGGCTATCTCGACCGCTTCTTCGGCGCTGACTGGCGCGATGCCGAGCTGTTGATGGAAGGCTCGGTGTCCTACCTGTTCGGCGCCGACAAGCTGAAGCCGCTGCTGCGGCTCTGGCCCGACGCCAGGTTCATCATCGCCGTCCGCGACCCGATGACGATGCTCCCGTCATTGCATCAGCGCTACCTCGTCACGGGCGACGAGACCGCCACCAGCTTCGTCGAAGCCTGGCAGCTGGTGCCCGAACGAGCCGCCGGCCGCCGAATCCCGGCAAGCTGCCTCGACCCCCGCATGCTGCGCTACGACATCGCCGGCAGGCTCGGGGATGCGGTGGAGCATTTCTTCGACGTCGTCGGCCGCGAACGCTGCCACGTCGTCGTCCACGACGATCTCATCAGCCGCCCGGCCGACGTCTATGCCGGAATGCTGAACTTCCTCGACCTGCCCCACGACGGCCGCACCGACTTCCCGCCGATGCGCGCCGCTGCCGGGGTCCGCTGGCACTGGCTCCAGCGCCTCCTTCAGCGCCCGCCGCTGGCGAAGCGGCTCCTCGCCGGCCGCCGCTTCCGGGCGAAGCTTGCCAAGGGCTCGGCCAAGCCCACCCCCGCGCCGGTCACCGCCATCATGCGCGCCCGCAAGCAGCTCATCCGCTTCAACGAGGTGCCGGCCTCCAAACCCCACCTCGACCACGCCCTTCGCCAGCAGCTGCACGAGGCGTTCGCCGCCGACACCGCCAAGCTCGGCCGCCTGATCGGCCGCGACCTCTCGCACTGGCTGGCCGTGGAACCCGCCGGCGAGGCTAAGCCTCGGCGGGCCTGATGTCATTTGACTCGCCGCGCGCTTGAGCCCAGCCCTTGCACTCGCGCTGGGGGCCTTCGGGATCGCGCGACGTACATTCCCTGGTGAGCGTCAACGCCAAGCCAATGGGGACCCATATGAAGCAGATCATCAAACTGGCTGTTGCAGCGGCCGTGGGCGCGCTTGCGTCCGGCACCGTCGTCTATGCGCAGGCCGGCGCACCGGAACCGCCCAAGGCTCGCGTCGCCCTCTACCGGGCAGCGCCGGGACAGCAGATCGCCATGCTGAAGTATTTCGCCGCACAGGACCGCGCGGCGCAGGCCGCGGGCGTCCCGACCGGCAAGCTGTACGCGCACACGGACGGCGACAGCTGGGATTATCTGGCGATCGACCCGGTCACCACGCCAGCGCAGGATGCCGCTGTCGACGCCGCGGCCAAGCGGATGGGCCTGCCAACCGGCCCCGCCGCCTCGCTCGAGCTGCGCAAATTTATGGCTTACCACACCGACACGTTCGTCATCGGCCCGGTGACCGCAGCCGACTATCTGCGCATGGCCGGACAATAAGGAAAAGCGGCGGCCCGGCGCCAAGCGTGCCGGGTCGCTACTGCTTGTGTGAGCCCAACGTCCGCTTTCGACCCATTGCGGACATTAGAGGGGCGGAGGCCGAGTGTCGGTCCAGCATGAGGTTAGGCGACCTTGAGCTTTGCGCCACCAGCTCGCCAGTGGCCCGATATACTCGGCAAGGCGCTCCGTTCGCATGCCCTCTCCCTCGTATGTAATCAGGGACAACAGCGGCGTGTCGGACACGATTGGGTGCGAAGCGTTGCGCTCCTGCGACCTGACCTGCGGAAGCTGGCTCATCTCACTTCGAAGTGCCGGGCAGTCGTTCCCGTCGATGTATCGATGAAACTTCAAGGTCGTCGCCTCGCACTTACCTGCGCTTTGACGACCGCACCGATCGCTTTCCTCGTCGTAGGTCTCGGCAAACCAGTGGGCATTTGCCCCTACTCCGCTTGAGAGGAACGAGGTGGAGTTATGGCTTTCGATACCCAACCCGCCGCCTTCTTCGAGAAGAGCAAAGCGCGGCATCGCACGATCACTGCGCGGCTGCTCGCTTGCTGCCGTGGTAAGAGCGAGAGCGCCGGTAACTAGAACCTGCCACATGAGCCGGCCACTACGCTACGCAATGTCCGCTTTCCACCCATTGCAGACATTCGCCCGCACTCTTGCACAATAGGATAACGCCTGCTGGACTGCGGATGCGGGCTGTCGCGTCTTTGACCAACGAACCCAATATGGCTGCTGGCAGGCGTGGTGAACAGAAGACGCCGGCACTACCCTCACCAGGGAAACATGGAAACTTCGGTCCACCGAACCTTCCTCTTCACCCCCGAAGTAGGGAAACTTGGCAACTTGTCGCCCCGCGACGTCGGACGATTGCTGGCGGGCAGCGCTCTTGCCCCAGCGGCCCTCCTCCGCTAAGGGCCCGCCACTCCAGAAAGCACTGGAACAGCCTGCGGGAGGATGCCTCGTGCATCCGTCTGGACCGCTCAACTTGAAACGAGAGTGACATGGCCAAGAAAATTACCGGCTATATCAAGCTGCAGGTGCCGGCCGGCGCCGCCAATCCCTCCCCGCCGATCGGCCCAGCCCTGGGTCAGCGCGGCGTGAACATCATGGAATTCTGCAAGGCGTTCAACGCGTCGACGCAGGAGATGGAAAAGGGCATGCCGATTCCGACGGTGATCACCGTCTATGCGGACCGCTCCTTCTCCTTCGCGACCAAGAGCCCGCCCGCGAGCTTCCTCATCAAGAAGGCCGCCGGTCTGAAGTCGGGCTCGAAGGAGCCGGGCAAGGTCAGCGCGGGCACCATCAAGCGCTCGGCTCTGTCGCAGATCGCCGAGACGAAGATGAAGGACCTCAATGCCAACGACATTGAGGCCGCGACCAAGATCATCGAAGGCTCGGCGCGCGCCATGGGCCTCCAGGTTGTGGAGGGCTAAGCAGTGGCCAAGCAGACCAAGAAGCAGAAGAACAGCGTCGGTCAGGTCGACCGTGAGAAGCTGTACGGTGTCGACGAGGCGATCAGCCTCGCCAAGAGCCTCGCCACCTCGAAGTTCGACGAGACCCTCGAGGTCGCGCTGAACCTGGGCGTTGATCCGCGCCACGCCGACCAGATGGTCCGCGGCGTCGTCAACCTGCCCAAGGGCACCGGCAAGACCGTCCGCGTGGCGGTGTTCGCCAAGGGCGCCAAGGCCGAGGAAGCCACCGCGGCCGGCGCCGACGTGGTTGGGGCCGAGGACCTGATGGAGACCATCCAGGGCGGCCAGATCGACTTCGATCGCGTGATCGCGACCCCGGACATGATGGGCGTCGTCGGCCGTCTCGGTAAGGTGCTGGGCCCCAAGGGCCTGATGCCCAACCCGAAGCTCGGCACCGTCACCATGGACGTCACCAAGGCGGTCACCGACGCCAAGGCCGGCCAGATCGAGTTCCGCGTCGAGAAGGCGGGAATCATCCACGCCGGCATCGGCAAGTGCTCGTTCGACGCCGCTGACCTGCGCGCCAACTTCGACGCGTTCGTCGACGCCATCCAGCGCGCCAAGCCGGCGGGCGCCAAGGGCAAGTACCTCCAGAAGGCGGCGCTCAGCTCGACCATGGGCCCGGGCATCAAGGTGCAGCTCGACGAGGGCGTTGCCTGAGGCAATACCCCGAACGAAACAGCGAAGGCCGGGGCGGCAACGCCTCGGCCTTTTCTGTAGGATGCTGCCGTGAGCGAATTTGACGCCATCATCCTTGGCGCCGGCGGTGCCGGGCTGATGTGCGCGAGCGTCGCAGCCCAGCGCGGCCGCCGGGTCGCGGTGATCGACCATAATGACGAGCCGGGCCGCAAGATCCTCATCTCCGGCGGCGGCCGGTGCAACTTTACCAACCTCGGCGCGGCGCCCGACCGCTACCTCTCCGCCAATCCCCACTTCGCCCGCTCGGCGCTCAGCCGCTACACCGCCCAGGATTTCCTTGCCTTGGTCGAGGCGCACGGCATTGCCTGGCACGAGAAGACGCTCGGCCAGCTGTTCTGCGACGGCTCGGCCCGGCAGATCGTCGCCATGCTGATGGACGAGTGCGCCAAGGGCGACGTGATCTTCCGCTTCGGCGCTCCCATTCGTGACGTCGCTCATGCCGACGGCCATTTCCGGGTCACCGCCGGTGAGTGCACGCTAACCGCTCCCGCGCTGGTGATCGCCACCGGCGGCCCCTCCATTCCCAAGCTTGGCGCCACCGGTTTCGCCTACGACCTCGCCCGCCAGTTCCGCCTCAAGGTGGTCGAGCCGCGCCCCGCGCTCGTTCCCCTGACCCTCAGCGGCGATGACGCGCTGTTCCGCACCCTGTCCGGCGTCGCCGCCCCCGTGGAGGCGCGCTGTGGCGGTGCGGCCTTCCGCGAAGCCGCGCTCTTCACCCATCGCGGCATGAGCGGTCCCGCCATCCTCCAGGTATCCAGCTACTGGCGGCGCGGCCAGGCCGTCGCCATCGACTTCCTGCCGCAGGCCACAAAGGGGTGGCTCCGCGAGGCCAAGCGCGAGCGGCCACGCAGCCGCGTTTCCACCCTCCTCAACCAGCAGCTCCCCGCCCGCCTCGCCGAGACGCTGGCCGAGCGCCTCGCCCTTGACGGTGAGCTCGCCAACCTTGCGGACAAGGCGCTTGAGACGGCCGAACAGCGGCTCGCCGACTGGACTTTCATGCCCAACGGTTCCGAAGGCTATGCCAAGGCCGAGGTGGCCGCCGGCGGAATCAGCACGGCCGAGCTGTCGCAAAAGACCATGGAAGCGCGCACCGTCCCCGGCCTGTTCGCGATCGGCGAGGCAGTGGACGTCACCGGCTGGCTCGGCGGCTACAATTTCCAGTGGGCGTGGGCGAGCGGTTACGCGGCGGCGCAGGCCCTTTAACGGGTTCGTGCGTTCAGGCCGGCGAAGGAGACCAGCAATGACCGACCGCGACCCGCCCGTTGACCAGACCGCCGACCTTGAGGACGACAAGGAGTTTGGCGACGAACACCCGTTGAGCAGCCCCAGCGAACTGGCCGGCACCGCCTTCGACTCGATCAACGCCGAACTCGCCGCACATGAAGTCGAGGCGCAGGGCGATGCCGCCGGAGCAGCCGCCGGCGCGGACCTCGAAAGCGACCGGATCGAAGAGCTTAATGCCGATGACCCCGGCCGCCGCGACAGCCTGCCCCTGAACGGGCAGTAAACTCTTGTTTCGCCGCGCCGATTTCTCTGATCGGCGCGGCGAACAGAGCACCTTTCTGGTCGCCCTGGACGTTAACAACCCTGACCGCGCCGTCCCCCGAGCGCGGACGTCCAAAGGAGGAGTAATTCCATGGATCAGAACAGCAGCAGCATGAGCAGCAGCGGCGGCGGCAGCAGTGAGAGCAGCGGAACCCGCGACAGCACCTATGACGTGGTGTCGGTCCTCTACCACGCCCTTAAGGGCGCCGACCTTTGCCAGAAGTTCCTCGGCGACGCGAACAGCGATCCGCAGCTCCGCGAGTTCTTCCAACAGGCGCAGCAGATGCAGCGCCAGCTTGCCGACCAGGCCAAGCAGCGCCTGCAAAGCACCATGAGCGGGAGCGAAGGTGGCCAGGGCGGCGGCTCCAGCAGCGGAAGCGCGTTCAGCCAGTTCGGCTCGGGCGGCAGTTCCTCCTCATCGATGGGCAGCAGCAGCGGTCAGTCCGGCATGAGCAGCGATTCCATGCAGCGCATGGGCAGCAACAACGACCGCGAAGGCGGCAGCGCCTACACGTCAGGCCAATCGGTCAGCGCCCAAGGCGAGGACCAGTCGATGAGCCAGTTCGGCCAGAGCCCGACCGGCGGTGGCCAGCGTCACGACGAAATGTCGACCGGCGGTGGCGGAACCTCCAGCTTCTAAGCCGTTCAACCCACGTGATTTTGCTCCCCCGCGGCGCCCGCCGCGGGGGAGTTTTTGCATGGGCCAGCCCCATTCTGGCCATTCGTCGTCGCTTTGCCTGCGCCCACCGTCCGTTCGTCGGCTGGCCTCCGTTCGTCGAAGTGCCGCGCACATCGGTCGTGCCAGCACCGCCCATTCGCCGCTCCGCCGATGGTGGGCGTTCCCCGCCGAGCTCGACGGGAAAAGGTGCTTACGGCGCCGTACAACGCTTCTCACCCCACTCCTGCCGGGGGATCGAAACAAGGAGTGTTGCCATGTTCAAGACCAAGCTGCTGTTCGGCGCCGCCGCCGTTCTCACCGCCGGATGTGGCGTGCTGCTCGCCGCTGGCCCTGCCGCCGCCAAGGACGTGACGGTCGTCGCCCAGATGGAGAATGACGTGCCGGTCGCGCGGGTCAGCTTTGCCGACCTCGACCTCGTTCATCGCGCTGGGCAGAAGACACTGAACCGCCGCGTCGCGTCCGCCGTCCGCACGGTCTGCGCGCCGTCCTACGAGGGCACCGATACTTCGCGCTACACGCAGTGCCAGAACGCCGCCTGGGACGACGCCAAGCCGCAGATCGCAGCGGTTGTCGCTCGCGCGGAACGCCTCGCCAGCGGCAATGCCACCGCGCAGGATCGGGCGCTGGCGCTCAACACCACCATCCGTTTTGGCGCTCAATGAGCTCCATCACGCGGGAGCGACGCCAACTTGCGGCGCCGCTCCCGCTTCAATGCGCGGCTCGCTCCTCGACTTCGCGCCGGGCACGCTCCTCCTGACGGCGGCTTTCGATCGCCGTGTCGATCAGCAGGGCCAGAGCCCGCTCGTCGCGAGCCTTCATCGCGAGCTTGAGGCTGTCGCGAGCGTCCTGGTGGTGACGCCTCGCGCGATATTCAGGGGACAGAATCATCTGGAGCGAACGCCTTTCGACCCACCCTGTTGCAAAGGCCCGCTTGACGCCTTCCACGTGCCGACTAAGAGTGGCGCCGATGACCCACGCAGTTCTTCCGACCCGTCGTTGGTGGCGCTGGCATTCCCATTGCGGCGTGCCGGCCTAGACTCGTTTTTCCACCAGACGAGTTCATCCGACCCGCCGCTCCGGCGGGTTTTTTTGTGCCTGCCGAGTTCCTCATCCCCTCGCAGGAAATCCCCACACCATGATCATCGTTCTCAAGCCCGACGCCCCCGCCGACAGCGCCCAGCGACTGCTCGATCGTATTCAAGGCGCCGGCCTCAAGCCGCTGCATATGCCGGGCAGCGAACGTGTCGTGCTCGGCGCCCTCGGCGACGAACGCGTCCTTGCCGAACTGGCGCTCGACAGCGATCCGGCGGTCGAAAGCGTCAAGGAAATCCTCGCTCCCTACAAGCTCGTCAGCCGGGAGCTTCACCCGCACGATACGGTCGTCGACGTCGGCGGCGTTCCGGTCGGCGGAGATCGCCTGGCGGTGATCGCCGGCCCCTGCGCGGTAGAGGATCGCGACCAGCTTTACGACAGCGCGCTGGCCGCCAAGAAGGCAGGCGCGACCCTGCTTCGCGCCGGCGCCTACAAGCCGCGCACCAGTCCTTATGGTTTCTCGGGCCACGGACCCGCCGGCCTGTCCATCCTGCGCGAGGTCGGTGACGAGCTTGGAATGCCGGTCGTCACCGAAGTCATGGACACCGCCGACCTCGACGCGGTCGCCGCCCAGGCCGACGCGCTGCAGATCGGCGCGCGCAATATGCAGAACTTCGCGCTGCTCCGCGCGGTCGGCCAGACCCGCCGCCCGGTGGTGCTCAAGCGCGGTCTCTCCGCCACCATCCAGGAGTGGTTGCTGGCCGCCGAATATCTGCTCAGCGCCGGGAACGATCAGGTGATCCTGTGCGAACGCGGTATCCGCACCTTTGAGACCGCCACCCGCAACACGCTCGACCTCAATGCCGTGCCTTACGTCAAGGCGCGCACCCACCTGCCCGTGATCGTCGATCCCAGCCACGGCACGGGGCTGCGGGAGCTCGTTCCCGCCATGGCAATGGCCGGAATCGCTGCCGGTGCCGACGGCCTGCTGATCGAGGTTCATCGCGATCCCGCCAAGGCGCTGTCCGACGGCGCGCAGTCGCTATACCCCGACCAGTTCGCCATCCTCATGGGCCGCCTCAAGCCACTGGCCGCGGCGGTCGGGCGCAGCCTGTGATCCGACTGGTTCAGCGGCGGCTTGGCGAGCGGCTTGACCCGCTTGGCTTTTATGTCGCCGCCACCGCCGGCGGAACGCGGCCAGACACCGGCCTGTTCGAAGCCAATGATGGCCGCACGCTCGTCATGACGGCAGCGGCCGTTCGGGTCACGGCCCGCGACGGCCGGGTGACGCTGGAGGCGCTCACCGCTAATGGCGCGGCACTGGTGGCGGAGGTTGCGCGGCGGGCAGGCCAGCCCTTCGCGCCGGCCTTGGTGCTCGACTATCCGGTCCCGACCACCAACGACGCCGAGGAACGGCTCGCCGCGCCCGCCCCGCTCCATGCCCTTCGCGCACTGCTCGCCGCCGCGGGCCACCCCGCCGACCCATTCGGCGCTATGGTGCTGGGGGTCAGCAGCTTTGACCAGGCCGGCTTCGGTGAGGCCATCGCGCCTGCCGCCGCCGACCCGCTGGGCTTTCCCGACTATCTCTTCTGGGTACCGGAAGGCCTCGCGGTGATCGAGCCGACCGGGGCAGCCCGCCTGGTCTGCGCTGCCTTTGGAGCCGACGAGCGGCAATCCAACGACGCCGCTCGGCGCCTGGAGGAGATGCTGCACCTCAGCACTTCGCTGCCCTCGGGTGCGGCGACGAATGCTGGACAGGCCAATAGGCCGGTCGAAGCGGTCGCCGCCGACCTCGACGACAGCGCTTATGCCGCCATCGTCGCGCGGGCCAAGGAAGCGATCGCGGCAGGTGAGGTCTACCAGATCGTCCCGTCGCGGACCTTCTCCGCACCCTGCCCCGACCCGCTCGCCGCCTACGCCCGCCTTCGCACGATCGAGCCTTCAAGCTATCGCTTCTACCTTCGTGGCGCGGAATTCACGCTGCTCGGCGCCAGCCCCGAGACCAGCGTCCGCCTCTACCGCGACGCCGACGCTGGCGGGGCCCTCACCGTCGAGGTCAAGCCGATCGCCGGCACCCGCAGGCGCGGCGCCAGCCCCGACGAGGATGACCGGCTCGAGGCCGAGATGCGGCTCGACACCAAGGAGCTCGCCGAGCACATGATGCTGGTCGATCTCGCGCGGAACGACGTTGCCCGAGTATCACTCCCGGCCACCCGCCGGGTGGCGAAGCTGCTCACCGTCGAGCGCTATTCGCGCGTCATGCACCTCGTGTCCTCGGTTACCGGCAAGCTGCGCATCGGCCTCGACGCCTTCGACGCCCTCGCCGCCTGCCTCAATGTCGGCACGCTGACCGGCGCGCCCAAGATCCGCGCCATGCAGTTGCTGCGCGAGCTCGAGCAGACTCGCCGTGGCCCTTATGGCGGAGCGGTCGGCTGGGTGAACGGTGGCGGCGTGATGGACACTGCCGTGGTGATCCGCACAGCTTTGGTCATCGACGGCACAGCCCACGTTCGCGCCGGCGCCGGCGTCGTCCACGACAGCGATCCCATGGCCGAGGCCGCCGAAACCCGGGCCAAGGCGTCGGCCCTTCTGGGCGTCCTCAGGAGCGCCGCATGACCCCTGTTCTCCTGATCGACAATCTCGACAGCTTCACCTTCAACCTGGTGGAAAGCCTGCAGCGGCTGGGAAGCAAGGTCCGGGTTCTCCGCAACAGCATCGCGGCGGCGGATGCGGTGGCGGAAGCGGAGCGGACGGGTGCCGCCATCATGCTCTCGCCCGGGCCGGGCGCGCCCAGGGAGGCGGGCTGCTGCCTCGAGCTGATCGCCCTCGCGCTGGGCCGCGTGCCCGTGATCGGCATCTGCCTTGGCCACCAGGCCGTCGTGGAGCAGGCGGGCGGCCGGGTCGAGCGAGCGGCCGACCCGGTCCATGGCAAGGCGACCGTGCTCGACCATGACGGCGCCGGCCCGTTCGAGGGGCTACCCGATTCCTTACGGATCGGGCGTTACCATTCGCTTTGCACCCGTGACCTGCCCGCGCGCTTCACCGTGCACGGACAGGTCGACGGAATGGCCATGGCCTTCAGCGATCCCGAGGCTCGTCAGTGGGGCTTGCAGTTCCACCCGGAGTCGATCCTGACGACCCACGGCGACGCGATGCTTGCGAACCTGCTACGCCTGGCTGCTCGGCCGTAACGGGCGTTCCGAGCGAGGTCGCATGGGCGGCGTCGCTCAGCTCCAGTGCAGGCATCTCGTCGGGCTGCTGCTGGCTCATCGTTGAGCCCTGCCGCCGCTGCGAACGCCAGCTGTCGAAGTCGCGCTGGAACTCCTGCTGCCGGTCCTGCCGCCACGCGTCATAGTCGCGATCCATCTCGTCCAGATGCTTCTGCCTGAAGCTGCGGTAGGGCTCGTCGTGCTGATGCTGGGCGTAGCTGCCCTCATAACCCTCGCGGCCGAAATGACGGTCCCAATCACCGGCCGCCCGCCTCGCCCGCGGGTCCTGTCCCGGCCGGCCTTGATCGAAGTGGCCGCCCTCGGTCCATTCCCGCACGCGCTGCTCGGCCCGGCCCATCAGGTTGCCATGGGCTGCTCCATGCTCGGGCTCGTCACGGCGCTCGTCGCGGAAGAATCCGCGCTCCTGCCCATGCTCAGGCTCCCTGCCGCGCTGCTTCTCGCGATCGTCGCGGCCGCGCTCGTCGCCGAAGCGGAAATCGTCGTCGCCATGATCGCCATATTGGCCATAACCGTCGCCGCGATAGCCTGCCATCTCAACTCCTCCTTCAGCTGGCACTTGCGTGCGCATCAACGCACGAGGCCGTCTGGCGAGCCAGCAATTCACCTTGGCGTGGGCGCGGACCGGCCGCATTGAAGCCCCGTGAGCAAGACTGATCTGGTCATCCGCACCGCGTCCCTGCACGACGCCGCTGCCGTGGCCCGCATCTATGCCCATCACGTGCTTCACGGCACCGCCTCTTACGAGATCGACCCTCCGGACACCGCGACCATGGCGGCCCGCATGGACGCGGTGCTTGCCGCCGGATGGCCGTGGCTCGTGGCCGAGCGCGACACGGACGTGGTGGGCTGGGCAAGCGCCAGTCAGTTCCGGCCGCGACCAGCCTACGCCCATGCGTGTGAGGACAGCATCTACGTCGCCCCCGGTGCGATGAAGGGCGGAATTGGCACCGCCTTGCTCACGGCCCTGATCGCCGCGGCCGAGCAATGCGGCTTCCGTCAGATGGTGGCGGTCATCGGTGGAGCGGAGCCAGCGTCGATTGCCCTTCATGCGCGCTGCGGCTTCAGCGAAGTGGGCCGTTTGTCGGGGCTCGGGTGGAAGCACGGCCGCTGGCTCGACAATGTCTACATGCAGCGAGCGCTGGGGGCCGGCGCCTCGTCACCCCCTTGAACGGGCGGCGTTTTCGCGTATAGGCCCGCCCACGTTCCGGTTCGCCGGACCGCCGTCCGAGACAGCTGCTGAGGGCTTGCCCTCTTAATTCGCGGCCTAGACGGGGAAGAGAGATCATCCGGGCATCGGCCATGCCGCCTGCCCGCTCGTGCGTTGATACGCACCGATCGCCCAACCCCACGGACATTCGTACGCCTGGCTGCGGGGCTCGCCCCGCGACAGGTCTTTGCAGCCGGCCGGAGTGGCGACACCCCGGCCAATGTTTGGAGTTGGCATGGATCGCAATGAAAAAGCGGATCTGGTTGCCGAGCTGAAGCAGGTCTTCGCCGAGACCAGCGTGGTGGTTGTCACCCGCAATCTCGGTCTGTCGGTGGCGCAGTCCACCGACTTGCGCCTGCGGATGCGCGACGCCGGGGCGCAGTTCAAGGTTGCGAAGAACCGCCTTGCTCTCATCGCGCTGGACGGAACGCAGTACCAGCCCATCGGCGATTTGCTGAAGGGTCCCACTGCGATCGCCACCTCGCTCGATCCCGTCGCGGCCGCCAAGGTCGCCGTGGATTTCGCCAAGACCACCGACAAGTTCGAGGTTCTTGGTGGAGCGATGGGATCGACCGTCCTCGACGTGAATGGGATCACGGCGCTCGCCGAGCTGCCCTCGCTCGATCAGCTGCGTGCAACCCTCGTGGGCCTTATTCAGGCGCCCGCGAGCAAGATTGCCCGCACGATCAACGAGCCAGGTGCGATGCTCGCCCGGGTCTTCGGTGCCTATGCTGCGGCGGAAGCCGCCTAAGCTTACCTTTTCAACGCACGATCAAGTCGGGCCTGCTTGCCCGCACAGGAGTATAAAATGGCTGACATCAACAACATCGTCGACCAGCTGTCGGCGCTCACCGTTCTCGAAGCCGCCGAGCTCGCCAAGGCGCTCGAAGAGAAGTGGGGCGTTTCGGCCGCCGCTGCCGTCGCCGCCGCTCCGGCCGCTGCCGGCGCCGCTGCCCCGGCCGCTGAAGAGAAGACCGAGTTCGACGTGATCCTCACCGGCGACGGTGGCAAGAAGATCAACGTCATCAAGGAAGTCCGTGCGATCACCGGCCTGGGCCTGGGTGAGGCGAAGGCCCTCGTCGAGGGTGCGCCGAAGCCGGTCAAGGAAGGTGTCAACAAGGACGAGGCCGAGAAGATCAAGAAGCAGATCGAGGAAGCCGGCGGCACCGTCGAGCTCAAGTAAGCTTCTTACCAAGCTTTTGCGGGTGTCTTGAAGCGCCCGTGATCGGGAAGGGCGGCGTCGCAAGACGTCGCCCTTTTCGCGTCAGTGTACCCGCACGTGGACCACGGCGTTCGTGTCCGAGGCCAGTCGCTTCCAGCCCGGCTCCCGGTCCAGCTTCTTCGCCAGCGGCGACTCGCGCGTCAGGATGGTCCAGCGGACACCCCAGCGCGCGGCGAAGGGGCGAAACACCTTCATGTCGCCCTTCTGCATCGCCAGGTGCGCGAAGGTGAAGTCGTCGCCGTACATGTCGGCCCGACCATCGATCGCCGGCGCGATCCCCTGCATGATCAGCGGCCCGCCCATGCTGTAGTCGTTCAGGACCGGAGTGCTCCGCAGCGGCGCGGGAATTCGGGCGATCAGCGCCAGCGGATAGACGGGCGTGTCGTGCATCTGCCACGGCACCGCTAGCCGCACCGCCGCCAGCACGGCAAGCACGCCCGCCACCCAGCCCCAGCGCAGGTCCGGGCGAACGCTGGGCTGCCCCTGCAAAGGCGCCGCCACCAAGGCCGCCGTAATCGCGAACAGGGCCTGGTGCCGAACATGGCTCATGGCCAACGCGAACATCACGCCCAGCAGCAGCAGCCTGAGCGGCGGCAGCCGCCGCCAGCGCACCGCCACGAACACCCAGAACAGCGCCGCGTAGAACAGGAAGGGCGCATCGTCCCGCAGGCGGGTCGGCCGCCATTCGTTGATGATCGCAAGGACTTTCATGTCCTTGACCTGGAATGGGTAGAGGAAGCCCTGCAGGCCGTGCGGGGTCACCGCGGTCGCGGCCACGGCACACAGCCCCCACAGCGCCCAGCGCAGAGCCGCCCGGGGTTCGCGGCGATGGTCGATCAGCGCTTCGAGCGTGAAGATGCCGGCGATCCCGAGCCCAAGGATATAGCTGGCGTGCAAGTTCGCCCACACGACCATCAGGAGCAGTGCCCACCAGGGTGGGGCCTGCCGCCGCTCGCGCGCATGGAGCAGCAGGATCAGCCAGGCGGTGAACAGCAGCCAGCCCAACATGTGCGGCCTGGCGTGAACCATCGGCGCCGCGGAACAGGCGACCGCGAACAGCGCCGCGCCGGCCCAGCGCTGCGGGAGCCACCGCAGCAATTCGCGGCCGATCAGCAGCATGGTCACCGCCCCGGCAAGCGCGAACAAAAGGGCAAGGCCGGTCCACCCGCCAAGCCGGAAGGCCCCGCTCATCAGCAGTTCGGCAAGCCACTCGTGAGCCGTCCACGGCGCCCCCCGGAAAGTGAACGAGAACGGGTCCACCTTGGGGATTGTGCCGGTCCGAAGCATGAACTCGCCGGCGCCGAGGTGCCAACCGGTGTCGCCGTCGCCGAATAGCCGGCCGGGGAAGATCAACAGGATGGCGAGGCCCAGCAGCGCCACCGACCATACCGCCACCGAATGGCGCCATTCGCCCGGGGCACTGGTGCTATGCTGAGGGGTGGTGTCGAGGACTGCCGTTGCCATCGACGCACTGATAAGCGCGTCGTGGTTAAGACACCATCAAGCTCGACGATTGCCCCCTAGCGCTGCCCGCCGCTCGCCTCCGGGAACTTGGGCTCACCACCCATCTGCTTGCCCGGCACGTCCGTATGGCCAGTGCCCTTCTTCGGCGGCTGGGTGCCGTCCGGGCGATTGGGCGTCTGCACGGTGTTGGGCACGGCCTGCACCGGCCCGCGTTGCGCCCGCTGCGCCGCCGCCTGGTCGTTCAGCGCCGCCGCGTTGCCGGCCGCCTGCAGCGCCGCCTGCTCGTTGGCACCATTCTTGTCGGCTTGCTCCAGCACGGCGGCGGCAGCGGGGTCCGACTGATTGGCCGCATCGCCCAGGTCCTTACCCGCCGGGTTCTGGCTGTTGGAGCAGGCAGCGAGCGAAACGGCGAGGGCGGCGATCGGCAGCAAGCGCATGGGGCGGTCCTTCCAGACTAGTCGCCGGTCCAATCGCTCGGTCGTCGTTTTGGTTGCTTCCCCCTCTTGCAATCGGCGCTGCGATGCGTAGATGGGGTCAATCCAACAAACATAACGGCTCCGCCGCACCTTGTCGTGCGCCAGGGGCCTTTCCTGTCCCCGCCGGGACACGGGCCGCACCGCGCATCGGCCCGCACGTATGGCGGGGAACTTAACAGGAGCCGCGCCGGAACCACGAACAGGGCCCGCGGCGATGTCGCGCGTCCCGAGCGCAGGAAGAACCATGGCGACCAAGGCGATCGACGCTCCCCACAACACCTCTTCGGGCCGCAATGCCAAGCAGCGGCGCATCCGCAAGATCTTCGGCAACATCCACGAGATCAGCGAGATGCCGAACCTCATCGAGGTTCAGCGCGAATCGTATGAGCAGTTCCTGCGCTCGGATCCGGCCACGGGCTATGTCTCGGGGCTCGAGAAGACCCTGCGCTCGGTGTTCCCGATCCAGGATTTCGCCGGCACCGCGCACCTCGACTTCGACCATTATGTCCTCGAAGACCCGAAGTTCGACACGGACGAGTGCCGCCAGCGTGGCCTGACCTACGCCGCGCCGATGCGCGTCACCCTGCGCCTGACCTCGTTCGAGATCGATCCGGATACCGAGGCCAAGTCGGTCATCGATATCAAGGAGCAGGACGTCTACATGGGCGACATGCCCCTGATGACGGGCAACGGCACCTTCATCGTCAACGGCACCGAGCGCGTCATCGTCAGCCAGATGCACCGCTCGCCGGGTGTCCTGTTCGACCATGACCGTGGCAAGACGCACGCGTCGGGCAAGTATCTCTTCGCCGCCCGCGTCATCCCGTATCGCGGTTCGTGGCTGGACTTCGAGTTCGACGCCAAGGACATCGTCAACGTCCGCATCGACCGTAAGCGCAAGCTGCCGGTCACCGCCCTGCTGCACGCGCTTGGCCTGACTTCGGAAGAGATCCTCAACGAGTTCTACGGCCGCGTCGTCTACGTCCGCGGCCCGAACGGCTGGCAGATCCCCTACGCCGCCGAGCAGTGGCGTGGGCAGAAGCCGCTGTACGACGTGGTCAACGCCGACACCGGTGAGATCACCTTCAAGGCCGGAGAGAAGATCACCCCGCGCCGCGCCAATCAGGCGGCCAAGGACGGCCTCGCCAACCTGATCATCCCGACCGAGCAGATCTTCGGCCGCTTCTCGGCCTACGACCTGATCAACGAGAGCACGGGCGAGATCTACATCGAGGCCGGCGACGAGGTCAGCGCCGAGAATCTCGAACTGCTCGACAAGGCTGGCGTCGACCGGCTCGAGCTGCTCGACATCGATTACGTCAACACCGGTCCCTGGATCCGCAACACGCTCAAGGCCGACAAGGCCGAGGATGGCGACCATGCGCTGTCCGACATCTACCGCGTGATGCGCCCTGGTGAGCCGCCGACCCGCGAAACCGCGGACGCGCTGTTCTACGGCCTGTTCTTCGATCCGGAGCGCTACGACCTCTCGGCCGTCGGCCGCGTGAAGCTCAACATGCGTCTCGGCCTCGACGTCGAGGACACGGTCACCACTCTGCGCCGCGAGGACATCCTGGCCGTCGTCAAGGAGCTGGTGAACCTCAAGGACGGCAAGGGCGACATCGACGACATCGACAACCTTGCCAATCGCCGCGTGCGTTCGGTGGGCGAATTGCTCGAGAACCAGTATCGCGTCGGCCTGCTCCGCATGGAGCGCGCGGTGAAGGAGCGGATGAGCTCGGTCGACGTGTCGACCGTCATGCCCAACGACCTCATCAACGCCAAGCCGGCGGTGGCCGCGGTGCGTGAGTTCTTCGGCAGCAGCCAGCTGTCGCAGTTCATGGACCAGACCAACCCGCTGTCCGAGGTCACTCACAAGCGTCGCGTCTCGGCCCTCGGGCCGGGCGGCCTGACCCGTGAGCGCGCGGGCTTCGAAGTCCGCGACGTCCACCCGACCCACTATGGCCGAATCTGCCCGATCGAGACTCCGGAAGGCCCGAACATCGGGCTCATCAACTCGCTCGCCAGCTTCAGCCGGGTGAACAAGTACGGCTTCATCGAAACGCCGTACCGCAAGGTCATCGACCACAAGGTCACCGACGAGGTCGTCTACCTGTCGGCGATGGAAGAGGCCAAGCACACGATCGCCCAGGCGAACGCGGAAATCGCGCCCGACGGCACCTTCGTGGAGGAGATCATCTCCTCCCGCCGGGCCGGCGACTTCCTGATCGCCCCGCGCGACCAGATCACGCTGATGGACGTGTCGCCCAAGCAGCTCGTCTCGGTTGCGGCCTCGCTCATTCCCTTCCTGGAGAATGACGACGCCAATCGCGCGCTGATGGGCTCGAACATGCAGCGGCAGGCCGTTCCCCTGCTCCAGGCGGACGCTCCGCTGGTCGGCACCGGCATGGAAGAGACGGTTGCGCGCGACTCCGGCGCGGCCATTGCCGCCCGCCGTCCGGGCATCGTCGACCAGGTCGACGCCACCCGCATCGTCGTCCGCGTGACCGGTGAATTGAAGCCGGGCGAAAGCGGCGTCGACATCTACACGCTGATGAAGTTCCAGCGCTCGAACCAGAACACCTGCATCAACCAGCGTCCGCTGGTGAAGGTCGGTGACACGGTCGAGGGCGGAGAGATCATCGCCGACGGCCCCTCGACCCAGTTCGGTGAGCTCGCGCTCGGCCGCAACGTCCTCGTCGCGTTCATGCCGTGGAACGGCTACAACTACGAGGACTCGATCCTGATCTCCGAGCGGATCGTGAAGGACGACGTCTTCACCTCGATCCACATCGAGGAGTTCGAGGTCATGGCCCGCGACACCAAGCTCGGGCCGGAGGACATTACCCGCGACATCCCGAACGTCGGCGAGGAAGCGCTTCGCAACCTCGACGAAGCCGGGATCGTCTACATCGGTGCCGAGGTCGAGCCGGGCGATATCCTGTGCGGCAAGATCACGCCGAAGGGCGAAAGCCCGATGACGCCGGAGGAAAAGCTCCTTCGCGCCATCTTCGGTGAAAAGGCTTCAGACGTCCGCGACACCTCCCTGCGCCTGCCCCCGGGAGTCGCCGGCACGGTGGTCGAGGTTCGCGTCTTCAACCGTCACGGCATCGACATCGACGACCGTACCCGCGCCATCCAGGCCGAGGAAAAGGACCGCCTGAAGAAGGACGCCGACGACGAGCGCGCCATCCTCAACCGCGCCACCTTCGCCCGTCTGCGTGAAATGCTGCTCGGCCAGACCGCGACCGCGGCGCCGAAGGGTCTCAAGAAGGGCGCCACGCTCGACGAAGAGACGCTGGACAGCATCGAGCGGTTCGACTGGTGGAAGATCGCCGTCAAGGACGACAGCCGCCAAGCCGATCTGGAAGCGCTCAAGGGTCAGTATGACGAGGCGGTCAACGTCATCGTCAAGCGCTACGAGGACCGCGTTCAGAAGATCGAGGCCGGTGACGAGCTCGCCCCCGGCGTCCTCAAGATGGTCAAGGTGTTCGTGGCGGTGAAGCGTAAGCTTCAGCCGGGCGACAAGATGGCCGGCCGTCACGGCAACAAGGGCGTGATCAGCCGCATCCTGCCGAACGAGGACATGCCGTTCCTCGACGACGGGACGCCGGTCGACATCGTTCTCAATCCGTTGGGCGTGCCGTCGCGCATGAACGTCGGGCAGATCTTCGAGACCCACCTGGGCTGGGCCGCGCGCGGTCTGGGCCAGCAGGTCTCGGCGATGCTCGAGGACATGCACCACCGCGGCAAGGACCTCGCCGGCAAGGACGTCGGCAAGGTCCGCGCCAAGCTCAAGGATATGTATGGTCCGCAGTATGACGAGGCGATCGACGCACGCGACGATGACGCTGTCATGGAGCTGGCGCAGATCCTGACCGGCGGCCTGCCGATGGGCACTCCGGTGTTCGACGGCGCCCGCGAGGCGGACGTGGCCAACATGCTGGTGAAGGCGGGTCTCGACCCGTCGGGCCAGGTCACCCTGTTCGACGGCCGCACTGGCGAGCCGTTCGACCGCAAGGTGACGGTGGGCTACATCTACATGCTCAAGCTGCACCACCTTGTGGACGACAAGATCCACGCCCGTTCAATCGGGCCGTACAGCCTCGTCACCCAGCAGCCGCTGGGCGGTAAGGCGCAGTTCGGCGGACAGCGCTTCGGTGAGATGGAGGTCTGGGCCCTGCAGGCGTACGGCGCGGCCTACACCCTGCAGGAAATGCTCACGGTGAAGTCGGACGACGTGATCGGCCGCACCAAGGTCTACGAGGCGATCGTCAAGGGCGACGACACGTTCGAGGCCGGCATTCCGGAAAGCTTCAACGTGCTGGTCAAGGAAATGCGGTCGCTCGGCCTCAACGTCGAATTGACCAGCATCGACGAGGCCGACGAGCCGCCGGCGCTGGCAGCGGAGTGAGGGGCAGCGACCCTCACTACCCGCCCAAATTATTCGAACTCGAAGCCCCGCTCGGGGCTCAGGAGTAAGTGATGAACGAACTGACGAACTTCGCGAACCCGGTGGCCAAGCCGGAGACCTTCGACGAGATCAAGATCGGGATCGCGAGCCCGGAGAAGATCCGCAGCTGGTCGTTCGGCGAGATCAAGAAGCCGGAGACCATCAACTACCGCACGTTCAAGCCCGAGCGTGACGGCCTGTTCTGCGCGCGCATCTTCGGTCCGATCAAGGACTACGAATGCCTGTGCGGCAAGTACAAGCGCATGAAGTACAAGGGCATCGTCTGCGAAAAGTGCGGCGTCGAGGTGACCGTCTCCAAGGTCCGCCGCGAGCGCATGGGCCACATCGAGCTCGCCGCGCCCGTCGCACACATCTGGTTCCTCAAGTCGCTGCCGTCGCGCATCGGCCTGCTGCTCGACATGCAGCTGAAGCAGCTCGAGCGGATCCTCTACTTCGAGAGCTATGTCGTGATCGAGCCGGGCCTGACCCCGCTCGAGAAGTATCAGCTGCTCACCGAGGACGAGCTCCTCAACGCGCAGGACGAATATGGCGAGGACGCCTTCTCCGCCGGCATCGGCGCGGAAGCGGTCAAGATCATGCTCATGGACCTCGATCTCGAGGGTGAGCGCAAGGTCCTGCTCGAAGAGCTGGCGGTCACCAAGTCCGAGCTCAAGCCCAAGAAGATCATCAAGCGGCTCAAGGTCGTCGAGAGCTTCCTGGAGTCGGGCAACCGTCCGGAGTGGATGATCCTCGACGTCGTTCCGGTCATCCCGCCCGAGCTGCGCCCGCTGGTGCCGCTGGACGGCGGCCGCTTCGCGACCTCGGACCTGAACGACCTCTACCGCCGCGTCATCAACCGCAACAACCGCCTGAAGCGCCTGATGGAGCTGCGTGCGCCGGACATCATCGTCCGCAACGAGAAGCGCATGCTTCAGGAAGCGGTCGACGCGCTGTTCGACAACGGCCGTCGCGGCCGCACCATCACCGGCGCCAACAAGCGTCCGCTGAAGTCGCTGTCCGACATGCTCAAGGGCAAGCAGGGCCGCTTCCGCCAGAACCTGCTCGGCAAGCGCGTCGACTATTCGGGCCGTTCGGTTATCGTCACCGGTCCGGAGCTCAAGCTTCATCAGTGCGGCCTGCCGAAGAAGATGGCGCTCGAGCTGTTCAAGCCGTTCATCTACTCGCGCCTCGACGCCAAGGGTCTCTCCATGACCCTCAAGCAGGCCAAGAAGTGGGTCGAGAAGGAGCGCAAGGAAGTCTGGGACATCCTCGATGAGGTGATCCGCGAGCATCCGGTGCTGCTGAACCGCGCCCCGACGCTCCACCGTCTCGGCATCCAGGCGTTCGAGCCGGTGCTGATCGAGGGCAAGGCGATCCAGCTTCACCCGCTGGTCTGCGCCGCCTTCAACGCCGACTTCGACGGCGACCAGATGGCCGTGCACGTTCCGCTGAGCCTCGAGGCGCAGCTGGAAGCGCGCGTCCTGATGATGAGCACCAACAACATCCTCTCGCCCGCGAACGGCAAGCCGATCATCGTGCCGTCGCAGGACATGGTGCTGGGTCTCTATTACCTCTCGATGGAGAAGGACGGAGAGCCGGGCCAGGGCATGCTGCTGGCGGACATGCAGGAGGTTCACTCGGCCATTGCGGCCGGGGCGGTCACCCTGCACTCCAAGATCATCAGCCGCGTTCCGCAGACGGACGAGGCTGGCAACCAGTATATGAAGCGCTTCGAGACGACGCCGGGCCGGATGCTGCTCGGCGAGACGCTCCCGAAGAGCCACAAGGTGCCGTTCGAGACCGTCAACCGCCTGCTGACCAAGAAGGACATCGGCGACGTTATCGACGAGGTCTATCGTCACACCGGTCAGAAGGACACGGTGCTGTTCGCCGACGCCATCATGGGGCTGGGTTTCCGCCACGCCTTCAAGGCCGGCATCAGCTTCGGCAAGGACGACATGGTCATCCCGGCCGCCAAGGATCCCCTCGTCGAGGAGACCCGTGCGCTGGTGAAGGACTATGAGCAGCAGTACCAGGACGGCCTGATCACCCAGCAGGAAAAGTACAACAAGGTGATCGACGCCTGGTCGCGTTGCGGTGATCGCGTCGCGCAGGAGATGATGAAGGAAATCTCGGCCACGCCGAAGGGCGAGGATGGCCGCGAGAAGCCGATCAACTCCATCTACATGATGGCCCACTCGGGCGCTCGTGGTAGCCAGGCGCAGATCAAGCAGCTGGCCGGCATGCGCGGCCTGATGGCCAAGCCGTCGGGCGAGATCATCGAGACGCCGATCATCTCGAACTTCAAGGAAGGCCTGACCGTCCTTGAATACTTCAACTCGACCCACGGCGCCCGCAAGGGCCTGGCGGACACGGCGCTCAAGACGGCGAACTCGGGTTACCTGACCCGCCGTCTGGTCGACGTCTCGCAGGATGCCGTGATCGTCGAGGAGGATTGCGGCACCGACCAGGCGCTCGAGATGCGCGCCATCGTGCAGGGCGGCGCGGTGATCGCCTCGCTCGGCGACCGCGTGCTGGGCCGGACCACGGCCGAGGACGTCGTCGATCCCAAGACGGGCGAGACGATCGTTGCCGAGGGCGTGCTGCTCGACGAGCCGATGGTGGCGCAGCTGGAGGCCGCTGGTCTCCAGGGCATCAAGATCCGCTCGCCGCTGGTTTGCGCCAGCCGCCAGGGTGTCTGCGGCAAGTGCTACGGGCGTGACCTCGCCCGCGGTACGCCGGTGAACATCGGTGAAGCGGTCGGCGTTATCGCCGCCCAGTCGATCGGTGAGCCGGGCACCCAGCTGACGATGCGGACCTTCCACATCGGCGGCGCGGCCCAGCTCAACGAGCAGTCGAACCTCGAGGCGCCGGTCGACGGCACCATCGAGCTTCGGGACATGCCGACGATCACCGATCCGCGCGGCCGGCACATCTCGCTGTCACGTTCGGGCGAGATCGCGATCCTCGACATGGACGGCCGCGAGCTCTCCACGCACCGCGTGCCGTACGGCGCGCACCTGCTGTGCGAGAGCGGACACATCGTCTCCAAGGGCGACCGCATCGCCGAGTGGGATCCGAGCTTCGCGCCGGTGATCACGGAGCGGGCGGGCACGATCAAGTTCCAGGACCTGATCGAGCAGCGCACCATGACGGAGGTGACCGACGAGTCGACCGGTATCGCCCAGCGCGTGGTGACCGAGGACATGGGCCGTTCCAAGAAGGACGACCTGCGCCCCCGCCTCACCCTGCTTGGCGCCGACGCGACGGAATCGGGCGTCTACCGCCTGGCGACCAACGCGATCGTCGCGGTCGAGGACGGCCAGAGCGTGGAAGCCGGCGAAGTGCTCGCCCGTCTCCCGCGCGAAGCGGCCCGGACCCGCGACATCACCGGCGGTCTGCCGCGGGTGGCGGAACTGTTCGAGGCCCGCAAGCCGAAGGAGAATGCGATCATCGCCAAGGTGTCCGGCAAGGTCACCTTCATGAAGGACTACAAGGCCAAGCGTAAGATCGCGATCGTCCCCGACGACGGTGGAGATCCGGTCGAGTATCTGGTGCCCAAGTCCAAGGTGATCGACGTCCAGGAAGGCGACTTCGTCAAGCGTGGCGACAACCTGGTCGGCGGTTCACCCGATCCGCATGACATCCTGGAAGTGCTCGGCGTCGTGGCGCTGGCCGAATATCTCGTCAGCGAGATTCAGGAGGTCTATCGACTGCAGGGCGTGAAGATCAACGACAAGCACATCGAGGTGATCGTTCGCCAGATGCTGCAGAAGGTTGAGATCACCGACGGTGGCGACACCACACTGCTCGCCGGCGAACAGGTCGATCGCGAGGAAATGGACGAGATTAACTCGAAGCTCGAGAAGAAGGGCAAGCCGGCTGTCGGCAAGCCCGTCCTGCTCGGCATCACCAAGGCCTCGCTCCAGACCCGCAGCTTCATCTCGGCGGCCTCCTTCCAGGAGACCACCCGGGTGCTCACCGAGGCTTCGGTGCAGGGCAAGATCGACACGCTCAACGGGCTCAAGGAAAATGTCATCGTCGGCCGCCTCATCCCGGCGGGTACCGGCGCGGGCATGAACCGCCTGCGCGTGGCGGCCACCAGCCGCGACGCGGCGATGCGGGCAACGCAGCGCAAGCTGGCCGAGGCGCTGGTCGCCCCGAACAGCGCCGACGAGCTGCGTGCCGCAGAGAACGCCCGTTCGGTCCGTGACGACACCGCCGGCATCGGCGGCGACCCGCTGGGCGAGGTCGTGACCAGCGGCCACGGCAGCGACGCGGACGCCGGCGACTACCTGCAGGATTAACCGGTCGGGGCCCCTCCCCGTTCAATGGAGGGGCCCCGAACGCGGGGCCGGCAGTGCATCGCCTTCAACTCACAAGAAAACCCCGCCGGAGCCTTGGCTCCGACGGGGTTTTTCTTTTGCAGATTGCTGTCCGGCGAGGCCGTTAGCAGCGCGCCCCGTTGATCGTGTTCTGGGTGCAGTTGGCGGCCGAGTTGATATCGGCGGCCGCACCCCGAACGGTATTGCAGGCGGCAAGCGCCAGCGAACCCGCGATCAGGCCGAGTGCAACAACAGTCTTCACCATGGTCATCCCTTTCTTACGAACCCGAAATGACCATGGCCGAAATCAGATCGCGTTGTCGACCGCGTTTGCAGCCGAGTTCACGTCCTTGGCGGCACCGCGAACGGTGTTGCAAGCCGCGATCGCCAACGAACTGCCGATCAGGGCCAGAGTCACTACCTTGCGAAGCATCGTCAATTCTCCTGTCTGACCGCTGAACAACCGTTGCGGGAGCGGTTAGTTTCGTCAGACCGCGACGGGCGCCGAGATATGTGGGTGGGGGTCGTAGCCCACGACCTCGAAATCCTCGAGTTCGTAGCCGAACAAGTCCTGACCTCGGTCCTTGATCCTGAGCTGCGGAAGCGAGCGCACGTC
Organism: Sphingomonas sp. KRR8; assembly: GCF_023559245.1. NCBI lineage: Bacteria > Pseudomonadati > Pseudomonadota > Alphaproteobacteria > Sphingomonadales > Sphingomonadaceae > Sphingomonas > Sphingomonas sp. KRR8. The sequence goes on from NZ_CP097462.1 coordinate 1,517,192, forward strand.
CCGCGTCAGCTGCAGTCGCGCCTGGTCGAGGTGGTTGGAGTAGAGATGCACATCCCCACCGGTCCACACGAAGGTGCCCGGCTCCAGCCCGCATTCGCGCGCCAGCATGTGGGTCAGCAGTGCATAGGAAGCGATGTTGAACGGCACCCCCAGGAACAGGTCGGCGCTGCGCTGATAGAGCTGCAGATTGAGGCGCCCAGCCGCCACCTGCGTCTGGAACAGGCAATGGCACGGCGCCAGCGCCATTCGCCCGATCTCGCCCGGGTTCCAGGCCGTGACGATCTGCCGCCGGCTCGCCGGATCGCGCCGGATCAGCTCCACCAGCTCGCGGATCTGGTCGATGTGCCGGCCGTCCGCGGCCTCCCAGTCACGCCATTGCTTGCCATAGACCGGGCCCAGGTCGCCCTGCTCGTCCGCCCACTCGTCCCAGATGCTGACCTTGCGCTCCTGCAGCCAGCGCACGTTGGTGTCGCCATTGAGAAACCACAGCAGTTCGACGATGATCGACCGCAGGTGCAATTTCTTGGTGGTCACCAGCGGAAAGCCGTCCGCCAGGTCGAACCGCATCTGCGCTCCGAACAGGGAAAGCGTACCGGTGCCAGTGCGATCCTGCTGCGGTACGCCTTGGTCGAGCACCCGCTGCATCAGCTCATGATAGGTCTGCATGGCCCGATGCTAGCCGCCGGGCCCTGCCAAGGCGAGAGGCGGCGATACGTCCGAAATGGATAAGGAAGTGGACTCGACTTCGCTTCGGGACGGTGCGCCGGGGACCTATGACAAGGGCAGATGCTTCAGCGTGCCGAAACGCCAGCCACCCTCGCCGGGGTCGACGCAGCCAGGGCCTTCTTCGCCGGCTGTGTCGATCCGCTCGCCGGTCATGAAACGCTTTGGGTCGCCCACCTCGACGAGGGTGCCCGCTGCATCCATCTTCAGGCCTACCCCGATGCGGCGGGTATTGGTGAGACTCCGCTACCGGAAATCCTTGCCGATGCCGCAGAACAGGGCAGCGCCGGCTTGCTGCTCGCCCACCGCCAGCCAGGCCGCGACAGCAGCCCGCGCCGCACCGACCGCGCCGCCACCCATCGCCTCGCCCTCGCCGCGGAGGCGTGCGACATCACGCTGGTCGACCACCTGATCTTCGCCGGCGACACCTGCACCAGCATGCGCCGGATCGGACTTCTTTAAGCCGTTCGGACTGGATCGCTCCACCGGACACCGGCAGGAGGGTGGCCAGTTTCGCTTTCTCTCATGCAAACTATTCAACAGCGGGCACTGCAAGGCGGGGCTACGACGTGGTAGGCCAGGACATCGCTTCCAGCATGATCGACCTGGCGCGGGAGCGGGCGTCGGCGGAGGTCGAGGGACGTCTTTCCTTCATCTGCGGCGACTTCGAGAGCGGCGGCTTCGTCGATGAGTTCGACGCCGTGATCTTCGATTGCCTGCACCACGCTGAGGACGAGCGCGCAGCGATCGCAAGCGCCTATCGTGCACTCAAGCCCGGCGGTGTGCTGATCGCCCACGAACCGGGTGAGGGGCATTCCACAGCGCCCGGTTTGATCGAGGCGATGCGGCTCTATGGCGTGGCCGAGCGGGACATGCCCCCGCACCTCATCTGGCGCCACGCTCAGGAGATCGGATTTCGCTCCTTCCGTGTGTTTCCCATGCTGCAGGAGCTGCTGGAGGTGTTCTATCACCAGCCGCCGCTCAAGACCCTCCGCAAAGGCTGGCGCCACCGGGCCAAGCGCATCTGGAAGATGGCCTTTGCCCCGTCCGATCGCGCCAGCGCCATCATGGTGCTGATGAAATAGCGGCCGCTGGCTCGCGGCGCGCCGTAGGCCTCAGCGCGGGCGTCCATCCCGGCACGGCCTGATCGCACCCGGTTCGGGCCGGGCGCTTGTCTGGCGGAAGGTCATCAGGAAGCTGTCGCCGCCGTGCAAGGGCACGAACTTCACGGCGCTCAGCCCAAGGGCCGCGAACTCGCACTTGAGCTCGGGCGGCGGCATCCCGTGCCGCTTCACCGGCCGCAGCGCATCGACCACCACCACCTCGCCGCCCGGCTTCAGCCCGCCCGCAAGGTGCCACAGAAACTCGTAAGGCTGGGTCACCTCATGGTACATGTGCACCAGGAAAATTCGATCGAAGCTTGCGGGCGGGAGCATCGGGTTCGCCGGCTGGCCAAGCCGCACCGCGACATTGTCCAGCTTCTCGCGCTGCACCCGCTGCGCCAACTCATCACGCGTTTCGGCGACCACGTCCTGCGCCAGCACCCGCCCGGTCGGCCCGACGAGCGGAGAAAGTCGCACGGTGTAATAGCCCTCGCCCGCGCCGACATCGGCGACCGACATTCCGGCCCGCACATCGGCCTGCGCCATCACCTGCTCGAACTCGCCAATGCGGTCGCGCGCGTCCTCGGTTGAGTAGGCGCCCGAGACGATCGGCGCGACGTCACGCTCGGCTGGCGGAAAGGGGTTCTCGGCGCTGGCGTTGACGCGGCAGGCCGTGAGAAGCAAAAGCGGAAGGAGGAGCGAGCCCGCACCCCGCTTCTCCCTCTTGGGGGAGCCGTCGTGCGCAGCATGACAAGGGGATGCAGCCGACCCCTCAGTCGGCCGCTGGCGGATACCTCCCCAAAGGGGGAGGAGCTGGCTCAATCCACGTCCTCCACGTCGATTTTCTCGCCCGTCACCCGCTGGCTCAGCGCGGCCGCCATGAAGCGATCGAGGTCGCCGTCGAGCACGTCGTTCGGGGCGGTGGACGTCACTCCCGTGCGCAGGTCCTTCACCAACTGATAGGGCTGCAGCACGTAGGAGCGGATCTGGTGGCCCCAGCCGATATCCGTCTTGCTGGCGGCGCTGGCGTTGGCCTCGGCCTCCCTTTTCTGCAACTCCAGCTCATACAGGCGTGCCTTCAATTGCTTGAAGGCCTCGGCCCGGTTCTTGTGCTGGCTCCGCTGATTCTGACATTGCACGACGATGTTGGTCGGCAGGTGGGTGATGCGGACCGCGCTGTCGGTCGTGTTGACGTGCTGCCCGCCCGCGCCCGACGCGCGATAGGTGTCGATGCGAAGCTCGCTTTCGTTGATCTCGATGTCGATGTCGTCGTCGACCTCGGGATAGACCCACACGCTGGCGAAGCTGGTGTGCCGCCGGGCCGAGCTGTCGTACGGGCTGATCCGGACCAGCCGGTGAACCCCGCTTTCGACCTTGAGGTTGCCGTAGGCGTTCTCGCCCTTGATCAGCAGGGTCGCCGATTTGATGCCGGCCTGCTCGCCGGCGTGGAAGTCGACCAGCTCGACCTTCATCCCGTGCCGCTCGGCCCAGCGCGAATACATTCGCTGCAGCATCCCGGCCCAATCCTGACTCTCGGTCCCGCCTGCGCCTGAATTCACTTCGACATAGCTGTTGTTGGCGTCGGCCTCCCCGGCCAGCAGCGCCGCGACCTTGTCCTTTTCCGCCCGCTCCGCGAGCTCCGCCAGGCTTTTCACGCCATCGTCGACGAGCTCGTCGTCGCCCTCGGCCTCGGCCATCTCGATCAGCTCGACGGTGTCGGTCAGCTCGGTCTCAAGCTTGCGGGTGGCGCCGATCGCTTCTTCCAGGCGCCGCCGCTCGCGCATGACTTCCTGCGCCGCCTTGGGATCGTCCCACAGCGTCGGGTCCTCGACCTTGCCGTTCAGTTCCTCAAGGCGGCGGTGCGCGCGGTCCCAGTCCAGGAAGCGGCGCAGCAGCTGCGTGGCGGCGTTGATCTGGTCGATATGAGCCTGCGCTTCGGCGCGCATGGATAATCCTTACTGAAGCGTCGGGTGCGTGGCCGCGCACCGAAAAAGCGAAAAGCCGCTACCGGCGTTAGTAGATGGTGCCCCGCCTCTGCAAGAAGTCGTCCTGCGACGGCTGGGTCGCCGCCTTGGCGCGAGCAACAGATGGGCGCTGGCGAGCGGCGGCAACCCGGCGCGGCGCGGTCGCGGGCGCGGACGCCTCGGAATCCTCTTCCTCGTCTTCGCCACCACGCCGGAACGAACGCCTCGGCTCGGTCTCCGGCTTGAACGCTTCCCAGATGACCGCCGCCTTTGGATCCTCCTGGGTGGGGAAAGTGCCGAACACCTTGCGGCCGCTGACCCGGTCGATCCGGACCATCCGTATGCCCGGCGGAGCGACGAACGGCACTGGCGGTACGTCCTTGAACGCGGCCTGCGCGAACTGCTTGAAGATCGGCGCGGCGATCCGGCCGCCCTGCGCACCGCCTCCCAGCGAGCGGGGCTGGTCGTAGCCGAGGTAGGTACCCGCGACCACGTCCGGGGTCCCGCCCACGAACCACACGTTGGTCGGGCCTGAGGTGGTGCCGGTCTTGCCGAACAGCGGGCGATTGAGGTCACGCAGCACCACCGCCGTGCCGCGCTGGATCACGCCCGTCATGATGTGCACCATCTGGAACGCCGCCTGCGGATCGAGGATCTGGCGGGAGCGGAGCGGCGGCCGCGGCATGATGCCGCCATTCCAGTCGTTGCAATTGCCCATCACCTGACAGCGGTTGTCGGTGCGGTAGATGACCTTGCCGTTGCGGTCCTGGATGAAGTCGATCAGCGTCGGCGTGACCGCCCGACCGTGATTGGCCAGGATCGCATAAGCGTTGGTCAGCTTCTGCACCGTGGTGTCGCCGGCTCCAAGCGCGATCGACAGGTAGTTGGGATAATCGCCAACCCCCAGCCGGCGCGCCGTGTCGGTGATCTTGGGCATTCCGATCTGGCTTGCGGTGCGCACCGTCATCAGGTTGCGCGACTGCTCCACGCCCCAGCGCATCGTCTTGGGCCCATAATATTTGCCGTCGAAGTTGCGGAAGCATTTGTTGCCGAGGCCGGCGCCCTGCCACACGCAGAAGGGGGCGTCGGGAACGATGCTCGCCGGTGTCATGCCGTTCGCCAGCGCGGTGTAATAGACGATCGGCTTGAAGGTCGATCCGGGCTGGCGGTTCGCCTGCGTCACCCGATTGTAGGACGACCCGCGCGAGTCGAACCCGCCCTGCATCGCCAGCACCCGGCCGGTGCGCACTTCCTCCGCGGTGAATCCGCCGCCGATCTCCGGCGCCGAGCGGAGGAAATAGCTGCCGTTTCCGCCATCCTTGACGATGATCACCATGCCAGGCTGGAGGAAGTTGAACGCCGCGCCGCCCACTCCGCGTTTGGGCTGGGAAGCGTTGCCGGCTGGCAGCCGACCGGTTGAGCCGTTCTCAAAACCGATGTCGGCGACACCGTCGCCCTTCCGCAGGACCACGGCCTTGCGCCAATCCTTGAACCCGGTGCCCACCGGCGTGCGGTCGAGTGCCGCCTGCCAACCGTCTCCGTCGACATCGATCTTCAGTCCGCTGTCGCGCCAGCCGCGGCCGCCGTCGAAGTTCGCCATCCCTTCCTGCAAGGCCGCCGCCGCCGCGTCCTGCATCTTCGGGTCCATCGAGCTTCGCACCCACAGCCCCCCGGCATACAGGCTGTTCGGCCCGTCCGCAGGCTTCTCGCCATAGCGGCGGATGAGGTCGCGGCGGACCTCCTCCATGAAGTAGCCGCCCTGATCCTGGAACTTCTGGTTCGAGCCATAGGGGATGGTGCCGAGCGGGGTCGCCGCCGCCTGCTTCCAATCCGCTTCGCTGATGTAGCCGTTGCGGTACATCTCGCGCAGCACATAGTTGCGCCGGTCCAGCGCCTTCTGCGTCGCGCGGATCGGATCGTAGTTGCTCGGCGCCTTGGGCAGCACCGCCAGATAGGCCGCCTCCGGCAGCGTCAGGTCGCCGATATCCTTGTCGAAATAGGCGCGTGCAGCAGCCTGGATGCCGTAGGCATTCCGGCCAAGGAAGATCTGGTTGAGATACAGCTGCAGGATCTGCGGCTTGCTCAGCGTCGACTCCAGGCGGAAGGCGAGGATCGCCTCGCGGATCTTGCGCCCGACATTGTAGCTGTTGTCCTGAAGCAGGTTCTTGGCGACCTGCTGGGTGATGGTCGAGCCGCCGCGCGCGCGCCCGCCGCCCGTGACCTTCTTGGTGCCATAGTCGAACACCGCCCCGAGCAGGCCGGTGTAGTCGATCCCGCCGTGGGTGAAGAAGTTCTTGTCCTCGGCCGAAGTGAAGGCCTCGACCACCAGCTTGGGCATCTCGTCAAAGCTGAGCTCGACCCGCCGCTCGCGGGCGAAGGTCTGGATCGGCTGCCCATCATAGCCGCGCACGTTGGTGGGCAGCGGGTTCTGATAGGCGAGCAGGCTTTCCGAACTCGGGATTTCCCGTGCGAACACCGCCCACACCAGCAGGAAACCGAAATAAAAGGTGACGGCCGCATAGGTCAGCCAGCGAAACCACCGCTGCCCCCACCAGCCGCGCACACGGTCGGCGGCGCGGTGGTGACGCTCAAGCCACGGGGACGAGTGGGAAGTCGCAACGGCGTCCATAGGGCGCACGCTCTAGCCGCTTGCTCTCACTCGGGAAAGCGGCTCGTCAGCGGGCCGTCGCCTTCAGCGCCATCTCCGTCTCGATCGCCCGCGCCAGCGCCGCGACCATCCGTGCCCGCTGAGCCGGATCGCGCAGCATCGCCTCGTCCCCGGCGTTGGATAGGTACCCGACCTCTACCAGCACCGCCGGCGCTTCCGTCCGACGAAGCACGCGAAACGCCGCAAAGCGGTGCGGCTCGGGGCGCAGCGTCATCGTACCCTTGGCCTGCCCGATGAGGCGCACCGCGAAATCGGCCGACGCGCTCATCGTGTCGCGCATGGCGAGGTCGGCAAGCAGCGCCCGTACCCCGCCACTGGCAGCGGCCGGCACCCCGGCGCTGGCGTCCTGCTGTGCCGCCATGCGCGCCGCATCGGCGTCCGACGCCACCTCCGACAGCGAATAGACGGTGGCTCCGCGCGCTTCCGGATCATTGGAGCTGTCGGCGTGAAGCGAGACGAACAGCGCCGCGCCCAGCCGCCGCGCAATGTCGGAGCGGTTGTCGAGTCCGATCGTGCGGTCGTCCTCGCGGGTGAGCGCGATCCGCACCCGACCGTCCTTGGCCAACCGGTCGCGCAGCTCGCGCACTACCGCCAGCGTCAGTTCCTTTTCCTTGATCCCGGTGACGATCCCCGCGGCTCCCGGATCGCGCCCGCCATGCCCGGCGTCGATCACTACCAGTGGCCGCCCGGGCACTCTCGCCTCGATCACCCTGACGTCGGTCAGCGGGTCGGACAGGCTCAGAGTGAGGCTTCCGCCCTGCTCCTCGCCCGGCAACGCGTCGCCGCCCGCGTCATGCCGCGTGCAGCCGGCCAGCGCCGCCAGCGCGATCAGTCCTGCTCCCCGCAACTTCATCAGCTCAGGCTTAGAGGCTTGTTGACCACGGTTAAAGTCGGCCACTGCTGCCATTGCGGCGGCGCTGCGGCGGTGCTAGGCCGATGACCGGTCCCGCTTGTCCTCGCAGTTCGAGGAAAAGTGAGCGGACCAGCCCCGGGTCGGCCGTCCATCAGGACTCAAGCTGTCCTGGGTTCAAACAGGTTGACGCTGCAATGACACCATCCAACGCCCGTCGGGAGCTCTTCGCAGAGCTCGACGGCGCGTCTTCGCGGGTGGCGCACGCAGCAGCAGCAGATTTCATCATCCTTCCCAGCGCCCGCGGCCCCGCCGCGCCGGCGCTGGAATCATCACGCGCGCGCCGCCCCGAGGGGGTTCAGGCGCGCCAGCGGAGACTTTTTCATGACAATGCGCATGCTGATCGACGCGCGCCACCCGGAAGAAACCCGGGTCGCGGTCGCCAAGGGTAACCGGATCGAGGAATTCGACTTCGAATCCGCTGAGCACAAACAGCTCAAAGGCAATATCTACCTCGCCAAGGTCACCAGGGTCGAACCGTCGCTCCAGGCGGCGTTCGTCGATTACGGCGGAAATCGTCACGGCTTCCTCGCCTTCAGCGAAATCCACCCCGATTATTACCAGATTCCGCGCGAGGATCGCGAGGCGCTGCTCCGTGAGGAAGCCGAGCACGCCGCCGAGGAAGAGCGCCTGCGCGCCCAGGCGGACGAGGATTATCCGCTCGACACCCACCACGACGACGACGGTTCGGACGACCGCCCCGACGACTATGACGATGAGGCCGAAGGCCACGGCGACGAGGAAGACGGCGAAGAGCCCGCGCAGCGCGCCGAGGAAACCGGTGGCGGTGGCCGCCGCGCCGCGGTTGACGAGGCCGACGACCTGCGCCGCCGGCGCCAGAATCTGCGCCGCCGCTACAAGATCCAGGACGTCATCCATCGGCGGCAGGTGCTGCTGGTCCAGGTCGTCAAGGAAGAGCGTGGCAACAAGGGCGCCGCGCTGACCACCTACCTCAGCCTCGCCGGCCGTTATTGCGTGCTGATGCCCAACACCTCGCATGGTGGCGGGATCAGCCGGAAGATTTCCAACGGGGCGGACCGCAAGCGCCTGAAGTCGATCATGGCCGACCTGTCGCTGCCCAAGACGATGGGCCTGATCGTCCGTACCGCCGGCCTCCAGCGCACCAAGACCGAGATCAAGCGCGACTTCGACTATCTCGCCCGCCTGTGGGACGAGATCCGCGAGGTGACGCTCAAGTCCAGCGCCCCGGCGCTGATCTATCGCGACAGCGACCTCATCAAGCGCGCAATCCGCGACCTCTACCATCGTGAGATCGAGGAAGTGATTGTCGAGGGCGAGGCCGGCTACAAGGCCGCCCGCGGCTTCATGAAGCTCCTGATGCCCAGCCACGTGCGCCGGGTCACCTGCCACACCGAAGCGACGCCCCTGTTCCAGCGCTACGGCGTCGAGGAGCAGCTTGGCGCCATGTACCAGCCGCTCGTCCAGCTGAAGAGCGGCGGCTATCTGGTGATCAACCCGACCGAGGCCTTGGTCTCGATCGACATCAACTCCGGCCGTTCGACCCGCGAGCATAACATCGAGCAGACCGCCTTCCAGACCAACCTGGAAGCCGCCAACGAGATCGCCCGCCAGCTGCGCCTGCGCGACATGGCCGGCCTCGTCGTCATCGACTTCATCGACATGGAACAGAACGGCCATGTCCGGAAGGTCGAGAAGGCGATGAAGGAGGCGCTGAAGAACGATCGCGCCCGCATCCAGGTCGGTCGCATCTCCAGCTTCGGCCTGATGGAAATGAGCCGCCAGCGCCTTCGCACCGGCGTGCTCGAGGCCTCGACCAAGCCCTGCGCCCACTGCGACGGCACCGGCCTGATGCGCACCGCATCGTCGGCCGGCCTTCAGGCGCTGCGCCTGATCGAGGACGAAGCCGCCCGCGGCCGTGGTGAGAAGGTCTGCCTTCGCGCCGGCGCCGAAGCCGCCATCTACGTCCTCAACAAGAAGCGGACCGAGCTGGCCGACATCGAGGCACGCTACGGTGTCTCGATCGAAGTGCTGGTCGATCCGGGCCTTGAAGGTGCGCGGATGAGTGTCGACAGCTCGGGCCCGCGCCCGATCGCCCGGCCGCAGCCGCAGTCCCTCCCGGCGCCGATCGACGCCGTCGAGGACGACGAATTCGAGGACGAGGAAGAGTTCGAGGACGAAGCCGAGGAGCAGGAGGAGCGCTCCGGTCAGCGTTCGGAGCGTGGTCCCCGCGAGGAGCGCGGTTCCGAGGACGAGGGCGAAGGTGGCAAGCGCCGCCGCCGTCGCCGCCGCCGCGGCGGTCGCAATCGCCGCCGCGATGGCGAGCCGCTCGAGAATGGTGAAGCGACCCTGGAAGGCGATTCCGAGGAGGGCGAGCCGCAAGACGGCAGCCAGGAAGCCGAGCAGGTCGAGGCCGAGGCTCCGCGCGATGAGGAGGAGCAGCCGCGTGGCCGTCGCCGCCGTCGTGGCGGTCGCCGCGAGCGTGGTGACGAGCGGCCGGAGGGTGAGCAGCCCGTCGACCTGCCCGCCCCGGACGAGGCACCGATGAAGGAACCGGTCCCCTCGCAGGATCCGTCACCCGACACCGTCGAAGCACCGGCCGAGGACCAAGAGGGCAAGCCCAAGGCTCGCCGCCGCCCCCGCGCCCGCAAGGCCGAGGCCGTTGCTCCCGAGGCTGCTCCGGCACTGGAGATCGTGGCGCCCGAGGCTCCGGCCGACGTCGCCGGCGAAGATGCGGCGGCCGAAGCACCCGCCAAGCCCAAGCGCCGCAGCCGTGCCAAGAAGGCGGACGCGACCCTGGCCGTCGAAGCCGCGCCGGTGGTCGAGGCAGCTCCGGAGCCTGCGCCGGAACCGGTCGCCGAAGCGGCGCCGGAACCGGCTCCAGAACCAAGCAACGACTCGGCACCGACCGGCCAGTCCGCTCCCGCCGAGGACAGCGGCCCCCGCCGGCAAGGCTGGTGGCAGCGCACCTTCGGCTGATCGGGAAACCTCCCCGTTGCGGCGCAACGGGGAGGTTCCTGCGTCCTTTCACCGCCCATTCAGCCCAGCCCTCTCAGAGGCGCTCCATGCGACGCCTGACCCTGTTCGCCCGCTGGCTGATGCTGGCCCTGGTCCTGTCCTTTGCCGCGGCCCAGCCGGCTGCGGCGCAGGCCATTCTTCGCGACAGCGAATCCGAAGCGCTCTTCAATGACCTGTCCAGACCGCTGATCCAGGCGGCGGGGCTCGATCCCAAGGTGGTCAGGGTCGTCCTGATCAACGACCCCGAGATCAACGCCTTCGTCGCCACCGGCCAAACCGTCTACATCCACTCGGGCCTGCTGACGGCCGCGGACAACGCCAACCAGCTCCAGGGCGTAATCGCGCACGAGCTCGGCCACGTCGCGGGGGGCCATTCCATCCGGGTCTATGAAGGCGTCCGCAAGGCAACCGCCATCCAGATCCTCAGCCTCGTGCTTGGTGGGCTGGCGCTCGCAGCGGGCAGCGGCGACGCGGCGATGGGCGCCATGGCGCTCGGGCAGCAGGCCGCCGAAGGCACCTTCCTGTCCTTTTCGCGGACGCAGGAGACCAGCGCCGACCTCGCCGGCGCCTCCTACCTCAGCAAGGCTGGGATCAGCGGGCGCGGCAGCCTCGAATTCTTCAAAAAGCTGCAGAACCAGGAATATCGCCTGGCGCAGTATAAGACCGACAGTTACGGCCAGACCCATCCGCTCTCGTCGGAACGCATCCAGACACTCCAGACCCTTTACCAGAAGGACCCGGCCTGGACTCAGCGTACCGATCCCAAGCTGGAAGAGCGCTTCCAGCGGGTCCGCGCCAAACTGATCGGCTTCATCTCCGAACCGCAGGCGGTCCTCGCTTCCTATCCGCCCAGCGACCAGTCCATCCCGGCCCATTATGCTCGGGCCTACGCCTACCATCGGCAGGCCTTTCGCGATCAGGCGCTGGCCGAGACCGACGCCCTGCTGAAGGCCCGGCCGGGCGATCCCTACTTTCTCGAACTCAAGGGCCAGGTCCTGCTCGAATCGGGCAAGCCCAAGGACGCGCTGGAACCGCTTCGCCAGTCGGTCGCCGCCGCCCCCGACAAGCCGATGATCGCGGCCATGCTCGGCCATGCCCTCATCGCGACCGAGCAGGAGAGCAATTACCCGGAGGCGGAGCGGGTGCTCAAGGCCGCGGTCAACCGCGACAACGATAATCCCTTCGCCTGGTACCAACTCGGCATGGTCTACGAGCATAAGGGCGACCTCGCCCGCGCCGCCCTGGCGACGGCCGAGCGCTACAATCTCGAAGGCGATCCCAAGCTTGCGCTGGTCAGCGCCGAGACCGCCATGCGTGGGATTCCGCCGGGCACGCCGGACTATCTTCGGGCGCAGGATATCGCCATGGTGTCACGCGCCGAAGTCGACAAGAACAAGAAGGGCAATCGAAGCAAGTGAGCGAACCGAACCGGGCGCCGTCACCGCTCCCCGCCGCCCTCCTCGGAGCATTGGGGGGCACGCTCCTGACGCTCCTCGTCCTTGCTTTCGGCGCGCACGCCGGCTGGTTCGATCGCTATGTCCGCCAGTCCTTGACCCGCGACCCGGACATGCTGATCGCCGCCTCCGAAAGCCTCAAGCAGCGGCAATATGCACCAACGCTGGCGGCCAACCGGACCGCACTCGAAACGCCGTTTGGCTCATCTTGGCAGGGCGCCGCCAACCCGGACGTCACCTTGGTCGAATTCTACGACTACGCCTGCGGCTACTGCAAAGCCTCGCTCCCGGTGCTCGATCGCCTGCTCAAGGAAGATCCGAAGCTACGCATCGTCTACCGCGATTTCCCGATTCTCGGCGAAGGCAGCGTCGCCGCCGCGCGGATGGCGCTGGGCGCCAGCAAGGCCGGCAAGTTCACCCAGTTCCACGATGCCCTCTACGCCGCCGGCCGCCCGGACCAGCAGACGCTGACCCAGGCCGCACAGGCTGCCGGCATCCCGGCCGGGATTCCTCAAAGCCCCGAGTTCGAGACCGAGCTCAAGCGCAACTACCAGCTCGCGACCGAGCTTGGTGCCACCGGCACGCCGCTGTTCGTGGTCGGCAATCAGGTGCTGAACGGTGCTGTCGGTTACGACTCGCTCAAAGCCGCCATCGCCGCCGCCCGCGCCGCCAAGTCCTAGTTGACGAGCCCCAGCTTGGCGGCTCGCTCCGCTGCGGCCGGCGTGATCGCCATGGCCGCGGCCCGGTCCGCCTCGCCACCTGCTGCGTCGCCCATCCTCCGCTTGACCAAGCCGCGCATCAGCAAACTCCACGCGTTCCTCGGGCTGAGCCGGATGGCGGCATCATAATCGGCCAGCGCCGCCGGCAGGTTGTTCTGTCGAAGCCGCACCAGCGCCCGGCTGTCGAGATACGCCGCCGTGTTCGGCCGTGCCTTCAATGCCGCGTTGCAGTCGCTCAGCGCCTGGTCCAGCGAACGGTTGAGTTGCGCCAGCGCCCAGCAGCGCCCGTTGAGCGCGGACGGCCGCGCTGCGTCCTCCGAATGCGTCTTGAGCCAGGCGTCGTAGTTGGTCAGCGCCAGCTCGGGCTGCTCGGCGGCATTGGCCATGCCGGCCAGCTGCAGCCGCTGCCCCGCCGCCGCCGGCAGGATCCGGTCGAGCGCCCGCAGGTCCTCCGCCGCGCCCTGCGGGTCGCGCCCGACGAGCTTCATGGCCGCCCGCATCTGCCGCGCTTCCGTGTCGTTCGGGTCGAGTGACAGCGCCTTGTCGAGGTCGGCCGCGGCCAGCAGAGGCTGGCGATTGACCATCCGCGCCGTCGCTCGCTGGCGAAGGAAGCCGGCGTTGGTCGGAGCCAACGCCACCGCCTTGTCGAAGTCCGCCAGCGCCTCCGCCACCTTCTGCTTGCTTAGCAGCGCCGCCCCGCGCCGGGCGAACCCTTCGGCGTCGGTCGGCACCGCTGCCCGGTCCGTCAGGTCGAGCCGCTCGCCATTCGCCAGCCGCGCGCCCGTCGGAGCGATTCCGAACACAGGGCCGCCTTCGTAGGTGATCAGCATCTTGTTTGCGCTGTTGGCGACATAAACATGGTGAGTGAGGAAGAAGTCCGCGCCAATCAGCATGTCCGCATTGCTGAACTGGGCCTCGCTGAAGCGGATTTGCGGATGCGGAATGCTCTCGCCCCCAATCTGCAGCCTGTCGAACTTGCCCATCCAGCTCCGCAGCGTCCTGGTGCCAAGGCCCGTCGCCGGTCCGCTTGCCTCCACCCCCGGGCTCGTTGGAGTGACCCCCGCCCGCCGCGCCGCCGCCATGGTCAGCAGCGAACTTGGCGCTCCGGTATCGAACAGGGCGCGGAGCCGAACGCCGTTCAGCGTCACGGTCCCGATCGTATGGCTCTGGTTCGCCGAACGCTCCTCGATCGGGATGATCGTCAGCGGCTGCTCGCTCGGCCAATAGCCCAGCTCCTCGACCTTGCAGCCGCTGGGCTTGAGCACCCGGACGACGCCATGGCCAAGATCATATTCGGCATCGAACAGCCCAAGGAGGTTCTGCCCCAGCAGGCCGACCTGTCCGATGTCCGTTCCGCCGACGATGAACTGCACGTTGGGAATGTCGATTCCACCCACCGTGAACCGCTTGACGGTGGTCAGGCTCGCACTGGCCGAGCCGTTGATCCCGCGCAGGTAGAAGCCCGGCGGAAGATCGTTCAGCTTGAGGTTGAAGGTCTGGGCGGTGGCAGGTGACAGCGTGCTGAAGAAGGCGCCACTGTCGAGGATGAACCGCGCATCGCGTCCATCGATCTTGGCGTTCACCAGCGGCCGGGCGCCGACCATTGTGATCGGCAGTTCGAAATATTGCGTCAGGTGGCAGGCCGCGCCGGCCATGGTGGAACAGCCCAGCGCCGCCGTTCCGAACGCCAATCGAATACGCAGACGCATGAACCCTCCACCGACCGCTTCGCGGGACACTGGCCGCCCGAAGCGAGCCTAGCCATCCGGACGAACTTAACAACAGTTACAATGCGCTACGCCTTACCGGAAGCCAGCCAATTCCCGTCCGTTGTGGCTTGCCAGCCGCCCAAAGCGAAGTATGTGTCCGCTTCAGGGGGGTCCTCGGTCGCCTGAGCTTTGTTGGCGTTTTCTCCAATAAGCATGCTCTCGCTCCGTACGCAGCGAGGTAGTTTGTTGGTTCACGGTGACACGGCCCAAGTCCCGCTTGACGGCCTCGGCGACGAGCAACTCGATGCGCTGCCGTTTGGCGTCATCCAGCTCGACGGTCAGGGCACCATCCGGAAATATAATGCGGCCGAGAGCCGATTTTCGGGCCGCGCGCCCGAGCGGGTGATGGGCCGCGATTTCTTCCGCGACGTCGCGCCCTGCACCAACCTGCCAGCGTTCCGCGGCCGGTTCCTCGACGGGGTCCGCCGCGGCCACCTCCATTCGGTGTTCGGCTTCGTCTTCGGCTTCGATGAACTGGCGCGAGTCGAGGTTACGATGCGAGCTGCGGCCGAGCCCGACCGTTACTGGCTCACCATCCACCAACTCGGCCGTCTCAACTCCAGCCCTCAGCGCCGCGCCAGCAGCGTCGCGGCGGATGCCGTCGACCGCCGCGTCCGGGCAGAACCGGTCGATTCCGACGTCTGCGCGCTGGAGCCCATCCATATTCCCGGCGCGGTCCAACCACACACCGCCACTGTCGTGCTCGATCCCGCAACGCTCGAGGTCGTCGCCTGCAGTGACAATATCGCCGACGCGCTCGGCCTTCCGCCGACGGCGGTGATCGGCGCCCCGGCCGATGTACTGTTCCCGGCCGACGTTCTGGCGGGGCTCGCGTCCGTCGTCTCCAGCCAGGCGCAGGCCGTTCCCGGGCGACCGTGGCGGTTGACGGCTCCGCTCGGCCCGGAGCAGCGCGACTTCACCGTCGCCGCCCACCTCAACGACGGCCACCTCATCCTCGAGATTGAGTTGCTCCCCGCCCGCCCCGGCGATTTCGCGGAGGCCTCGGCCGATGAGGCGCTGGACGCGGTCCGCCAGATCCGCGCCGCCGATAGCCTCCACACGGCGGCCGGCGAATGTGCCCGCCACATCCGCGACATGACGGGGTTTGAGCGGGTGCTGGTCTATCGCTTCGACGAGGACTGGAACGGCGAAGCGCTCGCGGAGTGCCGGGACGAGGACGCCTATCCTTCCCTGCTCGGCCTGCACTTTCCCGCTTCCGACATTCCGGCGCAGGCGCGGGCCCTCTACGTCAACGCGCCCGCGCGCTTCGTGATCGATCGCGACGCCGTGCCCGCGACCCTGGTCGCTCGCCCCGAGGCGGGCAACGCGCCCGTCAACCTCAGCCTTGCTTATTCGCGGGCGTTGTCGCCCATCCACCTCGAATATCAGCGCAACCTCGGCGTGAACGGGTCGATGTCGATTTCGATCGTGGTCGATGGCAAGCTGTGGGGCCTTGTCATCGGTCATTGCCGCCGACCGCATTACGTCACCCCGCAGACCCGCGCCCTCGCCACCCTGGTGACCGACGCCTTCGCCCTGCGCGTTCACGAACTTGCCACCAGCAGCGCCTGGCGGGAGCAGCAGCTCGGCCTCCAGCAGCAGAACGAGTTGCTGCGCGATCTGGCCGGCTCCGACGATTTCGTCGCGACGCTCGCTCCACCGGATGACAAGGGGCCGGGCCTCAGCCGGCTGTTCCGAAGCAGTGGCGCGGCGGTCATCAGCGGCGACCGCGTTGCCACCGTCGGGCAAACCCCCGACCAACCGTCGCTTCGCGCCCTCGCCGACTGGCTTCGCGGCGCCGTCTCCTCCGACACCCGCTCCTTCGCGACCGCCGACCTCTCCGCGCACTGGCCCGACGCCCAGGCGTGGCGCGCAGTCGCCAGCGGGCTTCTCGCCGTGTTCATCGACGCGGATCGCAGCAATCTCCTCCTCTGGTTCAAGCCGGAAATCGCCTCCACCGTCGTGTGGGGCGGCGATCCCAACAAGACCGTGCTGGCAGATACGACCACCGGCACCATCCTTCCCCGCCGCTCCTTCGAGCGCTGGGTCGAGGAGCGCGCTGGCCAGTCCGAACGCTGGGATAACTGGCAGGTCGACGCCGCTAGTGCCTTTGCCGCCGCCGTGGACGGCGTGGCACTCCGTCAGGGGCGCACCATCGCCGAGCTGCGACACACGGGGCAGGAGCTCGCCGACGCGCTCGAGAAGAAGGACCTGCTGGCGCGCGAGATCGACCATCGGGTCAAGAACTCGCTCCAGATCGTGGCCAGCGTGATGCTCCTGCAGTCGCGCGCAGTTGCCGACGAAGACGCCAAGGCAGCGTTCCAGGACACCTATGCCCGGGTGATGAGCGTCGCCCGGGTGCACAACAGCCTGCAGGCCAGCGAAGACCAGCAGGTCGACCTGGGCGAATCCCTTCGCCAGCTGTGCGGCGACCTCACCCACGGCGTGCTCGCCCGCGAGGACATGGTGGAAGTCGACGTCGACGACGGGTTGATGGTGCCGAGTTCGACCGCCGTGGCGGTCAGCCTGATTGCGACCGAGCTGGTCACCAACGCGATCAAATACGCCTATCCGGGCGATAAGACCGGGCCGGTATCGCTCACGCTGCGCGGCGATGCTCCGGGCAAGCTCACGCTGACCGTCTGCGACGAAGGTGAAGGCCTCGCCCCGGACTGGGAGACGCGCCAGCGCGAGGGCGGCGGGCTCGGCATGCGGGTCATCCGCGCACTTCTGAAGCAGATCGACGGCGAACTCGAGGTGATTTCCGATCGCCGCCAGGGTGCCTGCTTCACGGTACGCACCTGACGTGCCGGCGGGTATCGCCAACACCTTGCGCGAACGCACCCGCGCGGAGCACGATCGGATCGAGGAGGCTCTCGACTGGCAGTCCCGCGCCGCCGACCGCCAGTCCTACGCCGATTGGCTGGAACGGCTGCAGGGCTTCTATTCGGGTTGGGAGCCGGCGCTGGCCGAAGCGGTCGATGACCCGCTCTTCTTCGACGAGCGCCGCAAGCTGCCGCTGCTGGAACGCGATCTGGCGGCGCTCGGGCGGCCGGTCGGCCCTGGGCACGAAGCTCCGCTCTACCCCTTCACCACTCAGGCGGAGGCGCTCGGGGCGCTTTACGTGCTCGAAGGCTCGACGCTCGGCGGGCTTCTGATCGCGGCGCACGTTCGCGGCCATCTCGGCTTCGAACCTGCCTTTCACGGCGGCTACGGCAAGCAGACTGCTCAGCGATGGCAAAGCCTCCGCGCCCGTCTCGACCACGCGATCGGCGCGGACGAGCTTGACGCGTCCGTCGCCGCCGCCCGGCGCACCTTCACAACGCTCGGCGAGCAACTGACCGCCTGAGCGCGCGTGGGCAGGCTTGAACAATAGGATTTGGGCTGCTCGTCTGGCGCCTGCGGACAGCCGCTTCTTTGACAACGACAAGCTCTCGCCAACGGCCGTTGGTCGAACACCCCCGAAGCGCGGAAACTTGCCCGGTTCAACCAGGGAACCAGGGAAACTTGGAAACTTGTTCAGGAAGTTCGGGCCCGTTCGACACCCGAACCAGGGAAACATGGAAACTTGTTCAGCTTCGAAGCGCTACTCGGCGGCGGCTTCGGGCCGGCCCTTGAACCCCTGCGCCACCACGTACCATTCGCTCGAATCCTTGCGGCTGGCGGGCGGCTTGGCGTGCTTCACGGTGGTGAAATGGCGCTTCAGTTCGGCCAGCAGCTGGTGGTCGGTTCCGCCGGCAAGCACCTTGGCGACATAGGCTCCGCCTGGCTTCAGCACGTCCTTGGCAAACTCCAGCCCAAGCTCGACCAGCCCCATCGTGCGCAGGTGGTCGGTCTGCGGATGGCCCACGGTGTTCGCCGCCATGTCGGACAGCACCAGGTCCGCCTCGCCGCCCAACGCCGCCTTCAGCTGCGCGTCGGCGGTCTCGTCGGTGAAGTCGAGCTGCAGGATCGTCACCCCATCCAGCGGATCGACCGGCAGGAAGTCGATCCCCGCCACCCGCGCCTGCGGTGCCTTCTTGCGCACCACCTGGCTCCATCCGCCCGGCGCAATGCCGAGGTCGACCACCGCCTTGACGCCCTTCAGCAGGCTGTATTTCTCGTCGAGTTCGATGAGCTTGTAGGCCGCGCGGCTGCGATAGCCCTCGGCCTTGGCGCGCTTGACGTAGGGGTCGTTGAGCTGCCGCTGCAGCCACTTGGTCGACCCGACCTTGCGGCCCTTGGCGGTTTTCAGCCGGGTCACAGGACATACCCGTCGCGGGCCATCAGGGCGCGCAATATGCCTTCGCGAATCCCGCGGTCGGCAACCCCCAGCTGTGCCGCCGGCCAGATATCCAGGATCGCTTCTAGGATCGCGCAGCCGGCGACCACCAGGTCCGCGCGCTCCGCCCCGATGCAGGGCAGCGCCGCGCGCTCCTCGCCGTCCATCTCCGAGATGGCGGTGCTGATCTCGCGCATCGCCTCGATCGGCACATGCAGCCCGTCCACCGCCCGCCGATCATAGCTCGGCAGCGCCAGGTGGACCGAGGCCAGCGTCGTCACCGTGCCGCTGGTGCCGAGGAGGCGGATGTTCTCCTCGTCGCTCGGCAGCAGCTCGGCGAAGCGCGCGAAGCTGTGCCGTGCCCGCTCGACCATGCGGCGGTAAGCAGCCACCCGGTCCGGCCCCTCCAGTGCGGCCCTGCCCTCGCTTTCGGTCAGGCTGACCACGCCCCAAGGCGCGCTCCACCAGGCCTTGATCCGCGGCGGCGCGCCCTCCTCTTCGTCGCCCGGCTCCACCAGCACCAGCTCGGTAGAGCCGCCGCCGATGTCGAAGATCAGCGCCGGTCCGTCACCCGGCTCCAGCAATTTGTGGCAGCCGAGCACGGCCAGCCGCGCTTCTTCCTGCGGAGGGATGATTTCCAGCGCGATGCCGGTTTCGCGGTGCACCCGCTCGATGAAGTCGCGGCCGTTGGCGGCACGCCGGCAGGCTTCCGTCGCTACCGAGCGGGCGAGGCTCACCCGCCGCCGCCTCAGCTTGTCGGCGCACACGCCGAGCGCCTCGACCGCGCGGTCCATCGCCTCCGCCGACAGCCGTCCGCTGTTCGCCAGCCCCTCGCCCAGCCTGACGATCCGGCTGAACGCGTCGACCACGACAAAGCCGTCGTCGCTGGGGCGCGCGATCAGCAGCCGGCAGTTGTTGGTGCCAAGATCAATCGCGGCGTAGGTGTGGCGTGACGCGCCGGTCGGCGGGAGCTTGGCGTTGGCCGCTGCACCCGAATGGCGGGGCTGCGGCGCACTGGCAGCCGGTATCGACGCCATGAATGAGCCTGTCTTCTTTCCTTCGCCGCCACCCAAGGGCAAACGGCTGACTTGCCGCCGTTTTAAGCGGAAGTTGCCGCTCCCCGCAAGTTGACAGGCAAGAAGGCCGGACCTAGGTGGGCGCCCGCACCGCAAGCGCGCTGCCCGATCGTCTAATGGTAAGACTACGGACTCTGACTCCGTCAATCGTGGTTCGAATCCACGTCGGGCATCCACTCCCAGAGCGCCGAGCATAGCGGAGCTTCTCAAGAGACGCGGCCCGACGGTGGGCGGGTTGCACCAGCAAGCAGGTCCGGCGGCGCAGCCGATTTACTCCAGTGTCGCCTACTTCCCAGCCGACCGCTTCCGCCGAGTGACCCATCCCTTTTTCGCCGCTTCCGACCGGCTCGACTTTCGACCCGAACCGTTTTCCTTGCCTCCGCCCTCATGGGCGTTGACCGTGCGCCAGGCGCGCTCCTCCGCTTCCTTTCGGCTGACGCCCCGCTTCAGGTAGCCGTCCGCGATATGGGCCGCCTCACGGCGCTGCTTGTCCGTGTAGGCGCTCTTGTCTCCTTGCGGCATGATCATTTCTCCTCTCGGCTCATGAACGCGAGAAAGCCAAACGGGATGCGAGTTGCTGCATTGCAGCAGTTCCGCTAAGGGCGGCGCGACTTTTCCAAGGACATTCAAATGACTTCTCGCAACGTGGCGATCATTGCCCACGTCGATCACGGCAAGACCACGCTCGTCGACCAGCTCTTCCGTCAGTCCGGCACCTTCCGCGACAACCAACGCGTCGAAGAGCGAGCGATGGACTCGAATGACCTCGAGAAAGAGCGCGGGATCACCATTCTCGCCAAGTGCACCTCGGTCGAGTGGCAGGGCACCCACATCAACATCGTCGACACCCCCGGCCACGCGGACTTCGGCGGTGAGGTCGAGCGCATCCTCTCCATGGTCGACGGCGTCATCCTGCTGGTTGACGCAGCCGAAGGCCCGATGCCGCAGACCAAGTTCGTCACCGGCAAGGCCTTGGGCCTCGGCCTCAAGCCGATCGTCGTCGTGAACAAGATCGACCGTCCCGACGCCCGCGCGGCTGAAGTGCTGGACGAGGTGTTCGACCTCTTCGTGACGCTGGACGCAAATGACGAGCAGCTCGACTTTCCGGTGCTCTATGCCTCCGGCCGCAACGGCTACGCCGGCACCACGGACGACGTTCGTTCGGGCGATTTGACGCCCCTGTTCAGCACCATCGTCGACCATGTCCCGCCGCCGTCGGCGGATCCGGATGGACCGTTCAAGTTCCTGGTCACCCTGCTCGACCGCGACAACTTCCTTGGCCGCATCCTGACTGGCCTGGTGTTCTCGGGCTCGATCAAGACCAATGCGCCGATTCATGCCCTCAATCCCGACGGGAAGATTGTCGAGACTGGCCGCGCGTCCAAGATCATGGCGTTCCGCGGGCTCGAGCGCGTCCCTGTCGAGGAGGCCTCGGCCGGCGACATTATCTCGATCGCGGGCCTGACGACCGCCACCGTCGCCGACACTATTGCCGATCCGTCGGTGACCGAGCCGCTGCACGCGCAGCCGATCGATCCGCCGACTTTGTCGATGCGCTTCGCCGTGAACGACTCACCGATGGCCGGCCGTGAAGGCAAGAAGGTCACCAGCCGCATGATCCGCGACCGCCTGTTTCGCGAGGCGGAGTCGAACGTGGCCATCAAGGTGACCGAGAGCGAGGACAAGGACAGCTTTGAGGTTGCTGGCCGCGGCGAACTTCAGCTTGGCGTGCTGATCGAGATGATGCGCCGCGAGGGCTTCGAGTTGGGGATCAGCCGGCCGCGTGTGCTGTTCCGCGAAGATGAGAATGGCAACAAGACTGAGCCGTATGAAACGGTCGTGATCGACGTGGACGACGAATATTCGGGCACCGTCATCGACAAGATGGCGATCCGCAAGGCCGAGATGACCGACATGCGCCCGTCGGGCGGTGGCAAGACCCGGATCACCTTCTCGGCCCCGTCGCGTGGCCTGATCGGCTACCATGGCGAGTTCCTGAGCGACACGCGCGGGACCGGAATCATGAACCGAATCTACGAGAAATATGGTCCCCACAAGGGCAAGATCGAAGGCCGCAAGAATGGCGTGCTCATCTCCAATGGCGCGGGCGAGGCGAACAGCTACGCCCTCGGTCCGCTGGAAGAGCGCGGCATCCTCTTCGTAGGGCACCAGGAGGCGCTCTACGAAGGAATGATCGTCGGCGAGAATGCCAAGACGGACGACCTTGAAGTCAACCCGATGAAGGCCAAGCAGCTGACGAACTTCCGCGCGAGCGGAGGAAAGGACGATGCCATTCGCCTCACCCCGCCGAAGCGGATGACGCTGGAGCAGGCGATCGCTTATATCGACGATGACGAGCTGGTCGAGGTCACGCCCTCGTCCATCCGCCTGCGCAAGCGGTTCCTGGACCCCCATGAGCGCAAGCGCCATTCGCGCAAGGCTGAGGCAGCCTGATCGATTCGGCATTCACCCGCGACGACCGTTTTCGGTTCGTCGCGGGTGGTGCTCGGCTCGTCCAACGCCCTGTCTGAAAATGGGAAAGTTCCTGCCTTTGGTCCGGGCGGGGGCTCGGTTCGCCGCTAGTCGGGTTGTGGCTTGGGCGGCATCGCGTATCTGAACGCTACTGAATTCGAGAGCGAGTGAGCGGTTGGCGAGGCCACGCTCCAGGGCAAGTCGGATGGCGGAAGCGAGGCCGGCACCCTCCCCAGTGGAGGAGCCCGGGCCGAAGTCGGAGGCCCGCCGCACAGATACGAGACAGAATGACCCGTTTCTTCGGGGCCGGCGGTGCTTCGGCCATTGTGACAACCTGCATCATGGCCATGAGCGGCGCCACTCCAGCCGCTGCCGAGGTTGCCAACGCGGCCGTGACGCCGCTGGCCACAACCACCGCTTACTCGATTGCGACACCGGTCAAGGCCGTCAGCGTTTCGCCCTCTACTCCCAGTGTCGCCGTTCTTCCCAGCACGAGGGCGATGCCCGCGTCCGGCGTGACCACTCCTCCCGCCGGCGCCGTACCAGTCCGACCGGCCGTTACCCATGAAAGTCTGTGGCCCATGATCTGGGCCAACATGAACGGCCCGGCGCTCGACGAGGAACTAAGCTGTGTCGCCACCGCCGTCTATTTTGAAGCGCGGGGTGAGCCGTTCGACGGCCAGCTTGCCGTGGCGGACGTGGTTCTCAACCGTGCGCGCTCTGGCCGCTATCCATCGACCTACTGCGGCGTGGTCAAGCAGCCGGCGCAGTTCAGCTTTGTGCGCGGCGGGCAGTTTCCGCGCATCAACACGCAAAGCGCCGCCTGGGGGTACGCCCAGTCGATCGCGCGTATCGCGCAGGCCCGGCAAGTGCAGGCGCTTCCTGACGACGTTCTCTGGTATCATGCCGACTATGTGGCTCCCGGCTGGGGTCACCGGTTGAGCATGGTCGAAAAGATCGGCGCTCACATCTTCTATCGTTCCTGAGAAAGCCGCACTGAATTCGGGCAGGGCTCGCTTGGCAGGGCTCGTCCTTCTTGATTCTGCGTTTACCTTTAGGCAGGCCAGAGCGTTCCGGCGCTTTAACGAGTCGGTTCGCCGATAATGCGGGGACGGGACGATTCTCATCCGCAGGGTTTTCCGCAAGCTTATCCACAGCGGCAGAACCGTGGGGGGTGAGATGCTGAAGATCTTGATTGTCGAGGACGACCGCCAGCTCGCCACGACCTTGCAGTATCTAGTCGAGGACAATCCGCGTTACCGTGTCGTCGGCTTGGCCGAGGATGCAGCCGGGGCGACCGCCATCGCCGACCGGGAGGACCCGGATCTCGCCTTGATCGACCTTCATCTGGCCCGCGGAACCACCGGCTTCTCGGTCGCCGCGCACCTTAATGGCGCTGGCATTCCCTGCCTGTTCGTCACTGGCAAGTCGCCGGGTTTCCCGATGCCCGACCTCGCGCTCGGCTGCCTGATGAAGCCATTCACCGGCGACGATGTGCACCGTGCCTTGGCCATGGCCGAAGACATGATGCGCGGCCGCGAGACGCTGCGCCCGCGGATGCCCAAGAACCTGACTTTCTATGAAGCGGATGAGGCACCCGTGGCCGCGACAACGGAGCAGACCAGCTTCGTTCCCGAGCGTCTGTCGTTCAGCCGACGTATCGGCGCCTGGATCACCGGCACCTCGCACTAGGGTTGCATGTCGGGTCAATTGCCGGAAGGCAGAGTCCATGACCCGTCCGCGCCTTCCACGTTCCGTTTGGGTGCTCGGTTTCGTCAGCCTGCTGATGGACCTGTCCAGCGAGATCATCCACGCCCTGCTGCCCTTGTTCATCACCGTCACGTTGGGCGCGTCGGTGACCATGTTGGGTGCGATCGACGGAGTGGCCGAGGCCACCGCGGCATTCGCCAAGTTGGCGGCTGGGCGCCTGAGCGATCGTAACCAGCGGCGCAAACCTTGGATTCTCCTGGGCTATGGCCTTGCGGCCGCGACCAAGCCGCTCTTCGCGCTCGCCGGCTCCCCGCTGACCGTGCTTGGCGCTAGGCTTGTTGACCGCACTGCGAAGGGCATCCGCGGCGCCCCGCGCGATGCGATGGTCGCCGATGAAACGCCGGCCGAAATCCGCGGCGCGGCTTATGGGCTACGCCAGGGGCTCGACACCGTCGGAGCATTCCTGGCGCCGCTCGCCGCGGTCGCGCTGATGTGGGTGTTTGCCCAGAATGTCCGCACCGTTTTCTGGATCGCGGTGCTTCCCGGCCTGGCCAGCGTCACTTTAGCCTGGCTCGCCCTACGGGAGCCCGCGCGTCACGTCGACACTGGCAAGCTGCAGCCGCTGCTGAGCGGCTTTCGGGACATCGACCCCTCCTGCCGACGATTGATCTTGGTCGCGTCGCTGTTCACCCTCGCGCGTTTCTCGGAAAGCTTTCTTATCCTCAAGGGGGCCGAGGCGGGGCTGTCCCTCACCTTCGCGCCGCTCACGCTGGTGCTCTTCAATCTTGCTTACCTGCTGCTGAGCTACCCGGCCGGCGCGCTCAGCGACCGCTTCGATCCGCGCACCATATTGGCGGCTGGCATCGGCTTGCTGGTCCTTGGGGACTTGGTACTCGGCAAGACGAGCGGTCTGGCCTGGGCAGCCGTCGGCATATTCCTGTGGGGCGGTCACATGGCGCTAACCCAAGGGCTGTTTGCTCGAATGGTCGCCGATGTTGCTCCAGTAGATGAGCGCGCCACGGCGTTTGGCCTTTTTCACTTCGCGACAGGGATCGCGACTTTGCTGGCAAGTCTTGGTGCCGGTTGGTTGTGGGACCGGCAGGGCCCAGAGGCGACCTTCACCGCCAGCGCGCTGGTCGCCTTCTTCGCAGGGTTCATGCTGCTCACCCTTCCCAAGGCGGTGCGCGACTAGGCCCGTGCCGCCTCGATCGGAGTAGCGCCGTGGCCCTGGCCGACGACCGTCTCCTCGCCATGCGGAGGGCGGAACGGCGGCATCCGTCCGCTTGCCGGCGCATGATTGATGAACTGGTGCTTCATGGCCGCCAGGAAGTGAACGGCGATGAGCGCGATCAGGCCCCAAGCAAGCGCGCCATGCGCTTCCCCGGCCAGCTCACCCATCTGCTTCGAGATACCCGGAAGCGTCGGGACGGTGATCCCGCCGACCAGCGTGGTGGGCTTTCCCCCTACAAAGCCGGACACGGCGACATAGCCGCCAATCGGAAGCCCGATCAGCAGCAGGTAGAAGAGACGGTGGTTCCACACGGCTGCGATGCGCTCCCAGCTGGGAACGTCGGGCGAAAATGCGGGCGGCGGGTTCGAGAGGCGGTAGGTGAGGCGACCTATCGTCAGCAGCAGAATGGTGACACCGATGGTCTTGTGCCAGTCGAACGTGTTCGCCCGCGCCGCCCCCTTGAGGTCGTCGAGGCTGAGCCCCAACCAGATTTGTAACAGCACAAGGGCGACGGTTGTCCAGTGAATGGCGACTGTCACATTCGAATAGCGCCGGATCGGGTCCTGCGGGACGGCATCAGTCTCGGCCATCGGCCATTCTCCTGCTTGGCTTCACCAGCGAAAAGCATGAGCAGCGGTTTCGGGTCCGCCGCCCCGCCCAAAGGCCAGCTTAGCGCCCTGTGAACTTCTCCCCCTTCGCCACCTTGTCGAGCAGCAGCTGAGAGAAGGAGAAATCCTTCCCCATCCGCTCCTGCTGCGCTCTCAAGCCATCAACGATCTTCGTCAGCCCTTCGGTGTCGGCCCAGAACATCGGGCCGCCGCGATACACTGGCCAGCCGTAGCCGTAGATCCAGACCACATCCACGTCAGACGCGCGCTGGGCCATGCCCTCTTCCAGGATCTTCGCGCCCTCGTTGACCATGGTGTAGAGGGTGCGCTCCACGATCTCCTGGCCGCTGATCTCGCGCGCCGTGACGCCCGCCTTGGCCCGGAAGTCCTCGATGATCTCCTGCACCTTGGGGCTTGGCGACGGGCGGCGCTTCTCGTCATAATCGTAGAAGCCAGCGCCCTTCTTCTGACCCCAACGGTCCTGCGCGCACAGCGCGTCGCGGATGTTCTCGATACGAGTCGGATCGCGGTGCCAGCCGATGTCGACGCCGGCGAGGTCCGCCATCTGGAATGGTCCCATGGGCATGCCGAAGTCAGTGTGCACCTTGTCGATCTGCGCCGGGGTCGCCCCTTCCAGCAGCAGCTTGGTCGCCTCGGTCTGGCGCGGGATCAGCATGCGGTTGCCGATGAAGCCGTAACAAACGCCGGCGACGACCGCGACTTTCTTGATCTTCTTGGCAAGCGCCATGGCGGTGACGAGCACGTCGTCGGCGGTCTTCGCTCCGCGCACCACCTCTAGCAGCTTCATTACGTTGGCAGGCGAGAAGAAATGCAGACCGACGACGTCCTGCGGCCGCGATGTGGCGGCGGCGATCTCGTCAATGTTGAGGTAGCTGGTGTTGCTGGCGAGGATCGCGCCCGGTTTGGCAACCTTGTCGAGCCGACCGAAGATTTCCTTCTTGATGTCCATCTGCTCGAACACGGCCTCGATGATGAGGTCGCAGTCGGCCAGCGCATCGAAGTCGAGAGTCGGATTGAGCCGGCCCATGAACTCGCCAACCTGAGCCTCGGTGAAGCGGCCCTTTTTGGCGCTCGCCTCATAATTGCGGAGCATGACACCCGTGCCACGGTCGAGCGCTTCCTGCGCCATTTCGACGATGGTCACGGGGATGCCCGCCGACAAAAAGTTCATCGAGATGCCGCCACCCATGGTGCCGGCACCGATTACGCCGACCCGCTTGATCTCGCGGGGGCGCACGTTTTCGGCGACACCTTCGATCTTGGCCGCCTTGCGCTCGGCGAAGAAGAAATATTGCTGCGCCTTGGCCTGGGTACCACTCATCAGCTCCATGAACAGCTTGCGCTCTTCCATCACGCCCTCCGCGTAGGGCTTCTGGGTAGCGACGCGGACGGCCTCGAGGTTTTTCATCGGCGCCTCGAAACCCTTGAAGGTGCGGCCGTTCGCCGCGACGAACTGGTCGAACACCGACGGGTCAACGCCGGTCACCTTGTCCTGGCGCTCACTGGTCTTCGGCAGCGGCCGAACGTTGGCGACCTCGGTCGCATACGCCACCGCGTGCTTAAGCAGGTCACCCTCGACGATACGGTCGACCAGCCCGCAGTCCGCCGCCTCCTTCGCCCCGATCGGCGTTCCGCTGGTGGTCATCTGTAGCGCCTTTTCAACGCCCGCGACGCGCGGAAGCCGCTGCGTGCCGCCAGCGCCGGGCAGCAGGCCAAGCTTCACCTCGGGCACACCCAACTTCGCCGTCGGCACCGCCACCCGATAATGGCAGCCAAGCGCCACCTCGAGCCCGCCGCCGAGCGCCGTCCCATGGATCGCGGCGACCACCGGCTTGGTGCAATTCTCGATGCGGTCGACCACTTCCGGTAGCCACGGCATGATCGGAGGCTTGCCGAACTCGGTGATGTCAGCGCCCGCAAAGAAGGTTTGCCCTTCGCAGCGGATCACCACCGCAGCGATATCATCCGCCGCTTCCGCTTCCTCGATTGCCGCCACCAGGCCCTGCCGGACCGCCGCACCAAGCGCGTTCACTGGCGGGTTATTCGAGGTGACGATGAGGACGTGGCCGTGCTTCTGCGTGCTGATGGGCGAGGTCACTGAAGTCTCCGTGGTTTAGATGGCCGTGCGGCCGTAATCCTGACGATTGAACGGGTGGGAGGAAGACAGACCTCCGTCCACCACCAGCGCATGACCGTTCACGTAGCTCGACTCATCGGAGGCGAGGAATAGCGCCGCGTGCGCAATCTCTTCGGGATGTCCGCCACGCCGCAGCGGATTCAGGTGGCCCAAGCGGTCCTCCATGCCCTTGGCGCGAGCGCGTTCGTAGACGAACTCGGTCATGCCGGTTTCGATGAGGCCGGGGCAGATGGCGTTGACCCGCACATTGGAGCCGCTGAGCTGCTGCGCGGCGGTCTTCACCAGGCTGATCACTCCAGCCTTGGAAGCGGAGTAAGCCGGTCCCCCCGCCCCCGAGCGCAGACCCGCCACGCTCGCGGTGCAGATGATCGATCCGCCGCCCTGCTCCTTGATGACCGGCGCGGCATGCTTGATCGCCAGGAACGGTCCGATCAGGTTGACCCGCAGGATCTCCTGCCAGTCACCGACAGATTGTTCGAAGATGGAGTCCAGCCCGCCCGAGATGCCGGCGTTGGCGAAGAAGCCGTGCAGCGCACCATGCTCCTCGCGTGCCATGGAGACGAGGCGACTGACGTCCTCTTCCTCGCCCGCATCCGCCTGGTGGTCGGCACCCCTCAGGTCGGCGGCGATCACAGTGGCACCATGGTCGGTGAACAGGCGGGCCGTGGCCCTGCCAATGCCCGATCCGGCTCCGGTCACGACGATCACCTTGCCTTCGAGGCGGGGATGGTGACGATGTGCGGGTTCGACGGACATGGTCAGAAGCCCGCGCCGAACGTGCTGCCGCCGTCCACTACCAGCGTCTGGCCGGTCACGAAGCTGCCGGCCTGGCTCGCCAGAAACACCGCAGCCCCGGCGATTTCGCGCGGTTCACCAATACGCTTGAGGGCCGACACGGCCGTCACCCGCTTGAGAATCTCGGGATTTTCCCAGAGGGCCCGCGCGAAGTCAGTTCGGACCAGGCCGGGTGCAATGGCGTTCACCCGCACGCCCTTGGGTCCGAACTCGGCGGCGAGGTTCCGGACCAGCTGCAGGTCGGCGGCCTTCGAGATGTTGTAAGCGCCGATCACGGTCGAGCTGGTGATCCCGCCGACCGACGATACGATCACGATGGACCCCTCGCCCCGTTCCAGCATTTCCGGCGCGACCATGCTGGTCAGCCAGTGGTTGGACAGGACGTTGTTGTCCATGATCTTGCGGAACTGGTCGTCGGTAATTCCGGCCATCGGCCCGAAATAAGGGTTGGACGCGGCGTTGCAGACCAACACGTCGATTCGTCCGAGCTGCCGACGGGTCTCGTCGACCAAGTGCTGTAGTGCCTCCTTGTCGGAGATCGACGCCGCGACGGCGATCGCCTTGCCCTTGCCTGCCGCGTTGATCGCGTTCGCCACTTCCTCGCAGGCGTCCTGCTTGCGGCTGGAGATCACCACGTTCGCGCCGTGCGCCGCCATCTCCTCGGCAATGGCGCGCCCGATCCCGCGGGAGCTGCCGGTGACGATGGCCGTCTTGCCGGAAAGGTCGAACAACGAATTCATGCAATCTCCTCCAGTCCGTTCGCCTCGAGCGGAGTCGAGGGACCCTTGGCCGCCCGTGCCTCGACTGCGCTCGGCACGAGCGGAGAAAGGGTTCAAGGCACCTGTGGATCGTCGGGCAGATGCTTGCCATATTCCATCAGCGCGATGGAACGGTTATGGACCTCGTCAGGCCCGTCCGCCAGCCGCAGCGTGCGAATGCCAGCCCACATGTGCGCCAGCGGCGTGTCCTGGCTAACGCCGGCGCCGCCAAATGCCTGGATGGCATCGTCGATCACCTTGAGCGCCATCTGCGGCGCCTTGACCTTTATCATCGCGATCTCGGCCTTGGCGGCCTTGTTGCCGGCCTTGTCCATCATGTCCGCAGCCTTGAGGCACAGCAGGCGCGTGGCCTCGATCTCGATCCGGGCCTCTGCGACGCGCTGTTCCCAGACGCTGTGCTCGGCGATCCGCTTGCCGAACGCCACCCGGCTCTGGATTCGCTTGACCATCAGCTTGAGTGCCTCCTCGGCCGCGCCGATGGTGCGCATGCAGTGGTGGATGCGGCCCGGTCCGAGACGGCCCTGCGCGATCTCGAACCCGCGACCTTCGCCGAGCAGCAGGTTGTCGGCAGGAACGCGCACATTCTCCAGCCGGATTTCCATATGCCCGTGCGGCGCATCGTCGAAGCCGTAAACGCTGAGGTAGCGCTCAATGGTGATCCCGGGCGCATCCATGGGCACCAAGATCATCGACTGCTGCTGGTGCTTGCGGGCCTCCGAGTCGGTCTTGCCCATGAGGATGGCGACCCTGCAGCGCGGATCGCCAGCGCCGGAGGACCACCATTTCTTGCCGTTGATGACATAGTCGGCGCCATCCCGATCGATCCGGCACTGGATGTTGGTCGCGTCGGAGCTGGCGACGCCTGGCTCGGTCATCAAAAAGGCGGAGCGGATTTCGCCGCGCATCAGCGGAGCAAGCCACTGATCCTTCTGCGCACGGGTGCCGTAGCGGTGCAGCACCTCCATGTTGCCGGTGTCAGGCGCCGAGCAGTTGAACACTTCGGAGGCGTGGCCGACCCGGCCCATCTCCTCGGCGCACATCGCGTATTCGAGGTTGGAGAGCTGCTCACCTTCGAACGGAAAGCTCTCGTCGACATGTTGAAGCGCGCCGCCCGGTGGCATGAACAGGTTCCACAGGCCTGCCGCTTTGGCTTTTGCCTTGAGCGGCTCCAGTCCCTCAAGATGGTGCCAGCGATTGCCGTTGTTGAGCTCGGCCTGCAGATCCGGGACGGCGGGGCGGACATGCTCGTCGATGAAATCGCGAACGCGGTCGCGGAAATGAGCCTGGCGGTCGGTAAGGTCGAAATCCATCGGGGACCTTTCGAATGGGACGCTTGAGTGCCGCTCTGTCAGATTGCCGGGCGCCGCGCCAGCCTGTCGGAACGGCTAGTGCCGACGGCTCGTTTCCGTGTGATGCGCAAATTTCTGATCATGGGGGCCGGCCTGCTCGGCGCCTGCTCCGTCCAGTCCTCATCCACCAGCAACGCCGCCAACGTGACGACCGACGAGGTCGCCGCGGCCAACGCGCCGGCCGTGGCGGGCGGGAGCGGCGGCGCCGGCGAGCCGACCAACGGGACCGAACCCGCACCGGCCCCTCCCCCGACGAACACCGCGGCCCCGGCTGCTCCCGCGAAGCCGGAGCGCGAGGTGGTCAGCGAGGCGCCGTTCACCGCGACTAGCGCGCAGGGCGCTGCCAATGTCGTGCAGACCTATTATGCGCTGATCGAGGCGAAGAAGTATGCGGAGGCGCACAAGCTGTGGGGTCCGTCGAGCGATCTAGCCGACGCGACCTTTGCCGCGCCTTACCGGCAGTACCGCGAGTATCACGCCGAGGTGTACGCGCCCGGCCGGATCGAAGGCGCGGCGGGCTCGCTCTACGTCGAGGTGCCGATCAAGAGCTACGGCGTGACGAACAAAGGTGAGCGCTTTGAGGAGCCGGGTACCGTCACGCTGCGCCGGGTCAACGATGTCGACGGCTCGACGGCCGAGCAGCGCCGCTGGCACATCGCCAAGATCGACCTGCCCCCCGGCCCGCATTGACGAGCGCGGCGTGACCGTTGCATCGCTGCGCTAAGAGGAGTGCACCATGGCCGAAGCCGCTGACCTGACACAGTTTCGCGAGGAAACCCGCGCTTGGCTGGAGGCGAACTGCCCGCCCGAGATGCGCCAGCCGGTGAAGTCGGAAGAGGACGTCTGCTGGGGCGGGCGCAACTTCAAGTTCCAGTCCGACGCGCAGAAGCGTTGGCTCGAAGTGATGGCACAGCGCGGCTGGACAACTCCGGACTGGCCCAGGGAAGTCGGCGGTGGCGGCCTTACTCCGGCCGAATCGAAGATCCTGAAGGAAGAGATGCGCCGTATCGGCGCACGCAATCCGCTCAACAGCTTCGGCATCTCGATGCTCGGGCCGGCGCTGCTCAAGTACGGCACTGAAGAGCAGAAGCAGCGATTCCTGCCGCCGATCGTGCGTGGCGAGATTCGTTGGTGTCAGGGCTATTCCGAACCGGGCGCTGGCAGTGACCTCGCCGGCCTGCAGACCAGGGCCGAGGACATGGGCGACCATTACCTCGTCAACGGCCAGAAGGTCTGGACGAGCTACGCCGACCAGGCCGACTGGATCTTCTGCCTAGTCCGCACCAGCACCGAGTCGAAGCACGGTGGCATCAGCTTTCTGCTGTTCGACATGGAGTCGGAAGGCGTATCAACCAAGCCGATCCTGCTGATCAGCGGCTACTCGCCCTTTTGCGAGACCTTCATGGACAATGTGAAGGTGCCCAAGGATCAGGTCGTGGGCGAGGTCAACAAGGGCTGGGACGTCGCCAAGTATCTCCTCGGGCATGAGCGTGAGATGATCAGCGGCATGGGGCTGGGCGGCGGCACTGCCCTGCTCGGCAAAACGCTTGGCGAAATCGACGACCCGGCCCTCCGCGCCGAAGTCGCCGCCTTCGATGTCGACGCGCTGGCCTTCGCGGCAATGAGCGAGCGGTTCATCGACCAGCTCAAGGCCGGCGAAGCGCACCCGGCGATGCCGAGCATGATGAAATATGCAGGTACCGAGCTCAACAAGAAGCGGCATGAGCTGATCATGGCCGGCGGCGGCTCCGACACGCTGGAATGGGAGAGCGAGCGCACCCGCAAGGGCAAACCGGCTCGCGAATGGCTCCGCACCAAGGCCAATTCGATCGAGGGCGGTACCAGCGAAGTCCAGCTCGGCATCATCGCCAAGCACATCCTCCGTCTTCCGGGAGCGTAAGCGTTGACCCTACTGACCGACGACCAGCGCCAGCTACACGACATGGCGAAGTCCTTCCTTGCCGAGGAGGGCACGATCAAGAAGCAGCTGCGCCACTGGCGTGACACCGGCTGCAAAGACGGCTTTGGACACGGCCTATGGAAGCAGTTCGCCGAGCTCGGCCTGACCGGCATCGCCATTCCCGAGGACAACGGCGGCCTGGGTCTCGGCGCGACCGAGGCAGCGCTGGTGCTCGAGGAGGTCGGCCGCAACCTGACCCCCTCGCCCTTCCTGACCACTGCCGTTGCTGCGGCGCGGGCACTCGAAGGCACCGCCCAGGGGAACCGCTGGTTCCCAGGCATTCTCGCGGGCGACACTGTCGCCGCACTGGCGATCGACGAAGGCAAGCATCATCGGCCCGGCGCGGTCGCGACGACCGCCACCCGCTCGGGCAACGGTTTCACCCTCAGCGGGGCCAAGCAATTCGTGGTCCACGGCGCGTCCGCCGACGTGATCCTGGTTGCGGCACGGACCGGCGGTTCGGTGGGAGAGCGCGAGGGCGTCACCCTCTTCGCGGTGGAGCGGGACGCCAACGGCCTCGACATTGAGAACGTCACCCTCGCCGACCACAGCAAGGCCGCGCGGCTGACGTTCAACGACGTCGTCGTGGATGCCGACGCGGTGGTGGGTGAGGTCGACAATGGCTGGGCGCCCCTGTCCCGCGCGCTCAACGCCGGCCGCGCCGGCTCGGCCGCGGAGCTGGTGGGGGTCGCGGCGGGTTCGGCCGACATGACCACAGACTATCTCAAGCAGCGCAAGCAGTTTGGGAAGCTGATCGGCGAGTTCCAGGCCCTCCAGCACCGCGCCGCCCACCTGTTCAGCGAGATCGAGATCGCCCGCGCCGCTGCCTACAAGGCGGCCGAACTGCTCGACGCCGGCTCCGACCGGGCCGAGCTCATGGTCCATGTCGCCAAGGCGAAGGCCGGCCGCGCTGCGGCGCTCAGCGTCCAGGAAGGCGTGCAGATGCACGGCGGCATCGGCATGACCGACGAGCATGACATCGGCTTCTACATGAAGCGGCAGGCGGTCCTCGACCGGCTGTTCGGCGACTGGCGTTTCCACGCCGGCGAAGTGGCGCGGCTAGCCGGCTACTGACGTTCCAGCAGGAAATTGATCCGCGCCGTTGCGATCGGCGTGGCTCGACTATCCTGCCAGGCGAATGCGTCAACATTGGCGACATTCCGGCCAAGCCGCTCGACAATCGCTTCGGCATAGGTCTCGCGATCGCGCCCGCCGAGGAGATAATTCACCGTCACGGTGATGGGCTTCATCGTCGGAATCGTGCCATCCTCCGCCGCGAGCGCGCGCCGCAATGTGGCGAAGGCGGCGAACTCGAGCAGCCCGGCAATCGCCCCGCCGTGCAGCATCTGCGGCCGGCCCATTACGTCATCGTGCCACGGCATGACGAAGCGCAAGCCGCCATCCACCTCCTCGGAGTGGAGGCGGAGCAACGCGGCATAGGGCGGAAGCACGGTCATCGATGAAACCCTAAGAGGATGAAGCGGCGCAAGGCAATCGGCGGCCTAACGCTGCGTCCATCCGCTGACCTCAGGCGTAACTGCCGGATGATCCGTCCCCTGCTTGCTGCTGCGCTTGGCCTCGCTTCCCTCACCGCCTGCTCGCCCACGGGGCTGCTGAGCGGCCTCGACCGGGTGACCGCGCCCGGCGCTCCGGGCAGGGTGGCGAGCGGCATTTCGTTCGGCGAGGACCCACGGCTCAAGCTCGACGTCTATTCGCCCGAGGGCCGTCGCCGGCCCGGCGCACGCCTGCCCGTCGTGGTGTTCTTCTACGGCGGCGGCTGGGTCGGCGGCGCGCGGGGCGATTACGCCTTCGCGGGCCGTGCCTTCGCCAGCAAGGGCTTCGTTGCGATCATTCCCGACTACCGCCTCGTGCCGACCGTACGTTTTCCGACCTTCATCGAAGATGGCGCGCTGGCGGTCAGGTGGGCCCGGGACCATGCGGCGGAGTTCGGCGGCGACCCGCGCCGGCTCACCTTATCCGGCCATTCCGCTGGTGCCTACAATGCCGCGATGCTGGCGCTCGACCCCCATTTCCTGCGCGATGCCGGGGTCGATCCCCGCACCGTGCGCGCAGCGGCACTGCTTGCCGGGCCTTATGATTTCTACCCCTTCACCGAACAGCGTGGGCGCGACGCTCTTGGTGCATGGCCGCGCCCGCTCGACACTCAGCCGATCCATTTCGCTCGCGCCGATGCACCGCCGCTGCTGCTTGCTGCCGGTACCGCCGATACGGTGGTGAAACCTGGCAACAGCGAGCGGCTGGCGCAAAAACTGCGAAGTCTCGGCGCTCCCGTGGAGCTTCGGCTCTACCCGGGCAGGAGCCATGTCGATCTGGTGAAGGGCTTGTCCGTTCCGTTCCGCGGCTCAAGCCCAGTGCTGGCGGACAGCATCGACTTTCTTCGCGCCAATTCCCGCTAAGGCGCCGCTCTACTTCCGCTTCGGGGCGGGAGGGGGTGCTGGCGGGGGAGGCGCCAGTGACTGGATGTGCAGTCCGCTTGCCTGCACGATCTGGGCGCAGCTCTGCATTTCTCGCGAGGCGGTCGCCTGATTGATCGTCTTCTGCTGCTCGGCGATGTTGCGGCGCAAGTCCGCGTCGCTCATGCCCTGTATCTTGCCGAGAAAGTAGAATCCGCTGACCTGGGCGAGCTTGCGTCCTTCTTCCTTGTCGGACTTCTGAGCGAACAGGTTGCTGAGCATGAAGCAGCGCACATCCTGCGCAGTCGGAGCCGCGGCGGCAGGCGTGGCGACGAGCATCGCCACAAGCACTGCCGCGGCCAGGGTGCACTTAGGGGACACCGGCACTTCCTCCATTCGCCTGCGCATGACGATCGTCGATCGCGAGCACGCCATGCACATCAGCCAGCAGCGCAGGCTCCGCCGGCTTGGCGGGCACCATTGCTACCGAAACTGCCACAGGGCGTGCGGAAGGAGCGTAGCGCACCGGCGCAACATCGCCAAAAGCGAAATGGCTGTGGTCAATCTCGTCGAGCGACTCGATCAGGTTAAAGCCCGCCCGGCGCAGCGCGGCATCGATCATGGCGTGACTGACGCCGGGTCGCCGTTGCACGTCAATGGCCCGGCCGAGGAGATGATAGCTGTTCGATACGCCACCTACCCGGCGGTTATGCTCGACGCTGCGGTAGCCGCTGGTCACGACCCCGAACTGCGCCCCGATCCGCGCCGGGGCAAGCAGATAAGGCGAGGAAACCGCCAACATCAGCCGCTCCGCCCCTCCGCGCTGGGCCGCGCCGGCGGGCGCGCCAAGAAACGCGGTGAAGGCAGCGAGTGCGAGGAAGCCACACCGCGCACGAAGAGAATACCGGACCGGCATGAAGGGCTCATAACGTCAGTTGGCCTCGAGCGTTCCGCCCGATTGCGCGCTGCACCAGATCGAAACACTCTTGAAAGCCGATCGCGAGCCACACGCGGCCTTTTGCCGCTCTGGACTGCCGACGGTCGCCGACTATGCAGGAGCGATGACCCCGCGCGATCTTCAGCCGGTGCCCGCAACAGGCGACGACGTCAGCCTCGCCGAGGCGCATCGTTCGATTGCGCTGCCGGGCAGGTCGAGCGGCCTGCTGCGTCGATTCGGAGCCTTTGCGGGTCCCGGATACCTGGTCGCCGTCGGCTACATGGACCCAGGCAATTGGGCGACCGACCTCGCCGGCGGGTCGGCCTATGGCTACTCCCTGCTGTGGACCATCCTGCTTGCCAACCTGATGGCGATGCTGCTCCAAGCGCTTACTGCCAAGCTTGGCATTGCCACCGGTCGCGACCTCGCCCAGGCCTGCCGCGACCAGTATAGCAAGCCGGTGGCGTTCGCCTTGTGGCTGGTGTGCGAGGCCGCGATCGTTGCCTGTGATCTGGCTGAAGTGATCGGCTCGGCCATCGCGCTTCAATTGCTGTTTGGGATCCCGCTGGTGCTCGGCGTGGTGCTGACGGCGCTCGACGTGTTGTTGCTGCTTGCCTTGCAGCGGCGCGGATTCCGCCAGCTTGAGGCATTCGTCATCACGCTGCTGATCGTGATCGCTGGCTGCATTGCCTACGAAGTGGCCGTTTCTCAGCCGCAGCTCGGCCCAATGCTGCGCGGCTTCGTTCCGACGACCCAGATCGTCCAAGATCCCGCCATGCTCTACATCGCCATTGGGATCATCGGGGCGACGGTGATGCCCCACAACCTCTACCTTCACTCGGCAGCGGTGCAGACCCGTGCCTTCGACACCAGTACCCCCGGCAAGCGAGCCGCGGTGCGCTTCGCCGTATTCGACAGCAGTCTCGCCCTGCTGCTCGCTTTGTTCGTCAATGCCGGGATTCTCATCCTTGCTGCCTCGGCCTTCCATGCGTCGGGCCAGACCGGCGTGGCGGAGATTCAGGAGGCTTTCAAGCTGCTTAGCCCGACGGTCGGCGCGGCAGCGGCCAGCACCCTGTTCGCGGTCGCGCTGCTCGCCTCCGGCCAAAGCTCGACGCTCACCGCTACGCTCGCCGGTCAGGTGGTGATGGAGGGCTTCCTCGGCCTCAAGCTCGCGCCGTGGGTGCGACGGCTGCTCACCCGCGGGCTGGCAATCATCCCGGCGGTCGTGGTGGCCGCCCTCTATGGCGAAAGCGGCACCGCGCGGCTGCTGGTGCTGAGCCAGGTCGTGCTCAGCTTGCAGCTGCCGTTCGCGATCGTCCCGCTGATCCAGTTCACCAGCAACCGCAAACAGATGGGAGCGCTGGTCAACAGCAGGTTGTTGACCGTGGCCGCAACTGCCTGCGCGGTTCTGATCATCGGCCTCAACCTGCGGCTGCTCGCCAGCTTCGTGACCGGCGGCTGACGGCCGTTAGGCCCGCCTTTCCCCTCGCGCCCGCCTTCGTGCTAGAGTGGGTGGCAAGGGGGAGGAAGCGGGTGATTGCAACGCGTCTCATCTTGATCGCCGCCGGGCTGGCGGCCGGTTCGGCAACGGCGGCGCTACGTGGCGCTTACGTCGAGCCGCCAGTCATCAGCAAGCCTCGGCCCGTTCCGACAGTTCCGGGCAGCGTCTTGCCGCTGCCGCCCGCTAAATATGATCCCTCTCTGCAGGTAGGCGGAAGCGACATCAAGGCCCGCAAGGTGGACACTCGGCTGGGCGTGGACGTCCGGATCAACGATCGTGGACCCTATCGCTTCATTGTCGACAGTGGAGCCGACTCCTCCGTCATCGGCGTCTCGCTTGCCCGTCAGCTGGAGTTGCCGTTGGGTACTCCCGCCACACTTCACGGCATGACGGGAACCACGCTTGTCGATAGGGTGAAGGTCGCCTCACTGACGGTGGGGGCAACCACTGTTCACGACCTGCAACTGCCCGCGCTCAGTGAGGAAAATGTCGGCAGCGCCGGTTTGATCGGCCTGGACGCCCTCGTCGAGCAAAGGCTGATGCTCGATTTCGAGAAACGCCTGATCAAGGTCGAGGACGGACGCGTGCCGATCAAGGCGCTGCCCGGTGAAATTGTCGTGGTGGCACGGCGTCGGCGCGGGCAGCTGATCATGACTGGCGTCCGCGCAGCCGACCAGCGGCTGGACGCCATCATCGACACCGGTAGCGAAGTGACGATCGGCAACCTGGCGCTTCGCGATCGTCTGGTCCGCAAGAAACGGGCGACGCTTCGCACCATCGACATGATCGGGGTCACCGGCACCCCGATCAAGATCGAGCTGGCCGTGATCAGCGATCTGGAGGTCGGTCCCATCCTGCTGCGTGATGTTCCGATCGCGTTCGTTGACGCTCCGCCGTTTGCGCTATTCGGGCTGGCGAAGCAGCCGGCCATGCTGCTGGGAACGGACCTGATGGAGCAGTTCCGTCGGGTGTCGCTCGATTTTCGTGCGCGCAGGGTGCGCTTCCAGCTCCGCCGTTGCGTCAGCGAAGGTATCACCATCAGCACCAATCCCGACCGGGTGACACGCATCCAAGGCGTGGGTGGTAATCAGGCCTGCCAGGATTAGGGCGCATTCTGCGAAACCCATTGCCGCAATCCTGCCGCACGACGTTGCCACTGGCGAGCGCTCACTTTAGGACGCCGCCATGACTGACCGCGACGAACGGCTCGACACCATCCAGCGCCTCATTGGCGAGTTCAACAAGAAGGGGATCGCCGTTTCGGAAGGCACCCGCTTTGCCCAGGACCTCGAGTGGGACAGCCTCACCGTCATGGATTTCGTCGCAGCGGTCGAGGATGAGTTTGACATCATCATCACCATGAACCGCGCCGCCGATATCGAGACCGTCGGCCAGCTGGTTGATGCGGTGGGCGAGCTTAGCCAGCCGGGGAACGCATGACCGATCCTGGCCTGGCGATGACCGCCGATGCAGGGCAGCCAAGTGTGCGGGGCACCGCGCCCGACCTGTTCGACAAGTTCCAGCCACTGATCGACCAGCGCCAAGCGTTACTGTCGACGGGGCTGACGGACCCGTTCAACCTCGTGATGGAGCGAGTGGAAAGCCCCACCGTCGCCATCTGCAACGGCAAGCGGACGATTCTGCTCGGCACCTACAATTACATGGGCATGACATTCGATCCGGACGTCATCGCGGCCGGCAAGAAGGCACTGGACGAATTCGGCGCTGGAACGACCGGCAGCCGGGTGCTCAATGGCACCTACCAGGGACACCGCGAGTGCGAGGACGCGCTGCGCGACTTCTACGGCATGTCCGGGGCGATGGTCTTCTCGACCGGATACCAAGCGAATCTCGGCATCATCTCCACGCTGGCGGGCAAGGACGATTACGTCATCCTCGACATCGATAGCCATGCGTCAATCTACGACGGCTGCGGGCTCGGAAACGCCCAGATCGTCGCATTTCGTCACAATGACGTCGAAGCGCTGGAAAAAAGGCTGAAGAGGCTTCCGGCCGAGGCGGGCAAGCTGGTCGTGCTGGAAGGCGTTTATTCGATGCTTGGCGACGTTGCCCCGCTCAAGGAGATGGTCGCTGTCTCCAAGGCGCATGGCGCAATGGTGCTGGTAGACGAGGCGCATTCGATGGGCTTCATCGGCGAACACGGCCGCGGCGTCGCCGAAGCCCAAGGTGTCATCGACGATGTCGACTTCATCATCGGGACTTTCAGCAAGAGCGTCGGGACCGTCGGTGGCTTCTGCGTGTCGAACCATCCCAAGTTCGAGATATTGCGGCTGGTGTGTCGGCCCTATGTCTTCACCGCCAGCCTACCGCCAAGTGTTGTCGCAACGGCGGCAACCTCCATCCGCAAGCTCATGCATGGCGGGAACAAGCGCGCGCACCTGATCGAGAACAGCAAGCGGCTCCATGGCGGACTGAAGGGCCTTGGCTTCCATCTCGGCACCGACACACCGCAGTCGGCAATCATCGCGGTGATCATGCCCGACCTCGAGCGGGGGGCGGCGATGTGGGAAGCGCTGCTGCACGAGGGCCTCTATGTGAACCTGGCGCGGCCTCCCGCGACGCCGCAGGGAATGACGCTGCTGCGCTGCTCCCTCTGTGCGGAACATAGCGAGGAACAGGTCGGCGAGATCCTCGGCATGTTCGAAGCGGCCGGGAAGCGCGTCGGGGTAATCTAGCGAACCTTGCCAAGGGTGCCGGCGAAGCGCACCATCGGTTGATGCTCCTAATGATTGCCGCCTTGGCAGCGGTCGTGACGCCGGTGCAGGCGACGCAGCCTGATCAAAGGTTGCGTGCAGACCTGCTGGAAGGCGAGTGGCGGACCAGCCAGATGGAGATGGCCGGCGCGCTGAAATTGATGCCGGGCGGCCGCTTTCGTTATGCGCTGAGTTATGGCGCGGCCGATGAGGTCGCCGAGGGCCGCTGGGAGCTGCGTGGTGATCGCATCGCGCTGACTAGCGATCCGATGCCCGTGCCTCCCGCCTTTGTACTGCTGAAGGACGAGCCGGCGCCCGCAGGTGAGTTGTGGGTGAAGCTCGACCCGCCGGGTTTCGGCTTTCAATTGCCGCTGGAGCTGTGGCTCGGCTATGCCGATCTTGAACCCGAGCTGCTGCGGACTGACAGCGACGGGCAAGTGCGCCTTGGCACCCTGCCCTACCCCAAAACTTTGGTGCCACAGCTGCCTATCTACGGTGGCGAGGTGGCCGGGAGGGTGGGGCTCGATCCGGCTCACGGGCATCGCGTGACCTTCCGGTTCGTTCCCAATGATCTCGGCAAGGTTGCGTTCAAGGGCGAGCAGCTCATGATCGACGGTGAGACGCTGTCCATGAACCGCTTTGACACCGGCATCCGCTTCCGCAAGGTGACTCCATGACCCTGCTCAACACCGATTTCCGCGCGGCCGCAGCCGCCGAGTTCGACCAGATGATCCAGCTCCGGCGCGCGATCCATTCCGACCCGGAGCTGGGGCTCCACTGCACCCGGACGACGCAGAAGCTGAAGGCGGCGATTGCCGACCTGCCGCTTGAAATCAGGGACAGCCGGTCGACCAGCGGCTTTATGGCAATCCTGCGCGGGGCGCAGCCAGGCCGGACGGTGCTGCTGCGCGGCGACATGGATGCGCTGCCGATCCGCGAGGAGACCGGCCTTCCCTTCGCCAGCACGGTCGAGGGCAACATGCACGCCTGCGGTCACGACACGCACTCAGCGATGCTGGCAAGCGCGGCACGTATCCTGTGCGCACAGCAGGCCAGCCTCGCGGGAACGATCGTGTTCATGTTCCAGCCGGGCGAGGAAGGGCATCACGGTGCCCGCTTCATGATCGAGGACGGGCTGCTGGATGATCCCAAGCCCGACGCCGCTTTTGCGCTGCACATTTTCCCGAATATCGCTGGCGGCGTGGTGACCACCCGGCCGGGCGCGCTACTCGCCTCCACCGATGCGCTGAACGCCACCATCCGCGGACGCGGTGGGCATGCCGCCATGCCCTATGACGCGATCGATCCGA
Organism: Sphingomonas sp. KRR8; assembly: GCF_023559245.1. Classification (NCBI taxonomy): domain Bacteria; kingdom Pseudomonadati; phylum Pseudomonadota; class Alphaproteobacteria; order Sphingomonadales; family Sphingomonadaceae; genus Sphingomonas; species Sphingomonas sp. KRR8. Next base: position 1,558,774 of record NZ_CP097462.1, read on the forward strand.
TTCCGGTCGCGTGCGAGGCAGTCAGTGCGGCGCAGGCCTTCATTGCCCGGCGGACGCCCTTCTTCGACCCCGCGATCCTGTCGGTGACACAGATCCACGCCGGCACCGCCTACAACATCGTGCCCGATACGGTGGAGATCAAAGGTACGCTCCGTACGCTGTCGGACGAGCGGCGCGACGCCGGGAAGACGGCATTCGAGCGGATCGTGACCCAGGTCGCGGCAGCGCACGAGTGCACGGCCGAGGTCAGGATCGACACCGGCTATCCGGCCTGCGTCAACGATCCGCGCGCAGCACGATTGATCAGTGAGGTGGCTGCCGACCTGTTCGGCGCCGCTCAGTATGCCGAGATGCCGACTCCGATCATGGGCGGCGAGGACTTTGCCTATGTGCTGCAGAAGGTACCAGGGGCGATGGCCTTCCTGGGCGTGGCTCCGCCGGGCGAGGACCCGGCGCCGCGTGCGCCGCTGCACAACGGCAAGATGACGATCCATGAGGATTGGCTGGCTCGCGGAGTAGCGCTGCACTGCGCCTTTGCGACTCGCTTCCTGGCGAGTGGGTGGGAGTAAGGCCGTTGGCGACCATTCCCGCGACTGTCCCTGCGAGCCACACCGAACTGACCCTGCGCGGCATTCTGCTCGGCGCGGTGCTGACCGTGCTGTTCACCGCCGCCAACGTTTATCTCGGGCTGAAGCTCGGAATCACTTTCGCCACATCGATTCCTGCCGCGGTGATCTCCATGGCGGTACTCAAGCTGTTCAGCGACAGCACGATCCAGGAGAACAACATCGTCCAGACGATCGCTTCGTCGGCCGGCACGCTGAGCGCGATCATCTTCGTCCTGCCCGGTTTGATCATGGTGGGCTGGTGGACCGATTTTCCTTACTGGTTGAGTGTCGGGGTCATCGGGCTCGGTGGCATACTCGGGGTCATGTACTCGGTGCCGCTGCGTCGCGCCCTGGTGACGGGCAGCGATCTGCCCTACCCGGAAGGCGTAGCTGCGGCCGAGGTGCTCAAGGTCGGCGCCGGCGTTGGCGGCCACGAAGAAAACCGCCGCGGTCTGCTCGCCATCATCTGGGCGTCGCTGGTGTCAGCGGGCTTCTTCACGCTTGCCAAGACCAAGCTGCTCACCGACACGGTCGCCCGCACCTTCCGGGTCGGCGCGGGCGCAAGCGGAGCGGCGACCAGCCTGTCGATGGCCCTGATCGGCGTCGGGCACCTGGTCGGCATGGCTGTCGGCATCGCCATGCTGGTCGGCATCCTGATCAGCTGGGTCGGGCTGATCCCCTGGCTCACGTCACAGGCGGGGGTACCCGCCGGGACCGACGTGGAGGCGCTGGTCGGGACGGTGTTCCGCACCAAGGTCCGATACATTGGCGCGGGCACCATGTTGGTCGCGGCCCTCTGGACCCTGCTCAAGGTCATCGGCCCGGTGATCGGCGGCATTCGCCAGGCCCTCGCCGCCAATCGCGCGCGCAGCGGTGGCGAAACGCTGGAACTGACGGAACGCGACTTGCCTATCACGATCGTCGGCGGCGCCATCCTGCTATCCATGCTGCCGATCGGCCTTTTGCTGTGGAGCTTCGCCGCCAGCGGTGCGCTTGCCGCCCACGCTGGTACGCTGGTGCTGGTGTCGGTCGCTTATATTCTGATTGCTGGCCTGATCATCGCATCCATTACCGGTTACATGGCGGGGCTGATCGGCGCGTCCAACAGCCCGGTGTCGGGCGTTGGGATCCTGACTGCCCTCGGCATCTCGCTGATCCTGGCCGCACTGTTCCGCGGTGCGCCGCCGGAAGCGACCAAAAGCCTGGTGGCATTTGGCCTGCTGGTCACCGGCGTGATCTTCGGCGTAGCTACCATTGCCAACGATAATCTCCAGGATCTGAAGACGGGCCAGCTCGTCGGTGCGACCCCATGGCGGCAGCAGCTGGCGCTGGTGATCGGCGTCATCTTCGGTGCGCTGGTCATTCCGCCGATCCTGAACCTCCTCAACAGCGCATTCGGCTTCCAGGGCGCTCCAGGCGCCGGGCCAAACGCACTCGCTGCACCGCAGGCCTTGCTCATCAGCGGCATCACCAAAGGTGTGCTCGGCGGCACACTCGACTGGCAGATGATCGAGATCGGGGTAGGCATCGGCGCGGTTGTCGTGCTGGTCGACGAGTTGCTGAAGCGCGGTTCGGCGGGACGCTTCTCCCTTCCCCCGCTGGCGGTCGGCATGGGCATGTACCTGCCGATGGAGGTGGACCTGCTGATCCCTGTCGGCGCATTGCTCGGCTGGAGCTATGACCGTTGGGCCCGGGGTACGGCCAACCCGGCCTTCGCCGAACGCATGGGCACCCTGATGGCCACCGGACTCATTGTTGGTGAGAGCCTGATGGGGGTCGTCTATGCGGGCCTCGTTGCCGCGGCTGAAAAGGCCGGATCGCCGAATAGTGCCGACGTGCTCGCGGTGGTCGATACTTATCCGCTCGCCATGCCAGTCGCCGCGGTCGTTTTCGCACTGGCGATTGGTGCGCTGTACGCGCTGACGCGGCGGTCTTCAGCCGTGGCGCCCGGTACCGATCCGGTGGGCGCCGCGCCCCCGCCGGAAAACTTCCGGTGAGCGGACCGCGCTTCCTCGGCCAGGCCACCCCCCTGCCCTCATCTCCAGAGGAGGCGGTGCTCGACTATGTCCCGAATCCCAGGGCCGGATCGCTGTACCTGGTGAGGTTCGCTGCGCCGGAATTCACCTCATTGTGCCCGGTCACGGGTCAGCCGGACTTCGCGCATCTGGTGATCGACTATGCGCCCGGCGAGACAATCGTGGAGTCGAAAAGCCTCAAGCTATTCCTCGGATCCTTCCGCAATCACTGCGGTTTTCATGAGGATGTAACGGTCGGGATCGGTCAGCGCCTCGCGGAAGAGATGCATCCACGCTGGCTGCGGATCGGTGGCTACTGGTATCCGCGTGGCGGCATACCAATTGATGTCTTCTGGCAGACCGCGAACCCGCCCGAGGGGCTGTGGGTACCGGACCAGGGGGTAGCCAGCTATCGCGGGAGAGGATGATGCAAACTCTTGTTTCAACCGAGTGGCTCGCCGAGCAATTGGGCGCACCCGACCTGATGGTGCTGGACGCGAGCTGGCACATGCCTGCGACCAACCGGTCGGCACGCCAGGAGTTTGAGGCCCGGCATATCCCGGGGGCGCGCTTTTTTGATATCGAAGCCATCAGCGATCACGATGCGGGCTTTCCGCACATGCTGCCTTCGGCTGAGCTGTTCGGCGCCGCAATGACGGATCTGGGCGTCAGCAACGGCGACCGGATCGTTGTGTATGACGACAGTGCACTGCGGACTTCGGCCCGCGCCTGGTTCATGCTTCGCCACTTCGGCGCCAGTCAGGTGGCCATCTTGGACGGCGGACTTGGTAAGTGGGTCGTCGAGGGACGGCCAGTCGAGGCAGGGACACCCGGCTATCGCGACGCCCGGTTCGACGCGGTCGCGCAGCCGGCCCAGGTGATTCACAAGGATGAGCTACTCCGCGGGTCCGGCGTACAGGTCGTGGACGCACGTGGGGCCAAGCGCTTCAGCGGAGAAGAGAATGACCCGCGGCCGGGGATCGCGCCGGGCCACATGCCGGGGGCACGCAACCTCCCCTACTCTGCCATGTACCGGGATGACGGGACCTTCCGCTCCCCAGATGAGCTGAGAGCTGCCTTCGCCCATGCCAAGGTCGATCCCACCAGGCCCTTCGTGGCGAGCTGCGGATCGGGCCTGACGGCTAATACCCTGATCGTTGCCGCGCACCTGCTCGGCAATGATGAGACGAGGTTGTACGACGGAAGCTGGAGCGAGTGGGGCTCGGACCCGGCGACGCCGAAGGTGACTGGTCCCGCCGACTAACGGCGGAACAGAGCCTCCACCTCGGCGAGACCGGCGCGCAGGTCGTGCGACAGCCGCTCGGCGGCGTGCGGATTTGGGGCGTTCAGCAGCAGCTCGAGCCCGCCGAGTGCACGGTCGGCGACCCGCTGCGAGCGGCGGGCGAACGCGTCGCGGTGGAGTGGCGGAAGCTCTGGCCAGACCTGGAGAATATCGATGGGCTCAGCCACTTGTGCCGCACTCTTCCCGGCGATCATGTCGGCGGTGCGTAGCGCCTGCCGGATGCTGGCGAGGTGGGCCGCCGCGTGGGCGCCCTCGTTCGACGGTGACGACTCGGGGCGTGGGAGAGGGCGGGCCATCCTTTCGGGATGGGCGCCAATGGTAAATGAACGGTGAAAGTCGTGGTCAACCTCGAGCTGCTTCCGGCGCCGCCCGCCAGCCTAGCCCTGCCCTTCCCCGCACCGCAGTAGGAGGAACCAGAGCTCAGGCCGCGTCGGCGTTCTGGATGTCGCGGAGGATCCAGCCGCGCTGAGGAATGGTCTCGATGAACTCAGCCCCGCCTGACGCCATGCGCAGCTTCTTGCGCAGCTTGGAAATGAAGACGTCGATGATCTTCGGCTGCGGCTGGTCGTCAGCGCGGCGGTAGAGATGCTTCAAGAGCATGGTCCGCGTCACGACGTTGTTGCGGGCGAAGGCCAGCAGTTCAAGGACGCGATATTCCATCTCGGTAATGGCGATCGGGTGGCCGTCGATGCGAATAAGGCGCTGGACCTGATCAACCGCAAGGCGACCGCCGCACAGCGTGGCCGGCATCTCGCCGCCGCTAGCCCGAATGGTCGACAACAGGCGCGATGCCATCTCATCGCTATCGTCCTGCATGCTCTGCGGCGCGCCGAGCAGCTGCTGCTGAAGCTCGGCGATCGATTTGTGCGCCTCCTCCACCAGCTTGGCGCCTTCTTCGAAGCGCCGCCGCGATCGGTCGAGCATTGCTTCGATTTCGACCAGTCGGCCGGAGAGGTTGTCGTCCGCCATGCGTCCCCCGCTATTTTCCCAATATTGCCTTAAGGAACCGAGGCGATTGCCACCTGGCTGTCCGTTGCCGGCGCAGACAGGAGGGTACGCGTGGTCTCGCCCTTGTCGACCACTTGCGTGTCGTTGTCGCCGACATTGCTGCGAATGCCAAGCGCGACCCGGTCACCACCAGCCTTTTCCAGCAGACTGGTCTCGCTCGCCGAGCGAGGCGCAGCGCCCCCGAACAGGGCCTGGATCGCCTGCTGCTGCGCGTCCGAGGCGCTCAGGGAGGCAGTGCCCGGCGCGGGCGGAGTCAGGGTATAATCGGGCGGGATCACCAGCGGCGCATTGCGGGCAACCGCAAACTCATCGAGGCGCTTGGCCTTCGAACCACCGAAGCTGTGACAACCCGACAGCAGAACCGCGCTGGCGGCCACACCCAGGATGAGGGTCGACTTACGCATTTTGAACTTTCTCCCTGGGCGGCTGGTCCTTTACCAGCAGCGCCCGCAATATCAGGATCACGACGCCGATACTAATCGCTGCGTCCGCGACATTGAAGACCAGAAACGGACGCCACGCACCGATATGAAAATCGGCGAAATCGAGCACATAGCCGAAGCGGGACCGGTCGACGATGTTCCCCAGTGCCCCGCCCAATACCATGCCGAGCGCCAGCTGGTCGCCCCGCTTCGGTTCGCGGAACAGCCACACGGCGACGAGCAGGGCGATGCCCGCGGTGAACGCCACCAGCAGCCAACGATGCGTGTCGTTGGAGGCCGTCAGCAGGCCCAGCGAAATGCCATGATTGTGCACCCGCAGCAGGTCGAAGAAGGGCAGCAGATCGAGCCGGTCGCCCTCCCCGCGCATCTTCAGGGGCCCGGCGACGAGCCACTTGCTGACCTGGTCGGAGAGAAAGATGAGAGCCGCCACCATAAGGCCGAAGGTGGGGCGCACGCGTAGAATGGCACTACTCACGCGACCACTCCCTTACAGCGATCGCAAAGCCCGGCATTGGCTTCGACCTCCGGCAGGAGCCGCCAGCAGCGATTACATTTGTCGTAGGTGACGCGCTGCACGACCACCGCCGGGCCGCTCACCACATGGCCGGTGTCGAGCACGACTTCCGAGGCGATGAACAGCTCGGCCAGTTCCTCGGCCGAGAGCATCGGCCGGTCGGAGTCGTCGGGGAAGCCGAGCGCCACCCGCACCTCGAGGCTCGATCCGACCGTCTTCTCGCGGCGCATCGGCTCGATCTCGGCGGTGACCAGTTCGCGCAGCGACCGGTAGCCCGTCCAGATTTCGGTGAGGCGATTGTCCTGCCAATCGCCGATTTCGGGCCATTCGAGCAGGTGGACGCTTCCGCCGTGGGGATATCGCGTGCCCCACACTTCCTCGGCGGTGAACACCAGCACCGGCGCGGCGTAGCGGACCAGCGCGTGGAACAGCGTGTCGAGCACCGTTCGATAGGCCCGCCGCTTCGGGTCGTCCGCCGCGTCGCAGTAGAGGCTGTCCTTGCGGATATCGAAGAAAAAGGCACTGAGGTCGTTGTTGCAGAAGTCCGTGAGCGCGCGAGTGTAGGTGTTGAAGTCGTAATCGGTGACCGCCCGCTTCAGCTCGGCGTCGAGCTGCGACAGGAGCGCCAGCATGTAGCGCTCCAGTTCGGGCATCTCCGCGACGTCCGTGACCCGCTCCTCCTCGCCGAACCCCTCCAGCGCGCCGAGCAGGTAGCGGAAGGTGTTGCGTAGCTTGCGATACTGGTCGGCAACGCCCTTGAGGATCTCGTCGCCGATGCGATGGTCTTCGGTGAAGTCGACCGACAGCGCCCACAGTCGGATGATGTCGGCCCCGTTGGTCTCCATGACCCTGATGGGATCCACGGTGTTCCCCAGGCTCTTGGACATCTTCATGCCCTTGGGGTCCATGGTGAAGCCGTGGGTCAGAACCGCGTCATAGGGCGCGCGGCCGCGGGTGCCGCAGCTTTCCAGCAAGGAGGACTGGAACCAGCCGCGATGCTGATCGGAGCCTTCGAGATAGAGGTCCGCCGGCCAGCGAAGCTCGGGCCAGCGGCCGCTTTCGAGCGTGAAGACGTGGGTGCAGCCGCTGTCGAACCACACGTCGAGAATGTCGGTGACCTGCTCGAAATCGTCGGGGTTGCGGCCCTCGCCGAGGAAGTGCTGAACGGCGCCCTCGGCGGTCCAGGCGTCCACGCCGCCTTCAGCGACGGCGGCAACGATGCGGGCGTTGACGTCCGCGTCGACGAGGTACTGACCGGACTTGCGGTCGACGAACAGCGTGATCGGCACACCCCAGGCGCGCTGGCGGCTGAGCACCCAATCGGGGCGGTCGGCGACCATCGAGCCGATCCGGTTGCGACCTTTCTCGGGATAGAAACGCGTGTCGGCGATGGCCTGGAGCGCCAGCTCGCGCAAGCTTGGCGAGCCGGCCGCCGGCTGGTCGTCGATCGCCGCATTGCCGCCCTCGCCTTCCCAGCGCTGCTCGGCGCGGGAGATGGCGGGGAGATGGTCGAGCGGCCGGTCCATCGGAACGAACCATTGCGGGGTGCAGCGATAAATCACGCGGGCCTTGGACCGCCACGAATGCGGGTAGCTGTGGCGGAAGTCGCCCGCGCTGAGCAGCGCACCCGCTTGGCGCAGGTCGGAGCAAATCGGGCCGTCGGGCGCGTTGAACTTGGGGTTGATGACGCTCCCCTGCCCGCCGAGCCACGGCCAGTCGGCACGATATTTGCCGTCGCCCTCGACCGCGAAGACGGGGTTGATGCCGTGCGCCTTGCAGACCTCGAAATCCTCTTCGCCATGGTCGGGCGCCATGTGGACGAGGCCGGTGCCGGCGTCGGTGGTGACGTGGTGGCCGGGGATCAGCGGTCGCGGGGTGGCGAAGAAGCCGCCGAGGTGGTGCATCGGGTGACGGGCGATGGTGCCGGCGAGGTCGGAGCCTTTGCCTCGCCAAGTGCCGCCCCATCGATATTCGTCGTGAGGGTCGGATAGCCGCATGAAGACACCGTCCTCAAGCTCGGTAGCGATCAAAAGCTTACGACCACCTGGCTCAGTGACCAATTGGTACTCAACATTCTCGCCATACGCGATCGCCTGGTTCACCGGGATCGTCCACGGGGTGGTCGTCCAGATCACCGCATGGGCGCCAACCAGCTCGGGGATCGGGCTCTCGACGATCTCGAATGCCACGTCGATCTGGGTCGAGGTGACGTCCTCATATTCGATCTCCGCCTCGGCCAGCGCGGTCTTCTCGACCGGGCTCCACATCACCGGCTTGGCGCCACGGTAGAGCTGGCCCGAGGCGGCGAACTTCAGGAGCTCGGAGACGATCGTCGCCTCGGCCTGCGGGTCCATCGTCAGATAGGGCTTGTCCCAGTTGCCGCCGATGCCGAGCCGCTTCAGCTGCTCGCGCTGGCGGTCGACCCAGGTCTGGGCATAGGCGCGGCACTCGGCGCGGAACTCGGCCGGGGGCACCTCGTCCTTGTTCTTCTTCTGCTTGCGATACTGCTCCTCGACCTTCCACTCGATCGGCAGGCCGTGGCAGTCCCAGCCCGGCACGTAGGGCGCGTCCTTGCCGAGCAGCGTTTGGGTGCGGACCACCATGTCCTTGAGGATGTGGTTCAGCGCATGTCCGATGTGCATGTCGCCATTGGCGTAAGGCGGGCCGTCGTGAAGGATGAACTTGTCGCGGCCCGAGCGCGCCTCGCGAATGCGGGCGTAGAGGTCCTCCGCCTGCCAGCGGGCGAGAATCTGCGGCTCCTTCTGCGGCAGCCCGGCCTTCATGGGGAAGGCGGTCTTGGGCAGGAAGACGGTGTCGCGATAGTCAGTGGTGGTGGGTGCGTCGGCCATTTGGGGCGGCTCTAGCGGGCGGAGAGCGAAGTGCAAAGCATGGGCTAGTCGCCGCGCGCCCGGCGTCGGTCGAGCCCCGCATTCGCCGCGTCGATCTGCGCCTGGGTACGGAAGTCGCGGTCGGGGTGGAGGGACGGGCCAATGGTCCAGATATCGTCAACAAGGACGAAGTCCTTGAAGTCGGCCGGAACCTGGCTGAGCTGTTCGGGCAGGGTGAGGCCCATGCCGAGCCGTGGCGAGCCCTGGGGGCCGACCACGACCACGCGTCCGCCAACCTTCGCCATCCTGGCCAGCAGGCGATTGGGCCAGCCCGCGAAGGCCCAGCCCCTGTCCACCGGAACCATCAGGGTGCCGTTGCGGCAGGCCTCCGGAACGATGCCGAACCAGCCGGTCTTGAGATATCCGACGGTGCAGGCCTTCACGCCTTGTTTGCTGTAGGTCCAGGCACCGGGGAAAGCCGCGTGGATGCGGGCAAGCAGCGCCGGATCGCCGGTGAACGCATCGCCGCGCTGCTCGACCTCGCGCTGAGCGGCCTTGAGGCCCATGACGAGCCGGTCGGCCTCCGCCGGGTCGTGGCTCTTAAGGGTGAAGAGCATGGACGTTCCGGGAAGCGCGGCGAGCCCTTCTTCCAGGCTGGGAATATGCGTGCCCTGCTGGCCGCGGAGCGGGAATGTCTTACCGTCGGCGGTGTAGCCGTAGCCCGGATCAAGGCCTTGAAGCTGCGCCAGCGTCGCACCGCGGGTCGGACCGTGGCCATTGGTCCGGCAGTCGAGGTTCCAGTCGTGGAAGAGGGCCAGCCTGCCGTCGGCGGTGGAGACGACCTGAACCTGCACCATGCTCGCGCCGAGCCGCTGAGCGTCGGTCATCGAGCGGGTCGTGTTCTCAATGCGGTCGTGAACCGGCGGCTCAATGCGAGTTGCGGTGCAGCTGTCTTCGGTCACGCCCGCATGATCGAACAGCTGGCTCACGCCGCGGCTGGCGATGAGCCGGAGGGTGCCGCGCGGGGTGGGCGCCAGCCAGCTGGCGTTGAACAGCGTCAGCCCGAACAGCAGGACGGCAAGTCCCGTGAGAATTCGCCAGGTCCAGACGGACAGGCGCGAGTTCGGCTGAGCGCCGGGTTCGCCCTCGTCTCCGCTCAAGGAAGCAGCAATCGGCGTGCTTCAGCCTCGTCGGCGCGCATCTGTTCGGCCAGCGAATCCATGTCGCTGAACTTCCGCTCGGGGCGGATGAAGTGGTGAAGCGCCACCTCGACGGTGTGCCCATAGAGATCGCCGCTGAAGTCGAACAGAAAGGCCTCGAGCAATTCAGTTGGCGGTTCGAAGGTCGGCCGGATACCCACGTTGGCCACGCCGGCCTGCTCCCGGCCGTCGGGGAGGGTCACCCGCACCGCGTAGATACCGTAGGCGGGGCGCTGGTAATCGCCGAGCACCAGGTTGGCCGTCGGATAACCGAGTTCACGCCCACGCTTGTCCCCGTGCTGCACAGTGCCCTGAATGGCGAATGGACGCGTGAGCAGATGCGTGGCGGTGCCAGGGTCCCCTGCGGCAAGGGCGTCGCGAATCCGGCTGGAGGAGACCGGCTCGCCCTCGCTGACCACGGCGGCAACGGTCTCGGCGATCATGCCGCAAGCCTGCCCAAGCTCTCGCAGTACATGGACATTGCCGCCGCGCCTGGCGCCAAAGGTGAAGTCCTCGCCGGTGACCACGGCTGCGGCGCCGATCTCCTCCGCGAGCAGGTGGACGAACTCCCCCGCGCTAGTGGCAGCCAGATCGGCGTCAAAGTTGAACACCAGGGTGGCGTCCGCGCCGGCCTGGCCGAACAGACGCTCCCGCTGATCGAGGCTGGTCAGGCGGAACGGCGGGAGGTCGGGCTTGAAGAAGCGAACCGGGTGGGGATCGAAGGTGGCGACCAGCGCCGGTCGGCCCTCGTGCGCGGCACGGGCTACCGCCCGCCCGACGACCGCTTGGTGGCCGAGGTGAAAGCCATCGAAATTGCCGAGAGCGACGACGCTGCCCCGGAACCGATCGGGCAGGCCGGCGCTTAGGGAAAGGCGCTCCATCGAGTGGCGCTGTAATCAACCGCAAGTCGCAAAGTCACGTCTTTGTTGACTCTGGCCGGTGCGAATCCTATTTGGCCTTCATCCCGTTACCCCGGTGTCCGGCGGCGCATTCGTGCGCGCGCCGTTTTCGCGTTAGCGCGAGGATCCGGGATGCGGGAGGAAGCGTCGAGATGGGGTGGCCGCAACGCTGCCCTGTGGAGCTAACAAGGAAGAACGGAACCGCATGGCTCGTATTGCCGGGGTCAACATCCCCACCAACAAGCGCGTGGAAATCGCGCTCACCTACATCCACGGCATTGGTCAGACCAAGGCCAAGGAAATCACCGCCAAGCTGAACATCGCGCCCGAGCGCCGCGTCCAGGACCTGACGGACCAGGAGGTTCTGCAGATCCGTGAGACGATCGACGCCGATCACACAGTCGAGGGTGACCTCCGCCGTGAGACCGCGATGAACATCAAGCGGCTGATGGACCTTGCCTGCTACCGTGGCCTGCGCCACCGCAAGGGCCTGCCGGTCCGCGGCCAGCGTACCCACACCAATGCCCGCACCCGCAAGGGCAAGGCCAAGCCGATCGCTGGCAAGAAGAAGTAACTGACACAGCGACCATCCGGGGGATGGTCGCGCTGCAGCTACTTCGCCGGAGGCAGCCCTCCGCCAGCGAAACGCAACACTCGGATTGTAGGAACACCCAGATATGGCACGCGAACCACAGCGCCTTCGCCGCCGCGAGCGCAAGAACATCTCGGCCGGCGTCGCTCACGTGAACGCCAGCTTCAACAACACCATGATCACGATCACCGACGCGCAGGGCAATGCGATTGCCTGGAGCTCGGCCGGCATGATGGGCTTCAAGGGCAGCCGCAAGTCGACGCCTTACGCCGCTCAGGTTGCCGCCGAGGACGCGGGCCGCAAGGCCGCCGACCACGGGGTTCGCACGCTCGAGGTCGAGGTCAAGGGTCCGGGGTCAGGCCGCGAAAGCGCCCTTCGGGCCTTGCAGGCGGTGGGCTTCACCATCACCTCCATCCGTGACGTGACCCCGATCCCGCACAACGGCGTCCGCCCCAGCAAGCGCCGCCGCGTCTGAGGCTCTCGGCCACGGGAAACCGTAGGCCGGGTTCACGAACAACAGATAACAGGGGCTATGCGAGACGTCGCGGCCCCGCTGCCAAGGAAGCAAAATGGCCGTCAACGCAAAGAACTGGCAGGAACTCAAGAAGCCCAACGCCCTCGAGCGCAAGGCAACCACCGACGTGCGCCGCAAGGCAGTGTTCGTGGCCGAGCCGCTCGAGCGCGGGTTCGGCATGACGCTCGGCAATTCGCTGCGCCGCGTGCTGCTGAGCTCGCTCCAGGGCGCCGCCGTCACGTCGATCAAGATCGAGGGCGTGCTGCACGAGTTCTCGAGCCTCGCTGGTGTGCGTGAGGATGTCACCGACATCATTCTCAACATCAAAAAGCTGGCGATCCGGATGGAAGGTGAAGGTCCCAAGCGGATCCACCTGACCGCAACCGGCCCCGGCGAGGTCACCGCCGGCCAGATCCAGACCACCGGCGACATCGAGATCACCAATCCTGAGCTGGTCATCTGCCATCTCGATCAGGGTGCGACGCTCAACATGGAGCTCATCGCGGACATCGGGAAGGGCTATGTCGCGGCCGCCTCGAATCGCCCGGCCGACGCACCGATCGGCCTCATTCCGGTCGATGCGCTGTACAGCCCGGTTCGCCAGGTTGCCTACAAGGTCGAGAACACCCGGGTCGGCCAGGAACTCGACTATGACAAGCTGACCCTGACGGTCGAGACTGATGGGACGGTCACGCCCGAGGACGCGCTGGGCTATGCCGCCCGCATCCTGCAGGATCAGCTCGCGCTGTTCGTCGGCTTCGACGATGGTCAGATCCGTTCCGCCTCGCCGATGATCGGCCAGGCCGCGACGCCGAGCGCCGGTGGCAGCGCGCTGCCGGAGACGACCACCGACACGAACCAGCTCAACCGCTACCTCCTCAAGAAGGTCGACGAGCTGGAACTGTCGGTTCGTTCGGCCAACTGCCTGAAGAACGACAACATCATCTACATCGGCGATCTGGTGCAGAAGACGGAAGCGGAAATGCTCCGCACCCCGAACTTTGGCCGCAAGTCCTTGAACGAGATCAAGGAAGTGCTGGCGTCGATGGGGCTGCGCCTCGGCATGGACATCCCGGGCTGGCCGCCTGAGAACATCGAGGAAATGGCCAAGAAGCTCGAGCAGGAAATGCTCGGGTAAAAACCCGTCCATCCGCGAAACGAGAGAGGGCCGCCCCGCCGGGGCGGCCCTTTTTCGTTGTGCCCTAGAAGCTCAGCTCGTCGTAGACCTTCGACACATCACCGGCCCACTCGCCGTTGTACCAGGCGAGCAGGCGGTCGGCGGGCGTTACGCCGGTTGCGACCACCTCGCGCAGCGGATCAAGAAATCCGCCTTCATTGTCCCCTGCCCCGTTGAGCCGCGCGCGCGCCGTGAGCCCAGCGGCGGCGATGTCGAGCACTTCACCGGCGAATTCCCGCATGGTCCGTCCGCCCGGCACCGTCGCCTCAAGCGCTTGCGCCGGAACGTCGCTGCGCAGCTGCTGCCGCTGATCGATGGTCCAGTCCCTGACCAGGTCCCAGGCGGCGTCGAGCGCGCCCTGATCATAAAGCAGGCCGACCCAGAGTGCCGGCAGCGCGCAGATGCGGCCCCAGCGGCCGCCATCGGCGCCGCGCATCTCCAGAAAGCTCTTGAGGCGAACTTCGGGGAACGCTGTCGAGAGATGGTCAACGAAGTCGCTGATCCGCGGGCGCTCGCCGGGCAGTTGAGGGAGCTTGCCATCGAGGAAGGCGCGAAAGCTCTCGCCGGCGCAGTCGATGTACTGACCATCGCGGAAAACGAAGTACATCGGCACGTCGAGGGCGTAATCGCAGTAGCGCTCGTACCCGAAGCCATCCTCGAACACGAATGGCAGCATGCCGGTGCGGTGCGGATCAGTGTCGGTCCAGATGTGGCTGCGGAAGCTTTTGTAGCCGTTGGGCTTGCCCTCGGTCAGCGGCGAATTGGCGAACAAGGCCGTGGCGACCGGCTGAAGCGCCAGCCCCACGCGAAACTTCTTCGCCATGTCGGCTTCCGACGAATAATCGAGATTGACCTGAATCGTGCATGTCCGGAGCATCATGTCGAGGCCAAGCGAGCCCACCCGCGGCATGTGGCTGAGCATGATCTTGTAGCGACCCTTGGGCATAATCGGCAGCTCGGCGCGGGTCTTGTCGGGCCACATGCCCAAGCCAAGGAAGCCAAGGCCCAAGCGGTCGCCGACAGTTTTGCATTGGGCGAGGTGACGAGCGGCTTCGGCGCAAGTCTGGTGCAAATTCTCGAGCGGGGCGCCCGACAGTTCGAACTGTCCGGCTGGCTCAAGACTGATAGTACCGTCGTCACCGGAAAGCGCGATGATCTTCCCGTTCTCCTCCACCGGCCTCCAGCCAAACTCCGTCAGGCCGAGCAGCAGATCGCGGATTCCGCCGGGCTCATCCCAGCTCGGCGCACGATGGTCGGACGTGCGATAGACGAACTTCTCATGCTCAGTGCCGATCCGCCAGCGCTCGGCGGGCTTTTCGCCGCCGGAGAAGACGGAAAGAAGGTCGTCACGACCTTCGATGAGGGGGCTCTCGCTGAGGTCGGTTCGCGTAGTCATGTTGACTGCGCGCTTAGCGCCAGTCCCCGGCCAGCGCCATATAGGCGGTGAGCGCGGCTACCGCCGCCGTTTCGGCGCGCAGGATGCGCGGGCCCAGGGATATGGCAACAGCGCGGGGGTGTGCCCGGACGAGGGCACGCTCCTCGGGCGTGAAGCCCCCTTCCGGCCCGATCAGGATCGCGGCTGGGCCGGGCGTCATCGCCTCCGCGGTGGGCGCGCCGCCAGTCTCGTCGGCGAAATACAGCCGACGGTCGAGCACAGTGAGGAAGGCAGCCAGCGCGATCGGCTCGGCCAGAGTCGGCAGGAGCGTCCGGCCGCACTGCTCGGCCGCCTCGATCGCGATATTCTCCAGCCGATCGAGCTTGACCCGTTCAGCGACAGTACGACGGGTCATTACCGGCTGCAGGTGGCGGACCCCAAGCTCGGTCGCCTTTTCCACCAGCCAGTCGGTCTGGGCGCGCTTCACGGGTGCGAAGGCAAGGGTGAGGTCGGGCACCTGCTCGAGCGGTCGCGATTGCCGCTCCACGGTGAGCAGCATTCGCTTCTTCCCCGCCTCGACGATGCGCGCGAGCCATTCGCCCGACGCGCCGTCGAACAGCAGCACCTCGCCCCCAGGGCCGAGCCGGAGGACGTTGCCAAGATAGTTTGCCGGCGCGGCATCGAGCGCCACGCTGGCCCCTTCCCCGAGGGAGGGCCGCACGAACAGACGCGGCAGGCTGCGCGGTGGCCAGGCGGGCGTCGCGGCCACGTGCGGGGTTAGCGGCGTGCCTTGCGGGCCGCGTATTTGGCGTCGCGGGCGGCCTTCTTCTCGGCATCGGTCAGCACCGGCTTGGCAGCCTTGGCGGCAGCTTCGGCCTTGGCTTGCGCCGCTGCCTCGGCCTTCGCCTGCGCTTCAGCCTTCTTGGCAGCGGCCTTCTCGGCCAGCGCGGTCTGCTTGCGCTCGGCCGCCGCCAGGCGCTCGGCGGCGACTGCTGGATCGACCGCGGGCTTGCTCCGCAGCTTCTCCAGCGCCTTGGCGCGTGCGTCGGCAGCCTGACCGGCGCGGTCCTGGAAGGTCGGATTCTTGTAACCCATGGGTGTTCTTATCTCCTGCCGGTCGCGCGATTGGAGGCGCCACCGGTCGTCGTTCGAGCGCCTAGCACAGTTCGGGCAAAAGTCCCGCCTCGTAGCTTCCGTTCCGTGCCGATGGGTCGGGCGGCCCGGCGAAGTTTCCAAGTTTCCCTGGTTCCGCCTGCTCTGGCGCGGTGAAAACTTCGGCAGCACGTTGAGGGAAGGAATCGCCGCACGTCGCCGAAACCCAGGAAGCAGACAGCATCCTATTGTTCAAGACCGCTCGCCTGGTTCCTCTGAGAGGCGCGACAGCCGGAATGCGAGGCGCTAATCGGCGAGCGTGACTGGCACTATCCCCTCTTCGGTCCACGATGACCTGGTCCCCGACAGCGAACGTCAGGGACTGATCGGCGGCTTGCCCGTGGCCGCGCGGCCTTATGCCAGCCTGATGCGCCTCGACCGGCCGATCGGAACCTGGCTGCTCTACTGGCCCTGCGCCTGGAGCGTGGCGCTGGCGGGGGTTCAGGGACGCTGGGCGCTGTTCCCCTGGCTGGCGCTGGGCGCATTCGCGATGCGGTCGGCTGGCTGCGTCTACAACGACCTTATCGACCGCGACCTCGACCGGCAGGTGGAGCGCACGCGGCTGCGGCCGCTGGCAAGCGGGCGGGTGTCGCCCAGGTCGGCGTGGGTGCTGCTGGTTGCCTTGAGCCTCATCGGACTCGTGGTGCTGCTGCAACTGGAGCGGACGGCCCAGTTCGTGGCGCTGGGCAGCCTGGGGCTGGTGGCCGCTTATCCCTTTATGAAGCGCATCACCTGGTGGCCGCAGGCATGGCTCGGGTTGGTGTTCAGCTGGGGTGCGCTGGTGGGATGGCCGGGGGTAACGGGGTCAGTGAGCTGGGCGCCGATCCTGCTGTGGCTGGGAAGCGTCGCCTGGGTGGTCGGCTATGACACTCTGTACGCCGTGCAGGACAAGGAGGACGATGCCCTGGTGGGGGTGCGCAGTTCGGCCCGGCGGCTTGGACGGCGAGTGCGGCTGGGCGTGGGCGTCTGTTACGTGCTGGCGCTCGCTGGCTGGGCGGCAGCCCTGTGGGCCGTCCGGCCAGACTGGCTGGCGCTGGTGGCGCTGCTTCCTGCCGCGATTCAGTTGGCAGGGCAGATCCGACGGGCCGACCCCGATGATGGCGAATCAGCACTTCGGCTGTTCCGGTCGAACAGGTTCGCTGGGCTGCTGGTGTTCGGGGCAATGCTGGTCGTGGGGTTGAGCAGCGCCGCCTAACCGCTACATCGCCCGCATGCTCAATCCCGACGACGCCAAGAACATCGCCACCAGCCTCGTGGAGCGCGCGATGAAGGCGGGCGCCACCGGCGCGGACGCCATGCTGGTGGCCGGCAGCTCGACCTCCGTGTCGGTACGGCTGGGCGAACTGGAGGATGTGTCGCGGTCGGATGACCGGGACATCGGCTTGCGGGTGTTCAACGGACAACGCTCAGCCAGCGTCTCGAGCGCGGACTTCAGCAACGAGGCGCTGGACGAGCTGGTGAGCCGAGCAATCGCCATGGCGGCCGAAGCCCCCGACGACCCTTTCGCCGGCCTGGCGCCCGCCGATCTGCTGCTCAAGGGAGAGGCGCCCGACCTCGATAGCTACGACCCAAGCGATCCGGACCCCGCCGCGCTGCGGGAACGAGCACTGCGTGCCGAGCAGGCGGCGCGCGCCGTCGCAGGAGTGACCAACAGCAACGGCGGTTCGGCAGGTAGCTTGGCAAGCACGATTGCACTGGCAACCTCCGGCGGGTTCGCTGGTGCGTACCGGTCGAGCGGTTTCTCCTGCTCCGCCAGCGTGGTCGCTGGCGAAGGCGCGGCCATGCAGCGCGATTATGCCTCGCACGGTGTGCGCCACCTCGAAGATCTGGACGAGCCCGAAAAGATCGGCCGCGAAGCGGGAGAGCGGGCCGCGGCGCGGGTCGCTCCGGCCAAACCGGAACCAGGGCGCTATCCGGTGCTATTCGATCCGCGCGTGTCTGGGTCGCTCCTCGGCCACTTGAGCGCGGCGATCACCGGCAGCGCAATCGCCCGCCAGACGAGTTTCCTCCTGGGCAGGCTCGGCGAGCGTATCTTCGCGCCCGGCGTTACGGTCCGCGACGATCCGCACCGGCTTCGTGGTTCCCGCTCCCGCCCCTTCGATGGCGAGGGCCTGCCCGCGCGGCAGATGGACCTCATCGCGAACGGAATTCTCACGACATGGCTGACCGACAGTGCCGCAGCTCGGCAGCTGGGTATCATCCCGACCGGCCATGCCAGCCGCGGCGTGGGTGGCGCGCCTGGCGCGGCTCCGTCGAACCTGGCGCTTCTGCCGGGCACACGGAGCCGTGAGGAACTGCTGGCGGCGTTCCCGCGCGCCATCCTGGTGACCGAGCTGATCGGCCAAGGCGTCAACGGTGTCACCGGCGACTACAGCCGGGGAGCGGCGGGGTTCCTGATCGAGGGCGGCGAGATCGTCCGGCCGTTGGCGGAGATCACCATCGCCTCCAACCTGCTCGAGATGTTCGCCACACTCGAACCTGGAAGCGACCTCGAATATCGGCGCGGGATCGATGCGCCGACGGTGCTTATTCCTGAGATGACGGTGGCGGCGGGCTGACCCGCAAGCGCGCGGCATCGACCTTGATACAGCGGTCGACAACGGTCTGGAGACCAGCTTGCTCGGCGCGGGCGATCGCCGCCTCGTTCACTACGCCCAGCTGAAACCAGACCGCCTTCGCACCGACGGCGATCGCTTGCTCCACCGCGTCCATCGCTTCTTCGGGCCGGCGGAACACGTCGACGATGTCGATGGGAACGCCGACCTGGCCGAGGTCGCGCCAGACATATTCCTCGTGAACCCGCTCACCGGTGATGCGCGGGTTGACGGGGATCACGCGCCAGCCGTGGTCGGTAAGCCAGCCGCCGACGCCATAGCTGGGGCGGCCGGGATCATCGGAGGCACCGATGATGGCAATTGTGCGACTGCTCGAAAGCAAAGCGGCCAGGTCTTCGTCGCGGGTCAGGGGCATGGCGGCTCAACCCTTCAGCTGCGGACTGTTTCCAGCTGCGCCAGCACGGCGCGAGCGAGATCGCGGAAGGCGTCGGCGGCGGGGCCCGCTCCCGCCGCCGGTGGCTGGCCCGCGTCGGAGGCTTCGCGCAAGCTGGCCGAGAGCGGAAGCCGGCCGAGGAATGGCACCTCCAGAGCGCGCGCGGCCGCTTCGGCGCCCCCCTGGCCGAACGGGTCGGACGCCTGTCCGCAATGAGGGCAGGCATAGCCGGCCATGTTCTCGATGATTCCGAGCACTGGCACATCGGTCTTGCGGAACAGGTCGATGGCGCGCGTCGCGTCGATCAGGCTCAGGTCCTGGGGGGTCGAGACGATCACGGCTCCAGCTGGCTTCGACTTCTGAACGAGGCTCAGCTGCACGTCGCCGGTGCCGGGCGGCAGGTCGATGATCAATATGTCGTGACCCGACCAGTCGCCCTCGACCAATTGCATCAGCGCGCCGGACGCCATCGGGCCCCGCCAGGCGAGTGCGTGGCCGGCGCTCACCAACTGCCCCACGGACAACAGGCTGACGCCGCTCGGGGTGCGGACGGGGATGAGTTTCTTGTCCTCCGCCTCCGGCTTGGCGTCGGTGCCGAGGAGGGTCGGCTGCGAGGGACCGTAGATGTCGGCATCGATCATCCCGACGCGCTTGCCCATGCCCGCCAGTGCAACCGCCAGATTGGCGGCGACGGTCGACTTGCCCACCCCACCCTTGCCGCTGCCGACTGCGATGAGGACCGGGCCGGACTTGGTGGCAGTCAGCGCGACGCGCGCTTCCTGGACCTCGCGGGTGGCCAAAGCGGCTTCGCGCAGGCGGGCTTCGAGCCCGGTGCGTTCAGTGGAGGACAGGCCGGACGCATCGGCGACGATGGTGGCGACACCCTCCTTGGTGCGCACGGCGCGAACGCGAGCGCCGTCGGCACCAGCGCGAAGAACTTGTTCAAGGGACATTAGCGGGAGCTAGGGACAGGCGGGGGGCGGCGCAATCCAGGGTTTCTGCGGAGCCCACTGTTAAATTGTCCGCTCCCATCTATATCTGCGGGCATGACGGTTATCCTGGGGTGGGTTTCGCGCGCTCGCGGCCTTTTCGCTGACAACAAGAGCCCGTGGGGCCCGGTGTCGGGCCCCGGCGAGGGAGATCCGCCGCGCGAAGGCCCGCGGAGCCCCTGGTCGGAGCCGGAGCGCGGTGGTCGCAATGTCGGTAGCGGCGGTCCCACGACGAGCCTCGAGGATCTGCTTCGCCGCGGACGCGAGCGCTTTGGCGGCGGAGGTGGCGGCGGCAACTTCGGCGGACGCAGCGGCGGCGGGCTCGAATTGCCGAGCGGCGGACTGCTGTTCTGGGCCGGGCTCGCGCTGGTGGCGGCTTGGCTGGTGTTCACCAGTTTTCATAGCATTGCCCCCGAAGAGCGCGGGGTGGTCACCACTCTTGGCCGCTACAACCGGACCGTCGGCTCGGGCGTCGGGCTGACGCTGCCCTGGCCGCTCGAGAAGATGCAGAAGGTCGATGTGGAGAACATCCGCAACATCGATCTCGGCTCGGCCGGTTCCGAGACCCTGATGCTGACCGGCGACCAGAACATCATCGATATCGCTTATTCGGTTCGCTGGAACATCCGCGATCCCGAGCTCTACATCTTCAAGCTGCAGAACCCCGATGCGACGATCGAGCAGGTCGCGGAAAGTGCGATGCGCGCGGTGATCGGCACGGTGACGCTCAACGATTCGATCGGTCAGAAGCGCGGCGACATCGAAGCGCGGGTTCAGGAGGAGATGCAGCGCATCCTCGACCATTATCAGGCGGGCGTGACTATCCAGGGCGTCGCGATCAAGCAGGCAGACCCGCCGGCCGCCGTCAACGAAGCCTTCAAGGATGTGACGGCAGCCCAGCAGGAGGCGGCCAGCTACATCAACTCCGCCAACGCCTATGCGCTTCAGCTCCGCCAGAAGGCGCTGGGCGAGGCCGGTGCGTTCGACCGCATCTACGAGCAATATAAGCTGGCCCCCGAAGTGACCCGCCGCCGCATGTATTATGAGACGATGGAGAATGTCCTGGGCAAGGTCGACAAGACGATCATCGAGGCGCCGGGCGTCACGCCTTACCTGCCGCTGCCGTCGGCGGGATCGCGAACGCCGCCTGCTGTCCAGCAGGGCCAGGCTCCGCAGGGAGGCGCCAAGTGATCGGCGCCATCACCCGCCGCCCGATCCTGGCGGCGATGATCGCCCTGATCGTTCTCATCGCTTTGCGTCTGAGTGTGATCGTGGTGCCCGAGACCAAGATGGCGCTGATCGTCCGCTTTGGCGCGCCCAACCGGGTGCTCGGCCAGACCCAGGCGGGCATCAACTGGCGGCTGCCCTTCTTCGAGAACACGGTCTGGATCGACAAGCGGGTGCGCGATGTCGACATGGAACAGCAGCAGGTGCTCTCGACCGACCAGCTCCGGCTTCAGGTGGATGCCTTCGCCCGCTTCCGCGTCATCGATCCGCTGCGCCTTTATATCCGCGCGCGATCTGAGGACCGGGTCAGCCTGGCGCTTCGCCCGATCCTCGGCTCGGAACTGCGCAACGAGCTTGGCAAGCGCAGCTTCGCCAGCCTGCTTAGCCCTGAGCGTGAGGGCGCGATGGAGAATGTTCAGCGCGGCCTCAATCGAGTCGCGGGCCAGTATGGCGTGCAGATCATCGATGTTCGGATCAAGAAGACCGACCTGCCCGAAGGCTCGCCGCTGGAAAGCGCGTTCCAGCGGATGCGCACCGCGCGCGAGCAGGAGGCGCGCTCAATCCGGGCCGAGGGGGCCAAGCGCGCGCAGATCATCCGCGCCCAGGCCGACGCCCAAGCGGCGCAGACCTATGCCGGAAGCTTTGGTAAGGACCCGCAGTTCTACGATTTCTATCGGGCGATGCAGAGCTACCAGACCACGTTCCTGGGAGATGGCCAGACCAAGCCGGCCGGCACCCAGATCATCATGTCGCCCGACAATGAATTCCTGCGCCAATTCCGCGGCGGAGCGGGCCGCTAGTCGATTGTTCAATGGCCGTTCAGCCGCTTGACCTAGCAGCTTAAAACAAGGCCAATTCGTGAGGTGTTTGTAATGACGTCGCCGAAGGAGTTTCCCAAAGTGCGCTATGCCTATGGTGTCGCGGCAGCCCTGTTGATCGGGGGATCGGCGTTTTCGATCGCGACCGGACCAGTAGGAGCTCAGGTCGCTCAGAATGCGCCATCACAGATGGCGCCCCGTCCAGGTGCCCCCGCGTCGTTCGCCGACCTGACGGCCCGGCTTGCCCCGGCAGTGGTCAACATTTCGACCAAGCAGCGCGTGCCCGTGCAGCAGCAGGCCGCCGACCCCATGGCCGAATTGCTCCGCCGCTTCGGCGCCCCGGTGCCTGACCAGGGCGGCAGTGGTGGCAACCAGCCGCGCACCCGTGAGACGGGATCGCTCGGCTCCGGCTTCATCATCTCGCCGGACGGCTATGTCGTCACCAACAACCACCTTATCCAGGGTGAGGGCGGCAAAGGCGTCGTCGACCAGGTTTCGGTGAAAATGCCCGACGGGCGTGAATTTCCGGCTCGGATCGTCGGCCGGGACGTGCCGTCGGATCTCGCCCTTCTGAAGATCGAAGGCAGCAACCTGCCTTACGTGAACTGGGGCGACAGCACCCGCGCCCGGGTGGGCGACTGGGTCATCGCGATCGGCAACCCTTATGGCCTGGGCGGAACGGTCACGGCCGGAATCGTCTCCGCCTTGCATCGCGGGATCACTGGCGTTGGCGCTTACGACCGCTACATCCAGACCGACGCCAGCATCAACATGGGCAACAGCGGCGGCCCGATGTTCGACATGCAGGGCAATGTGATCGGCATCAACTCGGCGCTGATCAGCCCGACCGGGACCAATGTGGGCATCGGCCTCGCCATCCCGGCCGAGCTCGCACAGCCGGTCATCGAGAGCCTCCGCAAGGGCCAGGCCCCGCAGCGCGGCTACCTCGGTGTCGGCCTACAGCCGCTCGATGAGGGCATCGCGAGCAGCCTGGGTCTTCCCAAGGATCGTGGTGAACTGGTCCGTTCCGTGGTGCCCGGCGGCGCGGCGGCGAAGGCCGGCCTGCAGCAGGGTGACGTGGTCCTATCCGTGAATGGCCGTGCCGTGACTGCCGACGAGACGGTCAGCTATCTGATCGCCAACACCCAAGTCGGCGCACGCGTGCCGGTGGAGATCTTCCGCGGGGGCCGGCGCCAGACGGTGCAGGTCACCGTCGCCCAGCGGCCGAGCGAGGAGGAACTCGCCAAGCAGGCCAATGCGGGTGGCGGCGGCTTCAATGACCAGGGCACCACCAATGGCAACACGCAAGCGACGCCGGGCACCACTTCGCTTGGCTTGTCGCTGCAGGTGCTGACACCTGACATCGCCAGGGCAGTCAATCTGCCGGCGACGGCCCGCGGTGTGATCATCGCCAAGGTCGACCCCGACAGCGATGCCGCCGAGAAGGGCCTGCAGCGCGGCGATCTGATCATCTCCGTCAATCAGCAGGCGGTGACCACTCCGGCACAGATCGTGGCGCAGGTGGACGCCGCGCGGCGGGCCGGTCGGACCTCGGTCCTGCTGTTGGTCAAGCGCGGCGCGAACCCCGAGGCGTTCTTCGGGATCGATCTCGCCCGCTAGCGTCAGCTAGTCAGCCACGCTAGGCTCTCCGCCGTAACGACGACGGAGCAGCGCAGCGTGGCCGACGGTTCAACTTCTATCTTCATCGGCGCCGAGAGCGGCGGGGCCAATCCCCAGGCCCTCGAACTAAAGCGGGCGAACCGTCACGGGCTGATCGCCGGCGCGACCGGCACCGGCAAAACGGTCACGCTGCAGGGCATTGTCGAGGGCTTCAGCCGCTCGGGCGTTGCCTGCTTCGTCGCCGATGTGAAGGGCGACCTGTCCGGCCTTGCAATGGCCGGCTCCCCCCAGTCCAAGCTGCACGAGACCTTCGCCGCGCGGGCACAGGAAGTCGGCATGACCGACTGGCAATATGCCGACGTCCCCGTTCAGTTCTGGGACCTGTTTGGCGAGCAGGGCCACCCCGTCCGTACCACCGTCAGCGAAATGGGTCCGCTTCTCCTCGCACGGCTGATGAACCTCAATGAGGTGCAGGAAGGCGTGCTCAACATTGCCTTCACGGTCGCCGACAAGGACGGGCTGTTGCTGCTCGATCTGGACGACCTCCAGTCGATGTTGGTGCATTGCGGAGAGGACGCCGACCAGCTCACGCTCCAATATGGCAACGTCACCAAGCAGTCGATCGGCTCGATCCAGCGATCACTGCTGCAGTTGCGCTCCCAGGGCGGCGACCATTTCTTCGGGGAGCCGGCACTGGAGCTTGCCGACTTCATGGGCACGGACGATCAGGGTCGCGGCTTGGTCAACATCCTTGCCGCCGACAAACTGATGGCCTCGCCAAGGCTCTACGCGACCTTCCTGCTGTGGCTGCTAAGCGAGCTCTTCCAGGACTTGCCGGAGGTTGGCGACCCCGACAAACCCAAGCTCTGCTTCTTCTTCGACGAAGCGCACCTGCTGTTCGAGAATGCGCCGCCCGCGCTGCTGGAAAAGGTGGAGCAAGTGGTCAGGCTGATCCGCTCCAAGGGGGTGGGCGTCTATTTCATCACCCAGAATCCGATCGACATTCCCGACAAGGTGGCGGCGCAGCTCAACAATCGCGTTCAGCACAAGCTCAATGCCTTCACCCCGCGTGACCAGCAGGCCGTGCAGGCGGCGGCCAACACCTTCCGGCCCAATCCGAATGTCGATGTCGCGAGTGCGATCACGGAACTGAAGATCGGCGAGGCGCTGGTCTCATTGCTGCAACCGGACGGCTCACCCGAGCCGGTGCAGCGCGTCCTGATCAAGCCACCCTCGACCCGCGTTGGTCCGCTCACGCCGCAGGAGCGCGGAGTGATGCTCACCACCGACGCCATCGGTACCAAGTACGACCAGCTTGTCGATCGCGAATCGGCCGAGGAGATCCTGGCCGCCAAGTCCAACGAGGCAGCCGCGGCCGCCGCGGCAACCAAGGCGCAAGATGAAGCAGCCCGTCAGGCGGCGGTTCAGGCCAAGGAGCAGGCCCGGATCGATGCGCAGAATGCGCGGGCGGCCGCGGCGGCGCAGAAGGAGGAGGATCGCCAACGGCTGCAGGCCCAGCGTGAAGCCGACCGCCAAGCCCGCGAGGCCGCCAAGCCTACAGCTTTCGACAAGGCGATCCAGAGCGCGACCCGCTCCGCGGCGAGCTCCATCGGACGTCAATTGGGCAACCAGTTGCTCCGCGGCGTCCTCGGCGGCCTGTTCAAGGGCCGATAAAGCCCGCCGGAGCGTTGACAGCGTGACGCCCCCCCGCCAAGAGCGCCCCCGCGCCTCGTGGAGAGGTGGCCGAGTGGTTAAAGGCAGCAGACTGTAAATCTGCCCGCGCAAGCGTACGCTGGTTCGAATCCAGCCCTCTCCACCATTCCTGACCTGGTGAGCATTTTTCCTAGGTTAGCTGGGGCTACATCTGACATCATTACCCTAGTCATTTATCCACAAACCGAGTCGTGGGCTTGGCAGTGGGCTCATCATGAGTGACGCGTAGAAAGGAACTTGCGTGTATCAGCAGTTCGGGGACGGCTTGGTGTTGGAAGATGATCGCCCGGTCCAGGCGAGCGAAGAAGCGAAGATGGCCGCGGAGCGCATCAAGGCACTAAGCGCAGGTCAGCTCGAGGTGCTGAGACTGGTCGACCAGCACCTCAGCAGCAAAGAGATTGCCACCCTTCTCGGCATTTCGTCCCACACGGTCGATCAGCGTATCCGCACCGCCATCCGCCTTCTCGGCGTCAGTCGGCGGCAAGATGCCGCAAGGCTTGTGGCGCTGGCCGAGCCATATCAGCGGTTGATACATCAAGCGCCGTATATCGACCCAACCCCCGGACCCAGACATCAAGACGGGGCGATCAGTTTTCAGATTCGGCACGCTGATCGTGCAGTGGGGATCGGGGATGATGAAGTTCTCGAAACCGAGCAGGGGGCAACACAGCCCCGGTCCTCGCTGGTTCTGCCGTGGTCAACCAGGAACAATCCGCGCAATCAGATGAGCGTGGGCCAGCGACTGCTCTGGGTCCTTGCGATCGCCATGGGCGCCAGCTTCTCCGCGGGCATGTATCTCGCGGGGCTTGAAAGCCTCGCCAGACTAGTCGCGCGCTAGGCCTTACGCACCTCTCGATTGGCGCAGTTTCAACAAGACCGGGTGGCAGTGCTGCCCGGCGCGGAGAAGTCATGCGTAAACAACTTATCGAGCAATCCGCCCACGCCGTCGCCAGCCAGGTGCGTGCGGTAGAGGACAGTATCGAAGCCGCGTTGATGGAACTGGCCGAGCTCCAGTCCCGCCTGATCCGCGCCCGCTCCTGCACCGGAGTGGCGGTCTCCACGGGCCATGAGGCGCTTGAGGAAGTTGCCGGCGCGCTGAACGGCCTGGTCGCCGCTCGCGGCCGGATGGGGCAGGCTCACCTTGTTCTGCTCGACGCCAAGAACAAGATCCCCGGCCTGCGCACCGAGGCCTTCGGCGACGGCATGGAATGCCCGCCAAGCACGGCCCAGCTGCGCGCAGTCAGCTAAGCAAATCATTCCTGCAGTATCTCGAGAGGAGGCAGGCCGCGCTATCGGTCTGTCTCCTCTTCTTGTATGGCCGAGCGGCACCATGCTTCGTATCGCCTTATATTACGCGCTCGTGCTGGTGGCTGTTGCGGCAGCGTTCGCCCGCGGTGATCGCGAGACGCGGCTCGCGGCCGTTATCTCCCTCGCGGCTTCGCTGCTTTCGACGGCGCTGATGAACCTGCATAGCCAGATCGCCGTCAGCGTGGCGCTGATCGATATCGCCGTCCTTGCGGCGTTCGTTGGGCTGGCGCTGACCACCAGACGCTTCTGGCCGCTGTGGGTCGCGGGTCTGCAGCTTACGACAGTGTTGGGGCATGGCCTGCGGCTGCTTCAGCCCAACCTTGTCGACATCGCCTACGCGGCAGCGATGCGCTTCTGGTCCTATCCCATTCTCTTCATCCTGATCGCGGCGGCGTTGCGCAGCGAGCGCTATCGGCCGTCCTCTCCTGGCGTCGTGGCCTAGCCCTTGCCTCGGCTGCTCAGCTAAGAAGCGGCCGAATGACCGATCCACCCCCCCTCGTCCGTGCCCTGCTCGATGCGGCGGACGACCCGTCCCTGCTTATCGAGCGGCAGCGCACGGTGGCGGCGAATACCGCCGCGATCACCCTGTTCGGCGAGGCGATCGTCGGCCGTGACGTGCGCTTGGCTGTTCGCCAGCCCCAGGCTCTCTCGGCGATCCACGCTGGCCGCGCCGCCGAACTTGAAGTGAATGGCATCGGGGGATTCGAACGGACCTGGGGCCTTGTCGTCCGGCCAGTCGGCGAGGGGCTGCTGCTGGTACGTCTGTCGGACCGCTCGGCCTTGCGAGCAGCCGAAAAGACCAGGGTGGATTTCGTCGCCAACGCCAGTCACGAGCTACGCACGCCTCTCGCGACCATCATCGGTTACGCGGAAACGCTGGCCGATGAAGGCGAACTGCCTGAGGAACTTCGCCAGCGCTTCGCCGAATCAATCCACAGCGAAGCCCGCCGGATGTTGCGCATCGTCGGCGACCTGATGAGCCTCAGCCGAATCGAGTCGGAGCGTTTCAGCGTTCCGTCCGAGCAGGTCGACCTTCGGGAGGTCGCGCTCACCGCAGCAGTCAACGCTGGACCACTTGCCGAACAACGAGGCGCAACCGTGGAGGTCACTAGCGATGGCAACCGCCCGGTCGTGCTCGGCGATCATGCCCAGCTGCTCCAGTTGGCGGACAATCTTGTCGCCAACGCCATCCGATATGGCTGCCCGACTTCCGGCCGTTCGGTCGAGGTCGAGGTGAGCCAGCACGGACGCGAAGCGTTGTTTCGAGTCATCGATCATGGCGAGGGTATCGCCAGCAAGCACATCGCGCGCCTTACCGAGCGGTTCTACCGCGTCGACGCCGCGCGGAGCCGTGACAGCGGCGGGACCGGCCTTGGCCTGGCGATCGTCAAGCATATTGTCGAACGCCACCGCGGTCGTTTGCAGATCGACAGCGAGATCGGCCAGGGAACCGTCGTGTCCGTTCATCTGCCGCTTGCCTGAGAACGCTGTCATAAAAGCTTCACCGAACCGTCATGCTCAAGTGGCTTAGCCGTCGCTAGGGCGGCCCCAACAGGCCGCTGGTCTGCTGGTAAGGGATTCGAGGGCAACATGAAAAAGATCATCTGGGCACTGCCGGCCGCGGCGATGCTGGCCGCTTGCGGAAGCAACAGCGCGAATACCGCCTCGCAGATCAAGATTGTCGGTTCGTCGACCGTCTACCCGTTCACCACCGCCATGGCCGAGGCCTTTCAGAAGGCCAACCCGGGCACCAGCGTAATCGTCGAGTCGACCGGCACGGGCGCTGGCATGAAGCTGTTCTGCGCCGGAGTCGGCCAGAATTACCCGGATATCGTCGATGCTTCGCGCGCCATGAAGCGCAGCGAGTATGACAACTGCGCCAAGGCCGGCGCCAAGCAGATCATCGAGGTGCCGATCGGCATCGATGGGCTCACCCTGATCGAATCGAACAAGGCACAGCCGCTCAAGCTCACGGTTGCCGACATCTACAAGGCACTGGCCGCCAACCCATTCGGCAAGGGGCCGAACAAGGCGCAGACGTGGCGCGACGTGAACCCGGCGCTTCCGCCGGTGAAGATCCGAGTGCTCGGACCGCCGCCGACCAGCGGCACGCGCGACAGCCTGGCCGACCTCATCCTCACCAAGGGTTGCGAAAGCGATCCGGCGATGGTCGCCCTGAAGAAGAGCGACGAGCCGCGCCACAAGGACGTCTGCACGAAGATTCGTGAGGACGGAGCCTACGTGGAGGCCGGTGAGAACGACAATTTGCTAGTGCAGAAGGTCGAGGCGGATAGCGGCACGCTGGGCGTACTCGGCTACAGCTACCTCGAACAGAATGCCGACAAGATCCGGCCGGTCGAGCTGGGCGGCGTTCTGCCGACGGAAGAGACCATCCAGAGCCTGAGCTACCCGGGCGCCCGCAAGCTGTACCTCTATGTGAAGGGGGAGCATGTGGCCGCAAAGCCGGCCATCGCCAAGTTCCTTGCGCTCTATTCCCAGAACTGGGGCAAGGGTGGTCTGCTGGAGAAGCGCGGCCTGGTGCCGTTCGCTGCTGCCGATGCCAGTGCGGCGACGGCGCAGGCGGCGGCGCTCAAGCCGCTCGATCCCGCGACCCTCAAGTAAGCGCGGCGGAAAGGAAACAACGGCGCCATGAGCGTGCTCCTGGCACTGTTGCTGGTCCTCGCCGTCGCCGCGGCTGCCGCAACGCTTGCCCGCTCACGGGCAAGCGCCCTGCGCGGAGTGGGCAGCGGGCGCAGTCGCCTGAACAGCCTGCCAGGTTACCACGCCGGCTTCGCATTTCTCTGGGCGGCAGTCCCCGCGCTCCTGTTCCTGGCAGTCTGGGCACCCCTTCTGAGCAAGCTCGTCAATCAGGCGGTGCTGTCGAGCCCAGCAGGACGGCAGCTTCCGGACTTCGACCTTGCTCGTAACAACGTCCTGAACGAAGCCTATCAGCTGGCCACCGGGCAGATCGCCTCCGCCATGAGCCCGCAGGCAGCAGCGATTGCACCGGTCTACCATGAGGCGCTGACCCGCTATGCGCTGATCGGCTGCGGCTTTGCGCTGCTGCTGGCACTCGCCGGCGCGGGCTGGGCCGTGACCCGGATCCGGCCCAGTCTGCGCGCTCGTGCGGGGGTCGAGAAATGGCTTATGGGCCTGTTGGTCGCAGCCTCGCTGATCGCGATCCTCACGACCCTCGGGATTGTGCTCTCGCTGCTGTTCGAGAGCTTGCGTTTCTTCTCCAAGGTTTCGGTCACCGAATTCCTGTTCGGGACCACTTGGTCGCCGCAGACCGCCATACGCGCCGACCAGGCCGGTTCCTCGGGTGCGTTCGGGTCCATTCCCCTCTTCTGGGGAACAGTGTTCATCGGCGCGGTGATCGCCATGATCGTGGCTATCCCGCTCGGTCTGATGAGCGCCATCTACCTTACCCAATATGCGGCGCCCAAGGTGCGGAAGGTGTTGAAGCCCGTGCTGGAGATCCTCGCCGGCGTTCCCACTGTCGTCTATGGTTATTTCGCCGCACTGACCGTGGCGCCGCTGGTGCGCGACTTTGGCGTGATGATCGGCCTCAGCAACGCGAGCAGCGAAAGCGCGCTCGCGGCGGGACTGGTGATGGGCATCATGATCATTCCCTTCGTGAGCTCGATGGCCGATGACAGCATTGCGGCTGTCCCGCAGGCGATGCGCGACGGCAGCCTGGCGATGGGCGCGACCCGGTCGGAGACCATCCGCAAGGTGATCCTCCCGGCGGCGCTGCCTGGAGTGGTCGGCGGTGTGCTGCTGGCTGTCAGCCGGGCGATTGGCGAGACGATGATAGTGGTGATGGCGGCGGGCCTTTCCGCCAATCTCACCGCCAATCCGTTCAGCAGTGTCACCACCGTGACCACTCAGATCGTTCAGCTGCTGACCGGCGATCAGGAGTTCGACAGCGCCAAGACCCTCGCGGCGTTCGCGCTTGGGCTGGTGCTGTTCATCGTCACCCTGCTCCTTAATCTCATCGCGCTGACGGTCGTGCGCCGGTATCGGGAAGCTTATGAGTAAGTCGTCCTCCGAAAGCCGCTGGGCCAGCCCAGCAATGAAGCAGCGTGTGGCCCGGCGCTATGCGGCGGAGCGGCGCTTTCGCCTGCTCGGACTGGCGACCATCTTGCTGAGCCTCGGCTTCCTCGCGTTTCTGCTGATCACCATGACGGTCAAGGGCATCGGCGGGTTCAGCGGGACTTTCCTCACCGCCTCGGACGCGACCGACCCGAGCGAGGTGGGCGTGTGGGGTGCGCTTAGCGGGAGCTTCTTCACCATCATCGTGACCATGGCGCTGGCCTTCCCGGTTGGCGTGCTGGCCGCCGTCTACCTGGAGGAGTTCGCCGAGCGGAACCGCTGGAACGACCTGGTTGAAGTGTCGATCAACAATCTGGCGGCGGTGCCCTCCATCATCTTTGGCCTGCTCGGCCTGGCGGTGTTTCTGAACGTCATGGACCTGCCGCGCTCCGCCCCGCTGGTCGGCGGCCTGACGCTTGCCCTCATGACCATGCCGGTAATCGTCATCGCCGGACGCAACGCAATCAAGGCGGTTCCGCCGTCGATCCGCGACGCAGCGCTGGGCGTCGGCGCAAGCAAGATGCAGGTGGTGTTCCACCATGTCTTACCGCTGGCGCTGCCGGGAATCATGACCGGCACCATCATCGGCATGGCCCGCGCGCTCGGCGAAACCGCGCCGCTGCTGATGATCGGAATGCGCGCGTTCATCGCGTCTCCGCCGCATGGGATCACCGATCCGGCGACTGTTCTTCCGGTTCAGATCTTCCTCTGGTCGGACGAGGTCGACCGCGCGTTCGTGCAGAAAACCAGCGCCGCCATCATCGTGCTGCTGATCTTCATGCTGCTGATGAACGGACTGGCTATTTATCTCCGCAACAAGTTCGAACGACGCTGGTAGGTTTGATGGTGATGACCAAGGAACAGACGCCGATCACGCCGACCACGCCGGTGCCCTTTCCCTCGACCGCGATCGCAGCGGAAGCCGAGCACGAGACGGTGGTCGACGGCCCCCGCCAGCCCGAGCCCGCTCCGCACCTCGACGATGCGGTGGCAGCCAATCCAAGCGCCGCCGAGCCTGACGGACAGCGTACGCCCAAGATGCAGGCTGACGGCGTCAGCGTCTTCTATGGCGAGAAGCAGGCATTGAAGTCGGTCTCGATCACGGTCCACGACGACAAAGTCACCGCCTTCATCGGCCCGTCGGGCTGCGGCAAGTCGACCTTCCTGCGCTGCCTCAACCGGATGAACGACACGATCGCCGGCGCGCGCGTGACCGGCCACATCAGCCTGGACGGCGAGGACATCAACTCGCCCGACATGGACGTGGTCCAGCTGCGCGCACGCGTCGGAATGGTGTTCCAGAAGCCAAACCCGTTCCCCAAGTCGATCTTCGAGAATGTCGCCTACGGGCCGCGTATTCACGGCCTTGCGCCGACCAGGACCGACCTTGACGCCATTGTCGAGAGCAGCCTTCGGCGCGCGGGACTGTGGGACGAGGTCAAGGACCGTCTGACCGAGAGCGGCACCGCCTTGTCGGGCGGGCAGCAGCAGCGGCTGTGCATTGCGCGGGCCATCGCGGTCGATCCCGAAGTCATCTTGATGGACGAGCCATGCTCTGCCCTCGACCCGATCGCCACCGCCAAGATCGAGGAGCTGATCCACGAGTTGCGCGGTCGCTATGCGATCGCGATCGTCACCCATAACATGCAGCAGGCGGCGCGGGTCAGCCAGCGGACCGCCTTCTTCCACCTCGGCGAGCTGGTCGAATATGGCAAGACCAGCGACATCTTCACCAACCCGCGCGAGCAGCGCACCCAGGATTACATCACCGGCCGCTACGGCTGAGTGGGAGCATAGACACATGATGGCGACCCAAGGACATACGCTCAAGGCGTTCGACGAGGATCTGGACCGGCTGCGCGCGCTCATCAGCGAGATGGGTGGGCTTGCGGAACATGGCATCATCGAGGCGATGCGCTGCCTGACGGAGCGCGACCTCGACGGTGCGCACGCGGTCATCGAGGACGACAAGAAGATCGACGCGCTGGAGGTCGAGACCGAGAAGCGCGTCATCCGGCTCATCGCCCTTCGTGCGCCGATGGCCGGTGACCTTCGGGACGTCGTCGCGGCCTTAAAGATCTCGGGCGTGGTCGAGCGGATCGGCGACTATGCCAAGAACATCGCCAAGCGCGTTCCGCTGCTGGAAGATGTGCGCAAGATCGAGCCATTGTCGCTGCTGCCCGAAATGGCGCGGATTGCGACCCAGATGGTGCACGATGTGCTGAACGCCTTCGTTAACCGTGACGCGGAGGCTGCCGTTCGGGTCTGCGCCCGCGACAAGGCGGTCGACGATTTCTACGACAGCATCTTTCGGACGCTGCTGACGCACATGATGGAAAACCCGCACACCATCGGCCAGGCGGCGCACCTACTGTTCGTCGCCAAGAACTTGGAGCGGGTGGGCGACCACGCGACCAACATTGCAGAGATGGTCTATTACGCGGCAACGGGGGAACATATGGAGCAGCGCGCCAAGGGCGGCGAAGGATTGGCGCACTCGTGAACGCCAAGCGGCTGCTGCTGGTCGAGGACGACCGCAACCTGGCCGAGCTGATCGGCTTCCACTTCGAACGGGCGAGATTCACCATCACCCGCACCGGCGACGGCGAGGAAGCGCTGATCCTGGCCGAAGAGACCCGGCCGGACATCATCATCCTCGACTGGATGATCGAAGGCATCAGCGGGATCGAGGTGTGCCGCCGGCTCCGACGTCGCCAGTCGACCGCGCACCTGCCGATCATCATGCTGACCGCCCGCGGCGAGGAAGACGATCGCATCCGCGGACTGGAGACCGGCGCCGACGATTACCTGACGAAACCGTTCAGTCCGAAAGAGCTGGTGGCGCGGGCGTCGGCGGTGCTGCGCCGAGTGCGGCCCGCGCTCGCGGCCGAGCAGCTCGACTATTCCGGGCTGGAGATGGACCTTACCGCCCACCGGGTCCGCCGCGACGGCAAGCCGGTATCGGTCGGGCCGACCGAGTACCGCCTACTTCGTCATTTCCTCGAGAATCCCGGCCGGGTCTTCTCGCGCCAGCAATTGCTTGAGACGGTATGGCCGCACAGCGAGGAGATCGAGCTGCGCACGGTGGACGTGCATATTCGCCGACTGCGGCTGGCGCTGGGTGATCCCGACCTCATTCGCACGGTGCGCAGCGCCGGCTACGCGCTTGACGCGGAGGGCGTCGCCTAAGCAAGAGGCGGAATGACCCGCCGCAAGAAATCGCATCAAAGCCACGGCAGTGCCAACCGTCCTCGCCTGTGGGGCAAGCATGCCGTCGCCGCCGCTCTCGACAACCCCGAGCGCAAGGTCCTGAAAGCCTGGGCGACCCGCGAGACAGCCGCCTTCATGCAGTTCCCGTCGGACCTGCCCCTGGTCTACGCTGAAGGGCCGGACATGGGCCGTCTGGTGCCGAACGACGCGCCGCATCAGGGGGTGGTGATCGAGGTCGAGCCGCTGGAGGACATATGGCTTGGCGACATCCTGAGCCAGGCGGACGAGAAAGCAATCCTCCTCGTCCTCGACCAGGTTACCGATCCGCACAATGTCGGTGCGATCCTGCGCTCGGCGGCTGCGTTCGGGGCGATCGGAATCGTCACGCAGGACCGGCATTCCCCGTCCGAGAGCGGGGTGCTGGCCAAGGCCGCGAGCGGCGCGCTGGAGCGGATGCCGTGGGCTCGGGTGGTGAACCTGGCCCGGGCACTCGAGGAGATTGCCGAGGCGGGCTTCTGGCGGATCGGCCTGGCCGGTGAGGCGACCACCGACCTCAAGGATGCGCTTGGGCCCCAGCGGGTCGCGCTGGTGCTTGGCGCGGAAGGACCCGGGATGCGGAGCAACACGCGGGAGCATTGCGACGCGCTGGCTCGGCTGCCGATCAGCGGCGCGGTGGAGAGCCTGAACGTCTCCAACGCGGCGGCGGTGGCGCTTTATGCCGCCAGTGTCGCCTGATGGTCCGCACGCGCGAAAGCCTGAGCAAGGCGATCGACCATCTGCGATCGACCGAGCCGGCCTTCGATGACGTGATCGCGCGGTTGGGTCCGCCCGAGCCGCGGAACTCCGAGCCGGGGGTCACGACGCTGCTTCGCACCATCGTCGGCCAGCAGGTCAGCGTCTCTGCCGCACGCTCGATGTGGAACAAGCTGGTGGCGCTGCACGGTGATCCGCCGTCGCTCGCCACCATCATGGCGGCGAATGACGACGAGCTGCGCCTGGCGGGGCTGTCGCGGCAGAAGGCCGGTTATGCCCGAAGCCTGGCCGGGCTGGTCCTGTCAGGCGAGCTCGACCTCGCCAACCTGCCGGCCGACGACGAGGAAGCGATCGCGCTGCTGACCCGGATCAAAGGCATCGGACGCTGGTCGGCGGAAATCTATCTGCTGTTCGCGGAAGGGCGGGCCGACGCATTCCCCGCCGGCGACCTTGCGGTGCAGGTCGCGCTCGGCAAGCTGCTGGGCCATGAGGAGCGGCCGTCCGAGAAGCGGTTGCGCGACCTCGCGGAGCCGTGGCGGCCCTATCGAGGGGCGGCGGCGGTGCTTGCCTGGCACCATTACAACAGCGACGTGCTTTAGCCCCAAATTCACGGAAAGTTTACTGGCGCATGGCTCGTCAATGTACCATCATTGACCTCCCGCAACAAAGGAGGGCGACGTGGCGCACAAGTTCGAGATTCTGAGGGACAAGAAGGGCGAGTATCGGGTCCGTTTCAAGCACAACAGCGAAGTGATGTTCGCCTCGGAGGGTTATAGCAGCAAGGCCTCCGCGACCAACGCGATCGAATCTCTCCGCAAGAACGCACCCGGCGCTCCGGTCGAGGACAATTGCTGACCTGAAGGCCTAGCGGCGCACCTGTTCCGGCAGCCGCCGCAGGCCCAGGCGACTGAAGCCCTTGGCACCCTGATCGGTGGGAAACGGCGCAAGCTTCTCGGGGTCTGCGCCCGCCCGCCCGGCGAGGAACGCCGCCGACGTCCGGCCGCGCGACGAACCGGCCTTGTAGCCGGCGTTGAGCGCGATGATCGGCACGACGACCTTGCCGTCGGCGACCGCATATTCCTGGAATGCGCCTCGCGGCATCGTGAGCGTTGCCGCAAGCGCCATCTGGCCCATGGGCGCGACTGTGTCCTTGGCGAAACCGTCAGCATCGGGCCGGGCGAAGAAGGCGGTAAGCTCCTTGCCCTGCTCGGGACCGGCATTGATCAGCAAGGCTTCCACCGCGATCTCGCGCGCCGGGGCGCTGCCGCTGTTGGCGATCAGGATCTCGACCTCGAGCCGAAGCTCGTCCTCCGTGATGGCGGCGACCCGAATTCCGAGCTCCAGGTCAAGCCAGGCGCGCAGGCGTGAGCTGACCAGGCCGACGCTAGGCGCGCGGACGGGTGCCTCGGGCTGAGGGGCAGGCGCAGGCGTAGGCGTAGGCGTAGGCGCCGGTGCGGGACGAGCGGTCGGTGCGGGTTCGGTGATGGCGCCCGCCGGCGCGCCAGCGAAGGCGAGCTGACCGAAGCCGGTGTCTTCAACGCCGGCACGGCGGCGGCGCGGCCACCACCAGGCCAGTGCTGCGCCAGCGATGACTAGTCCAAGAAGGGGCAGCAGCAGCTTGCTCCAGCCACTGTCGGACCCCTCGCTTGCAGCAGGCGCCGACACGGACGGTGTCGGCTCGTACTGGGTCGGCGGCGCTTCCGGCGCGGCGGTCGCTGGCGGCAGGACCAGCGGCGCGGACCCGGACGAGGCTTGGGTCGAAGTGGTCGACGAGGTGGGAGCCTCGGCTTGCGGAAGCGGCACGCTGACCGTGTTGGCCGGGCGGCTGGGCGAGGACGAAGTCTGCGCGGAAGGGACCGACTGGCGCGGGGCGGTGGCAGTCGGCGCCGGCGCCGGCGCGCGGCTGGCAGGCGGAAGCGTGGTGGTGGTGACCGGCGCCGAACCGCTGGGCGTGGTCGCGGCGGGAGCGTCCTGCTGAGTTGGCTGCTCGCGAGTGCCAGGCAGCGCGAAGTCGCGCAGCTGCTCCGGCCCGACGGTATCCGCGCGGGACGGTGGCGGCGGCGCGACCACGTTGCTTTGCGCCGTGACAACGGACGCAAGGCCACTCAGCAGCAGGAACAGGAACAGGCGACGGACGCCGGACACGGGCAACTTGGAACAACCTTGCAAGTGGGTCGCCGGAACCCCCACGGACGCCCCCGCGTCCGGGCCGGCGGATCAGCGGCGCCTAATGCCCGCTAATCCGCCGTCAGACAAGCGCGCGCAGCCGTCAGCGGGCGTCGACCAGCACCAGCTCGGCGTCTTCCTCGGCGGTGATGGTCACACGGGCCTCGCCGGTGATCGCCACGCCGTCACGCGGACTGGCGGCCACGTCGTTGACCCGCACCTTGCCCGACGGGACCAAGTAGAGGTGACGAGCGGAGTCGGCCTCCAGCTCGATCGTGCTTCCAGCGCTGAGCGTCGTTCCGAGGATCTTTGCGTCGGCGTTGATGGTGAGCACGCCGTCATCGGCGTTGCCGCTGGCGAGAAGCTGGAAATTGCCGGCGCGGGCGTCCTTCGGAAAGGGCATGGCACCCCAGCTTGGCGGCGCTGACTTGCGGTCCGTCTCGATCCAGATCTGGAACAGAGTCGTCGGCTCCTGTTCCAGGTTGTATTCGGCGTGAGTGACGCCCGTGCCCGCGCTCATCACCTGCACGTCACCAGCGCCGGTGCGACCCTTGTTGCCCATCGAGTCCTGGTGCGTGATCGCGCCAGTGCGGACGTAGGTGACGATTTCCATGTCCTTGTGCGGGTGCGGCGGGAAGCCGCTCTGGGCGGCGATCCAGTCGTCGTTCCACACGCGGATCGCGCCCCAGCCCATGCGGGCGGGGTCGTAATAGTTCGCGAAGGAGAAGTGGTGGTGGGCGTCGAGCCAGCCGTGATTGGCGTGGCCGAGCGAGCTGAAGGGGCGAATGTCGATCATGTCCGCCAAGGTGGGCAAGGCGGAGCCCGCCGCCAAGTGTCAGGCTTGTGACCTAGCGGACTTGACTGAGGCCCGCCGCGTAAACGGCCGCTTTCTGCGCGTAATGAGCAGCCGAGCCCGCCAGCATGGCGAGTTCGGCGTCGGTCAGCGGACGGACGGCGCGCGCCGGTGAGCCGACAATCAGCATGGCGGGCTCGAAGGTCTTGCCCTCGGTCACCAGTGCACCAGCGCCGACGAGGCAGCGTTCGCCGACCAGCGCGTGGTTGAGCACCCTCGCCCCCATCCCGATCAGCGCGCCGGCCCCAATAGTACAGCCATGCAGGATCGCCTGGTGCCCGATCGTGACGCCCCGCCCGATGGTGAGCGGTGCACCGGGATCGGAATGGCAGACAGCGCCATCCTGGATATTGCTTTCCTCACCCAGTATGATCGGCGTGTTGTCGGCGCGGATCACGGCCCCGAACCAGACGCTGGCGCGTGCTCCGAGGCGGACGTCGCCGATCAGGTCGGCGGATGGCGCGACCCAGGCGTCGGAGGCAAGCTGCGGGGCGACATCGTCGAGAGCATAGAGCGGCATGGGCCCTGCTTAGCGCGAGGTCGCATCGCCGTCATCCGTCCCGAACTCGGACGGCCCCGACTCCGCGCTGTGGAAATCGGCAGAGTTCCGGCATTTCAGAAACCAGTAAGCCGAGTCTGACGGGGTCAAATCATGGAACAAGAGGAACATCGGCGCGGGCTTCGTGAGCCGCTGCCCGCGCACGTCTATTTCCGCAAGCCTAGGGAGATGGCCTATGAGGTTCCGCTCCAGGACCTGTCGCAGCATGGCTGCCGGATCGCACTTCGCGAACGGGTGCAGGACGGGCAGCTGCTGTGGATCACCGTGCCCGGCATCGAACCGCTACTAAGCTGGGTTCGCTGGCACGAGGAGTGGGATGCGGGCCTCGAATTCGAGAAGCCGATGCATGTCGCGGTGTTCGACCATGTCTCGGCGCAGCTGAAGCAGGCGGCCTGACAATCTTATTCTCGGCGGCTGGACGCGGCCGGACGGGGGGTTGAACCGCCGCTCCGACCTGCCTAGATGCGTGCTACTGTTCTAGCACGTTGTAACAAGATGAACCCTAGCCGCGACCTCTCCGAATTGACCAATGACCTGTGCGCAGCCTTGATGGTGCCGCGCACGGCAGCGGAAATGCGCCGTTTTTTGACCGACCTGTGCACGCCCGCCGAGGTGCGAACGCTGGCCGAGCGGTGGCACGTCGCGCGACTGCTCGACTCCACGCCCATGAGCTATCGCGACATCCACGACGCCACGGGCGTCAGCACGACGACGATTGTCCGCGTCGCGCGTTTCCTGCGGCAGGAGCCCCATCAGGGCTACCGTCAAACTCTTGACGCGCTGGAGGCGACCAATGCTGGTTGATGCGGAGCGGCTGCATATTGCCATCCAGAAGTCGGGCCGGTTGTCCGACCTGTCGCGCGGGCTACTGACGCATGCCGGCCTGCGGATCGCCAACGGCAAGAACGCGCTCGCGGCTCGGATCGAGAACTTTCCTGCCGACCTCATGTTCGTGCGCGACGACGACATTCCGACCTTCGTCGCGGACGGCGCGTGCGAATTCGGGATCGTGGGCCAGAATGTCCTTCGGGAATTCGCACTCGAGGAAGGCGAGGAGCGCTGCGAGGAAATCGCGCAGCTGGGCTTTGGCCATTGCACGCTCAAGCTGGCAGCGCCGGAGGGAGCGCAATGGCGCGGTCCGGAGAGCTTGGCGGGCCAGCGCATCGCGACGTCCTACCCCAACATCGTCGAGGCCTGGCTGGCCGAACGCGCGATCGACGCGGAAGCCGTGAAGATGAATGGTGCGGTGGAGCTCGCGCCCCGGCTGGGGATCGCCGGCTATATTTGTGACCTGGTCTCGACCGGCGCCACGCTGGAGGCAAATGGCTTGAAGGCGGTTGAGACGGTGCTGGAGAGCGAGGCGGTCCTGATCCGCACCCGCCGCCCTATCACCGGACCCAAGCAGGACCAGGCGGAGCGGCTGTGGAAGCGACTACAGGGCGTGATCGGCACCCGCGACGCCAAGTACATCATGCTCAACGCGCCGAGCACGGCATTGCCGGCGATCACCCGCCTGCTGCCCGGCGCGGAAGCCCCCACCATCCTGCCGTTGCATGGGCGGCCGGGGCATTTCGCGGTCCACGCGGTGTGCCAGGAATCGGTGTTCTGGGAGACGTTGCACGACCTCAAGGCGGCCGGAGCATCGGCCATCCTGGTCCTGCCTATCGAGAAGATGATGCTGTGAAGCAGGCAGTTTGGAGCAATCTTTCGCCGGCGGAGCGCACGACATTGCTGGCGCGGCCGGGCGGTCGTTCGGACGAGGCGCTGAAGGCACGCGTCGGCGCCATCGTCGCGGACGTTCGTGCCGGCGGCTGGGACGCGCTGTGCCGGGTGGCGGAGAGTATCGACGGCGCGCCGCCCTTTCTAGTGCCGGTGGCTGCACCGGCGGCGGAGGCCCGTCGGCAATTGTCTGATGAGCAGCTCGCCGCGATCGAGCTTGCGGTCGCCAACATCCGCGCCTTTCATTCCAAGAGCCGGCCGGCCGACCTGACGGTCGAGACCATGCCAGGGCTGGCAGTGCGCAAGCTGTGGCGGCCCATCGACCGGGTCGGCCTTTATGTGCCCGGCGGCGCGACGCCGCTCTTCTCCACGCTGCTCATGCTGGCGCTGCCCGCAAGGGCGGCCGGAGTGCGGGAGCTGTTAGTGGTAACTCCGCCGCGCACCGACGGAAGCCTCGACCCGCTGGTCGCTCTGGCCGCCGACTATTGCGGCATCGAGGCGGTCTGGACGGTCGGTGGCGCACAGGCGGTGGCAGCGCTGGCCTTTGGTGCGGGGCCGATCCCGCGCTGCGACAAGATCTGCGGACCGGGCAATGCGTGGGTCGCCGAAGCCAAGACCCAGGTCAGCGCGCTGCCCGGCGGCCCGGGAATCGACATGCCGGCGGGCCCGTCGGAGCTGATGGTGATTGCGGACGACGAGGCTGATCCGGCGGTAGTGGCGGCTGACCTGCTGAGCCAGGCGGAGCATGACCCTCAGGCGCAGGTGTTGCTGGCGGCGACTTCGGCGGACCTGCTGGCGGCGGTCCAGCGGGAAGTCGCGCGCCAGGTGGCCGATCTGCCCCGGCGATCCATCGCCGAACGCTCGCTCGAGGCCGCCCGCCTGAT
Organism: Sphingomonas sp. KRR8; assembly: GCF_023559245.1. Classification (NCBI taxonomy): domain Bacteria; kingdom Pseudomonadati; phylum Pseudomonadota; class Alphaproteobacteria; order Sphingomonadales; family Sphingomonadaceae; genus Sphingomonas; species Sphingomonas sp. KRR8. Next base: position 1,599,303 of record NZ_CP097462.1, read on the forward strand.
CCTCTGCAATAGCCTAGCTGAGGCAACCGACGTGGCGAATGCCTATGCCGCCGAACATCTTTCGCTGAATGTAGCGGACCCAGCCGCGCTGCTGCCGCTGATCCGCAACGCGGGATCGATCTTTGCCGGGCGGCGGGCGGCCGAGACGTTTGGCGATTACTGCGCCGGCTCGAGCCACGTCCTCCCGACCGACGGCGCGGCGCGGGCATGGAGCGGTGTGTCGGTGCTGACGTTCATGAAAGCGATGACCGTGCAGGAAGTGACCGAGGAAGCGACCCGCGCTATCGCGCCCGCGGCGGCTGCGCTGGCACGGCTGGAGGGCTTGGAGGCGCACGCTCGGGCGGCGGATGCGCGCCTGGCAAAGGTCGTCGCATGAGCCTGGCCGAACGCCTCGCCCGGCCGGAAATCCTTTCGCTACCCGCCTTCGACCTTGGCGGGCGCGCCGCCGATCCGTTCGGCGCGAACGCGATCAAGCTCGACGCGAACGAGAACCCCTACCCGCCGCTCGGACCCAAAGGGGTCAATCGTTATCCCGAGCCGCAGCCGGCCCGGCTGCGCGCGGCAATGGCGGCACTGTACGGTGTGGCGCCCGCATCATTCCTCGTTACGCGCGGCGGCGACGATGCGATCGACCTCCTGATCCGTGCCTTTTGCCGCGGCGGCCAGGATGCGGTCAGCGTCTGCCTCCCGACCTTTTCTGCCTATGCCCATTTCGCCCGGTTGCAGGGTGCGCGCGTGATCGAGGCGCGGCTCGGCAATGATTTCGCCTTCGAGCCGGAGCGGTTGATCGCCGCTGTGGCCGGGGAGCCCGACCTCAAGCTCGCCTTCATCTGTTCGCCCAACAATCCCACGGGCACGCCAGTCGATCCGGCCGATGTGCTGAGGGTAGCGGATGCGCTGCCCGACACGCTGATCGTCCTCGACGAGGCCTATCTGGAGTTCAGTGACACTCCGAGCCTGGCCAGTGAAGCCAATCGGCGTCCCAACCTGGTCGTGCTGAAGACCTTGTCCAAGGCGTTCGGCCTGGCCGGTGCGCGAGTCGGCGGACTGATCGGTCCGCCGGACATCATCGCCATGGTCGGCCGCGCGGCGCCACCCTACCCGCTTCCAACGCTCTGCATCGAGGCCGCCGAGGCGTCCCTGGCACCGGCGCGGCGGGCGATCCATCTTGAGCGAATAGAGGAACTCAAGGCCGAGCGGGCACGGCTGGCGCCACTGCTGGAACGCTCACCCATCGTTCGCCGGCTGCACGCGAGCCAAGGCAATTTCCTGTTCGTGGAGGTCGATGATGCCGCGGGGCTCAGCAGGCGGCTCGACGCGCTCGGCATTCGCGTGCGCTTCCGCGAGAATGCGGCGCCGGGCGGAGTCCGGCTCACGATCGGCACGCGTGAGGAGAATGACGCCGCGCTGCGGGCGTTCGGGGTTCCGGTTGGGGTCGAGCGGCCGGCGCGCCGGGCGGAACTGGTGCGCGACACGAAGGAGACCAGAATCGCCGTCGCCGTCGACCTCGACCGGGCCGAGCCGCGGCGGATCGCAACGGGCGTTCCATTCTTCGACCACATGCTCGACCAGGTCGCCGCCCACGGCAACTTCAGCCTGGTGCTCGCCTGCGACGGCGACCTGGAGATCGATCCTCATCATAGCCTGGAAGATTGCGCGATCGCGCTTGGCCAGGCGCTCGGAACAGCGCTGGACGACAAGCGCGGGATCGGGCGGTTCGGCTTTGCACTCCCGATGGACGAAACCGAGGCACAAGTGCTGATCGACCTCAGCGGTCGGCCCTTTTGCCGGTTCGAGGGCAGCTTTTCCTCCAGCCACATCGGCGACTATCCGACCGAGATGACGCCCCACTTGTTCCGCAGCCTGGCGGACTCGATGCGCGCGGCCATCCACGTCAGGGTCGACGGTGACAATGACCATCACAAGGTCGAGGCCTGCTTCAAGGCGTTCGGCCGGGCGCTGCGGCAGGCGGTTGCGCGCGAAGGTTCCGGCGACGCGCTGCCGAGCACCAAGGGTGTGCTGTGAGGTTGGTCTGCGTCAACCTTGGTTACGGCAACCTTGGCTCGGTGGCGATCGCCTTCGAGCGGCTGGGCGTGACTCCGGAAATCAGCGGCGATCCCGAGGTGCTGCGCTTGGCGGACAAGCTTGTGCTGCCGGGGGTGGGACACGCCGGCTATGCCATGCGTCAGGCGCGAGCACGTGGGCTCGACCGGTTGCTCGTCCAACTGCCGCAGCCACTGCTCGGCATCTGCCTGGGAATGCAATTGCTATTCCAAGCGACGGAGGAGGAGGACACCGCAGGGCTTGGCCTGCTGCCCGGGCGCGTGCGCAAGCTCGCGCCCGCTGCGGGCCGCCCGGTGCCCCACATGGGCTGGAGCCCGCTGGAGGTGCGCGGCGATGCCTGCGGTCTCAAGAACGGCGACCACGTCTATTTCGCGCACAGCTTTGCCTGCGACGATGGTCCGGCCACCGTTGCGAGCGCCGAATACGGCCGCGCCATTCCGGCGGTCGTCCGCTCCGGCCGGCTGACCGGCGCGCAATTCCACCCCGAGCGCTCAGGCGAACCCGGTGCCCGCTTCCTGCAAGGCTGGCTCGCCGCATGATCATCTATCCCGCCATGGACCTGATGGGTGGCCGCCCGGTGCGATTGCGTCAGGGGCAATTCGAGGAATCGACCTTCTACCACGAGGCGCCCGCCGCCGCCCTCGCCCGCTTCGCCGCGGCCGGAGCAAGCTGGGCTCATATCGTCGACCTCGACGGCACTCGCGTGGGTGAACCGGTGCAACACGACCTGATCGGCAAGCTGGCGCGCGCGGGTGACCTCAAGCTGCAGGTCGCCGGCGGCATCCGTTCGACCGACCATGTCGCCCGGCTCTTCGACGCGGGGGTGGAGCGAGCAGTGGTCGGCAGCCTGTGCGTCACCCGGCCTGACCTCGTCGCCGCAATGCTCGACAGCTTCGGGCCGGACCGCATCACGCTGGCCCTCGACGTTCGGGTCGAGAATGGCACGCCGTTGGTTGCGACGCACGGGTGGCAGGCGGCGAGCGGAATCAGTCTGTGGGACGTCGCCGCACGCTTCCCCGAGGCGCGTCACCTGCTGCTGACCGACATCGGCAAGGATGGCATGCTTCAGGGCCCCAACGAGGCGCTTTACGAACAGGCCGTCGAGCAATTGCCGCACCTGGCGATACAGGCGAGTGGCGGTATTTCCTCGCTCGGCGACATCGCCGACCTCCCCACCGATGGCGTGATCGTGGGGAAGGCCCTGTGGGAAGGTCGGATCGCGCCCGAGGAGCTGTTCGCCTAACGCCATGCCCACCCGCCGCATCATCCCCTGCCTGGACGTACGCGACGGCCGCGTGGTCAAGGGCGTGCGCTTCGAAGGCCATCGCGACATGGGCTCTATCGAGGAGCATACCGCTCATTATGTCACGGCGGGGGCCGACGAACTGGTGTTCTACGATATCTCGGCCAGCCCAGAGGGACGCAGCGTCGATCTCGACTGGGTTCGGCGGGTGGCTCGGCTGATCGACATCCCGTTCGCCGTGGCGGGCGGAATCCGCACGCGCGACCAGGCCGCCGCCGTGCTCGAGGCCGGAGCCGACAAGGTGTCCGTCAACTCACCTGCGCTGGAGCGGCCGGAGCTGATCGAGGAACTGGCGCGCGACTTCGGCAGCCAGTGCGTGGTGGTCGGAGTCGACAGCCTGCGGGATGAGCACGGAGACTATCAGGTCAAGCAATACACCGGCGATCCGTCGATGAGCCGCGCGGCAGGCCGCCGCACCCAGGAGTGGGTCCGCGAAGCCGCCAGCCGAGGCGCGGGGGAGATCGTGCTCAACTGCATGAGCCGCGATGGCGTACGCACTGGTTACGATGTGGAACATACGGCCGCAGTGATCGAAGCGGTGCCGGTGCCCGTGATCGCCAGCGGTGGAGCTGGTGCACCCGAGCATTTTCGCGACGTGCTTGCCGCCGGCGCGAGCGGCGCACTGGCCGCCACCGTCTTCCACGATCGCTTAATCGCGATCCCTCAACTCAAGGAGTATCTCACGACGTGCGGGATCGACGTTCGCCCCTGACCGCCGCCGATCTCGACGGGCTTGCCTGGGCGAAGATGGACGGCCTGTTGCCCGCCGTGGTGCAGGATGCCGCAAGCGGACGGGTGCTGATGCTCGGATACATGACTCGGGAGGCGCTGGCGGCCACGCTGGAGACTGGCTTCGCGACCTTCTTCAGCCGGTCCAAGGGACGGCTGTGGCAAAAGGGTGAAACGAGCGGCAACAGGCTAACCGTCGTGGGCGTGCACGAGGATTGCGACGCTGACGCGCTGCTGGTGCTGGCCGAGCCGAGTGGCCCCACCTGCCATGAAGGTACTCCAAGCTGCTTCGGCGGCGAGCCCATCGGACCAGGCTGGTTGGCTGAACTGGCCGCCGTCGTGGCCGACCGCGCCAAGGCGGGACCTGACACCAGCTACACCCGCTGGCTGCTCAAGGAAGGCGTCGAGCGGATCGCGCAGAAGGTCGGCGAGGAAGGCGTCGAAGTGGCGCTGGCGGCGGTCACCCGAGATGAGACCGGTGTCGCCGAGGAGATCGCCGACCTGTTGTTTCACCTGACCGTGCTGCTGCAGGCGCGCGGCACCGATTGGACGGCCGTCACCGACGTATTGCGCCGGAGGCACCGCAACTAGGGACTTAAGACCCGGTAGCGGTTGATCGCTCCCGCCCCATATCCGCCGGATGAGCGACGACGATTATCGATCCGTGCCGCGCGGCCGACTGGCGCGTTTTGGCCAGTTCGGGCGGCTGGCTGGCGGGGTCGCTGGCGGGATGATCGCCGAAGGCGCGCGGCGGCTGGCCGATGGACAGCGGCCGAGCGTGCAGGACATGCTGCTTACCCCCGCCAACGCGAGGCGGCTGGCCGACCGGCTGGCGCACCTGCGCGGTGCCGCGATGAAGCTGGGGCAGATGATTTCGCTCGACGCCGGCGAGTTCCTGCCCGACGAGCTTGGCGCCATCCTCGCCCGGCTTCGCGACCAGGGCTATCGAATGCCGCCTCAGCAGTTGCAGCAGGTGCTGAACCGGGAGTGGGGCACGCCCTGGCGGCCACAGTTCCGGCAGTTTAACGCCACTCCAATCGCCGCCGCCTCGATTGGGCAGGTGCATCGGGCCACGACACGGGACGGCCGCGAACTGGCGATCAAGGTGCAATATCCCGGCGTCGCGGACAGCATCGACGCCGACGTCGAGAATGTCGCCACCCTGCTGCGGCTATCGGGGTTGCTGCCGTCCGCGCTCGACATTGCCCCGCTGCTGACCGCGGCCAAGGAGCAGCTGGCGCGCGAGGCGGACTATCGGCGCGAAGCCAATTATCTGCAGCGCTACGGCCGGCTGCTGGCGAACGATGGGCGCTTTGTGGTGCCAACGCTCGATCCGGAATTCAGTAATGGTCACGTGCTCGCCATGAGTTTTGTCGGGGGAAAGCCGATCGAGACGCTGGAAGAAGCCGACCAAAGCGTACGGGACACCGCCGTTGCGGAGCTGGTCGAACTGGTTCTGCGCGAGCTGTTCGAATTCAGGTTGATGCAGACCGATCCCAACTTCGCCAACTACCGCGTACAGCCTGATACGGGCCGCCTCGTGCTGCTCGACTTCGGAGCGGCGCAAGAGGTCGAAGCGCCGGTGTCCGCCGGCTACGCCCGGCTTTTGGCGGCGCTGCTCGATGGCGACGTCCCGCGTATCCGCGAGGCGGCGGTCGCGGCCGGATTCCTAGGAGCGTTGGCCGTGGAGCGCCATGGCGCGCTCATTGACCAGATGATTCGCGTCATCCTCGAGGTGCTCGAGCGTCCCGGACCCTTTGACTTTGGCGACCGCGCCTTTGTCGCCACATTGCGCGAGCAAGGGATGGCGATCGCCGCTGACCGGGACAGCTGGCACCTGCCGCCCGCCACGCTGCTGTTTGTCCAGCGCAAGGTCAGCGGCACAGCCCTGCTCGCCGCGCGGCTGAAGGCGCGGGTCGATCTGAAGGGGCTGGTTCAACGCACCCTCACGGCGTCGAGCGCAACGGTCGCCTAGCGGCCGGACTTGCGCGCGACCCGCTCCTTGGCCAGTCAGCCTTGATGCGGATCGCGCTGTTCGAACCTGAAATCGCTGGCAATGTCGGCTCGGTGCTGCGGCTCGGCGCTTGCTTGGGCGCGGCAATCGACCTGATCGAGCCGATGGGCTTCGCCTGGGATGACCGCCGAGTCCGGCGGACCGCCATGGACTATATCGATCATGTCAGCGTCACTCGCCATCAGGATTTCGACGCTTTCAAGCAAACACTCGCGGGCAGCCGGCTGATCCTTTTCACCACCAAAGCGGCGGAAGATGCCTACACTTTCCACTTCGAAGCAGACGACGTGCTGCTGTTCGGCAAGGAGAGCGCAGGGGTTCCCGCGATCGTTGCCGAGGCTTGCGATGCCAGGGTGCGTCTGCCGATGCGGGCGGAGGTGCGTTCGCTCAATCTCGCGACATCGGCGGCGCTGGCACTGGGTGAAGCCCTGCGGCAGACCGGCGGCTTGCCAGCCTGAATCAGGCGGCCTGGAGTACCGCCCGGACACCGGCGGGTGAGGCTTCGTAGGCGAAGCTGGCCGACAGGCTGCGAGCCATCGCATGGATAATCTTGGAGCCTAGGCCGCTGCCCTTTGGCTTGGCACCCGCCGGCATGCCGACACCGTCGTCCTCGATCTCCAAGCGGAAGCCGCTCGGCACCTTGCCGGCAAGCCTGACCCTTATCTCGCCCGGCTCCTCGGGTTGATAGGCGTACTTGCAGGCGTTGCTGACCAACTCATTGACCACGACGCCAAGCGAGACCGCATGATCCGTCTTCATGACCAGCTGGTCGGCTTGCAGCCGGATCGGGCGCGGCGCGGAAGGGGTCGACCAGGTATCCTGCAGCTCAGCCACGATGGCCGCTAGATATTCGTCCATCGCCACGCTTTCGACGTCGTCCGACGTGTAGAGCCGGCGGTGCACCTGGGCGATCGCCTTAATCCGGCTGTCGGTGTCACGCAGTGCCTCGCGTGCGGCCTCGTTGGTGACGTCGCGCGCTTGCATGTGGACGAAGGCGGACACCATCTGCAGCGAGTTGGCGACCCGGTGATTGACCTCCCGAAGGAGCGCCTGAAGCCGCTCGTTCGAGCTTTTCAGCGCCTGCTCGGCGGCGAGCTTCTCCTGCTGCAGCCGAACCGCTGCCAGCGTCGTATCGAAGCTCTGCTCCAGAAGTTCGACGAAGTCGCCGCCGGTCGACTTGACGATATAGTCAGCAGCACCCGCCTTGAGCGCCGCCACTGCGACCCGGCTCTCCTCGGATCCGGTGACATAGACCACCGGCGGACAGTCACGCAGCTTGCGCAGGGCGGTGAGCGTTTCCAGCCCGTCCTGCCCCGGCATGTAATGATCAACGGCGATCACGTCGAAGCCGCCAGCCGCGGCCAGGGCGAGGCCTTCATCGCCGGTGTTCGCCGTAGCGACCCGGTAGCCCTGACGCTCGAGCGACTTCTGCACCAGGCGGCACAGACCGGGATCGTCGTCGATGTAGAGGATGCGACGCGCTTGCTTCACGCGGCGTCGGGTTCCGGGACCTGTATCACCGACAGGAACAGCCCAAGCTGACGGATGGCGTCGGCGAAGCTCTCGTAGTTCACCGGCTTGGTGATGTAGACGTTCGCACCCAGGTCGTAGCAGCGCTCGATCTCGACTTTGTCGTCGGTCGTGGTGAGAACGACCACGGGCGTCCGCTTCAGCGCGGGGTCGCTCTTGATACGCTCGAGGATCTCGGTCCCACTCATGTCGGGCAGGTTAAGGTCCAGCAGGACCAGCGCCGGTCCGTTCTTGCACGGCCCCTCGGGGTCGTTGAACAGATAGTCGAGCGCGCTTCCGCCATCGAGAAAGTGCTTCAGCGTGTTGGAGATGCCCGCGCGCCGGATGTTCTTCTCGATCAGCCGCGCATGGCCCTCGTCATCTTCGATCATGACGATGCTGACGGGTCGCTGCTGGTTCAAGCTTCAGGCTCCTGTTCGCGGTAAATCGTTGGGATAACTAAACGAAAAGTCGCACCTTGGCCAACCTGCGAGCTGACGTCGATCGAACCTCCGAGCCGGTAAGCGAGCGCGCGGACGTGGGCAAGGCCGAGCCCCTCGCCGGCCACGTCCTGCTTTCCGGCACGCCGGAACAGGTCGAAGATACGCTCATGGTCCTTGGGGTCGATTCCCCGGCCATCATCACTGACGCTGATTTCGGTCATTGGACCCCTGGTCACCGCGCCGACGCGGATGTGGCCGCCGCGCTCCACGCCGTATTTGAGAGCATTGTCGACGAGGTTGGAGACGATCTGCTCGATCACCACCCGGTCCTGCTCGATGACAGGCATCCGTTTGCCGACCTCCACACTTGCGTCGAGGGCGCTCAGTTGCTGTTCGAAGGTCCGGGCAATTCCGGGGATCACCTCACCTAGGTCCAGCCGCTCGGGACGAAGATTGCGGCGACCCTCTCGGGAGAGGCGCAGGATCGCGTTGATGAGCCGGTCCATCTTTTGGGTCGAGGCACGGATGAAACTCACCGCTTCGGGCAGGTCCTCCCGCGCCGCCAGCCGCGCAGGCTCATCGACCAGTTGGGGCGCCTCGGCATCGACCTTGTCGATCAATCCCGTGAGCGCCTTGGCCGAAGTGTCGAGCTCGGCGGTGAAACCCATGATGTTGACGAGAGGTGAGCGCAGGTCGTGGCTCACGATGTAGGCAAAGCGCTGCAACTCGGCGTTCACCCGTCTCAGTTCGGCGGTGCGTTCCCGGACGCGTGCTTCGAGGCCAGCGTTTAGCTGGTCGACCCGCGCGCGGGCGCCCTCGAGCTGTCCGGTATAGCGGCGAACAGTGAGGAAGGTCACGAGGCCAAGCAAGCCGAGCAGTAGCCCGGTGACTAGCAACGCGAGCTGGGACCAGCCCGACGCGCGCTTAGCGTCCCCGATCCGAATGCGGAGCAGGCGAAGTTCTTCCGCTCGCATTTCCGCCAGCACGGCGCGAATGGCGTTGAGCCGCCGCTTGTCCATTTCAATCCCCAGCGCCGCCTGCGCCGCGTCGGCACCGCGCTGGTCGGTCAGGGCGATGATCCGATTAAGGGTGTCGCGTTCATCGGCAAGCATGGGGATGAGCCGCGCGATCGTCCTTGTCTGGACGGGATTGTCGCTGGTTTCGCGGCCGATGCTGTCGAGCGCCGGCGCGAAAAGGTCGCGGTTCTGTTGGAAGGTCTGGCGTCGCTTGACATCGGGGCGGATGACGTAGCCCCGAGCCGCCGTTTCGCTGCGTTCGACAGCCAGGTCGAGCCGGCTAAGTTCATCAACTACGCGAAAGGTGTGCTGAACCCACTGGTTGCTGCGCTGGTCAATTGCCTGGCTGACGAGGGCGGCGCCAAAAGCCCCCGCAAGCAACAGGAAGCCGAGCAGCATCGCGCCAAGCGCAAGTCGGTTGAACCGGCGTTGATCGAGTTCAAACATGCTTTTGCCTTGGCGAGCCTCAGCACGATGGGCAAGCGTTTGCCGGCGGATCGGAGGCGGCAGCAGGGGCCGATGGGGTACGGCTTCGTCCGAGCCGGTCGTTAACGAGAGTTTGCTTGCTCTAGCCGTGGATGATGGGCACTCTTCGCCGACATCGAGGGGGACGCCGCATGAACGCTCGCGCTGCTGGTTTAGCTTGTTTCCTGCTGGCCATGTCGGCTCCAGCTTCGGCGGTTGAGCCGAGCGCCGCAGACCTTGTCGCCAAGAATTTGGCCGCTCGTGGGGGCGCCTCGGCCTTGGCCGCGATCAACGCGCTCCAGTTCGACGGCAAGTTCATTGCCCCTGGCGACTTCCAGCTCACCTATCACGAGGTCCGCGCCCGGGGTGGAGCAGGCGGCGACCGGGTGCGTGACGACCTCAGCGTCCAGGGTCTCACGGTGGTGCAAGCGTATGACGGTCAGTCGGCCTGGAAGATCAATCCTTTCCAGGGCCGCAAAGATGCCGAGCGGATGTCCACCGACGAGGCCCGCGCGCAGGCCGACGCAGCCCTGATCGACGGCGTGCTGCTGGCATCGCTACGCGACGGCTCGACCGTTCGTTACCTCGGTCGCGAAGACTTCGATGGAACCAACGCCTACAAGTTGCAGGTCCGGCAGAAGGACGGCGATCAATATGATTACCTCCTTGATCCGGACACCTTCCTTGAGATCCGGGCGACCGAGACTCGGCAGGTGCGCGGGGCGCAGACCGTCACCGATTATGAGTATGGCGACTATGAGAAGGTCGGCGGTGTCTACTTCCCGATGGCGATCGACAGCTGGCAGCCGACTCAGCCCGGCCAGCGAGTGCGGATCCTGATTGCGTCGGCGGTGGCGAACCCGAAGGTCGACCCGGCGAGTTTCGCACAACCCGGCGGAAGCGCAGCCCGAGCCGCGCCGGCCGCTCCCGATGCGTCGGAGCAGAAACCGTCGCAAACGCCACAACCGCCCCAACCGACAACCCCGGCAAGCCCGGCCAAGTCCTCCCCGGCGCACTGAGAAGGATGATGCCCATGCGCATTTCGATCACCGCGCTGCTTCTCGCCGCCAGCAGCACCGCCGCGATGGCCGCCAGCCCAGCCGCACCCACGCCGACCGTGGACTCGGGCACCGTCTCCGGCCTTGGCATCCGCAACATCGGTTCGGCGACCATGTCGGGGCGCATCGCCGCGCTTGCTGGTCACCAGGAGGCTGACGGAAAAGTCACGCTGTATGTCGGCGCGGCCTCTGGCGGCGTATGGAAGTCGGAAGACAGCGGAACGACTTTCCGCCCTGTATTCGACAAGGCCGGGTCGCAGTCGATTGGCGCCATCGCTATCGATCCCAAGGACCCGAAGACCATCTGGGTGGGCACGGGAGAATCGTGGACACGCAATTCCGTCTCGATCGGTGACGGCATCTGGAAGTCGACAGACGGCGGCGACAACTGGACCCGCGTGGGGCTCCCCCGGACCGAACGCATCACGAAAATCGCGATCGATCCCACGAACAGCAACATCGTTTATGCCTGCGCGCCCGGCGCCCTGTGGAGCGACAGTGCCGATCGCGGCCTCTACCGCACCCTCGATGGTGGTGCGACCTGGAGCCTGGTGCTCAAGGGCTCGAACCTTTCGACCGGCTGTTCGTCGGTGACGCTCGATCCCGCGAACCCGCGGCACCTGCTGGCGGGCCTGTGGGACTTCCGGCGCAAGGGCTGGACCTTCCGTTCTGGCGGTGAAGGGCCGACCGCTCCGTCCGGTAGCCGCATGATGGAAAGCCAGGACGGCGGCGCGACTTGGGTCCCGCTTGATTCCTCCACCCGATCGGGCCTTCCGAAAGGTCCGTGGGGCCGGGTGGAGGTGGTCTTCGCACCGTCCAACCCGAAGATGATCTACGCCTTCATCGAGAATGTCCGTTCGGCGCTGTTCGCGTCGAGCGACGGTGGGCGCACTTGGGAGGAGCGGGACCGCAGCCAGGGCATGGTCTGGCGACCATTCTACTTCAGCCGGTTGGTGGTCGATCCCAAGGACGACCAGAAGCTCTACAAGATGGGCTTCTCGGTCATCGCTTCGGAGGACGGCGGCAAGAGCTTCGCGAACGCGGCCGGCGCCAGCCATGGCGACTGGCACGACGTCTGGATCAATCCGAACAACAGCAAGGAGCTGGTTGGCGCGGACGACGGCGGACTTTGGTTCAGCCATGATGGCGCCAACAAATGGTGGAAGGGGTATAACCTCCCAATCAGCCAGTTCTATCACGTCAGCGTCGACGATCGTGATCCCTATCAGGTCTACGGCGGGCTTCAGGACAATTCGAGCTGGGTCGGCGATCAGGAATATCCCGGCGGCATCACCAACTCGCGGTGGGAGAATGTGTACGGCGGCGACGGCATGTGGACGTTCGCTGATCCGACCGATCCCAACTTCGTCTACGCCGAATATCAGGGCGGGACGATTGCGCGCATCGACCGGCGGACACTGACGGGGCGGTCGATCCAGCCGCTACCGGGCTACAAGGAAAAGCTCCGGTACAATTGGAACACGCCGATCGCATTGTCTCCGAACGACAAGTCCGTGCTGTATATCGGGTCGCAATTCCTGTTCCGCACGCGTGATCATGGTGCGACCTGGGATCGCATCTCGCCCGACCTCACGACCAACGACCCGATGCGCCAAAAACAGGAGCAGTCGGGTGGGATCACCGTCGACAACAGCGCCGCGGAAACCAACGCCACCATCTACTCCATCTCCGAAAGTCCGCTCTCGCCCGGGCAGATCTGGGTCGGAACGGACGACGGAAATGTCCAGCTGACCCGTGATGGCGGGGCGCACTGGACCAATCTCACCCGCAACCTCAAGGTGCCCGCCGGCAGCTGGGTCTCGTGGGTCGAGGCGAGCCGGAGCGACGCCGGGACCGCCTATGTCGCAATCGATCGCCACACCTATGGCGACTTTGCCCCCTACGTGTTCCGGACCACCGATTACGGCCGGAGCTGGCAGCCAATCGTCGGCGCCCGAACCAACGCCGTGACGGGCCATGCGTGGGTGATCAAGGAAGATCCCAGGCGTCCGTCGATCCTGTACCTTGGAACTGAGAAGGGTCTTTTCACTTCGATCGATCGGGGTACGACCTGGGCGCGGTTCAAGCCAACCGGCTTCCCGGACGTCGCGGTCCGCGACATCGCCTTCCAGACTCGCGACGACGACATGGTGCTGGCGACGCACGGGCGGGGGATCTGGATCGTCGACGACATCTCACCGCTGCGCAGCCTCGATGCATCCACACTGGCGGCCGACCTGAAGCTCATTCCGTCCCGGCCGGTCGAACAGCGCCTGCGCGGCAGCGGTGGCTGGGCCGAGGGGGATGCCACCTACGCCGGTCAGAACCCGCCGGACGGCGCGCAGATCAGCTACTATCAGCGCGCCCGGCACGTCATCGGTCGGATGAAGGTCGAAATCCTGGACGCGAATGGCGCGGTGGTGGACGAATTGCCGGCCGCTCGGCGCAAGGGGCTGAACCGCATCAGCTGGTCGATGCTGACCAAGCCGCCGCAGGTCCCGCCGGCCGCCTCCATCGCGGGCGCTTCGACGCAGGGACAGCGAGTCATGCCGGGTCGTTACACGGTGCGGATCACCAAGAATGGCGTAGCGGAAACGATGCCGCTCGACGTCGTGCTCGATCGCCGCGCGACCTACACGCTCGCGGATCGCAAGGCACAGTATGACGCGGCCGAGCGGGTGAAGTCGCTTTTCTCGCGGATGAGTACTCTTGCCGCCAAGATCGCCGCCGCTCGTGAGGGTGCCGAGCGGATCGCTGACGACAAGGGTGCACCCGCCCCCACGCGGGAGCTTGCCGAGAAAGTAGCGGAGCGCGGTGACGTACTACGCAAGCAGATCGCGGCGACCACCGAGGGTGGCGCGATCACGGGTGAAGAGCGGCTGCGCGAACATACCGATACGGTCTACGGTGCGATCACCACCACTGACGGCGCCCCGACCGCTTATCAGCTTGCGCGAGTGGAAGCCCTCGAGCGCGAACTAACCGACGTGGAACGGGACTTCGCGGCGCTTCAGTCCGGTGACCTCCAGCGCCTCAACGGCGCTTTGCAGCAGAGCGGCAAGCCAGTCATCAACGTGGCCGACGTCAGCTTCGATGCCGACGAGGCGCGCGGCGGCCCGCTCAGCGCGCTGGCGGCGGGCCTGCTGGGCACGCGCTTTCTCGGGGATGCGTCGCTGCTCGCGCAGACGGGTGAACGCGACTGATTCTGGCCGGCGCCTAGAAGCGGAAGCCGTACTCGACCTGCAGCCGGAGCAGTCCGCGCGCGTCGTCGCGGGCTTCGCCGAGGGCAAACAGGTAGCCGAGTTCGAATCCAAGCTCTCCCCCACCCTCCTTGGGTTCGAGCTCGTACTTGAGGTTGGGGCCAACGAAATGCTCGCCGTGAGTGGTCAGGTGCCTGGACGAGCCTAGTTCGCCGAGCGCCATCACACCGAGCCGAAACTCGTCGGCGACTTCGGTGTCTGCCGACGCAGCGTAAGCGAATTCAAGCGGACCCCCTGCCCTGAGTTCTTTCTCCGCAATGAGGTTCAAGCGCGCGTCGAACTCTCCGATCGGCCTTTCAAGCAGCAACTTGGTCTCGAGGGCGTCGCGACCATGTCGATTGGCGGCATATTCGACGAGCACACCAGACTGAATTCCCGCGACTTTGCCGAAGCTGACGATGGCTTCGACGCCGAAGGACTCGATCTCGCGCGAGCCGTTTGGGTCGCGGTGGGTGGCAAGTTCGAAGCCACCGTAGAAGCGCTTGGAAAGATGGTGTGCCACTTCGACCAGAAGGTCATCTTCGCGAGCATCCTCGCCACCGACCAGGCGGCCATAGCGGGACTCTATTTCGGTTTGCCCCGGCTCCAGCACCGGTGAGTAGACCTTGGTCGCAAGCTCACCTGCACAAGCTGGCGAGGCTGCAAACAAGAGGGCCGACGCGAGGCCGGCCAAATGACGATGACGCAAGATTTACCCCCCCGATGGTCAAACATGTTATTGCGAATAACTCGCAAGATCAAGTGAGCTGCATGTCATTTGGGCAGGCTCCTTCGATCGAAGCGCGGCGCCACCATGATGGGTGGCGGCACGTTTACCGACGCGCGACGGTCGATCGGGAATGACCGAATTGAAAAGGTGAGCGGACGTTCGTTCACCAAGGTCGCCACGGCCGAACGTCGGCAAATCGTAAGTGGTCGCCGGGGAGCAGTCGGTCCTGTTCCCACCAACAGCAGGCATGCGGAGTGTCTGCGGCCTGAGCGTCGGCAAATGGCCGTGAGCGGACGGTCTGCTTTCGGGCGCCGAAACAGCCTTCCAGCAATTAGTTCAGCCGGGCTGAGGATGTCTGCTCCGAATCATTGCTCCGGCAATTAGGTACAACTCCGCATCACGCCACTTCGCCCCTCCTGCCATTCATCGACGATGCTGACCCGTGGCGAACAGATGCTGGCCTTACGCCAGCGGCGCATGGCGGAGTCCCCCGCGTTCCTGCGCGGTGGGTTCCGGCCCTTCTTCCTCGTTAGCGCGGCATGGGCGCTGGTGGCGCTGGTGCTGTGGCTCTGTAGCCTGGCGGGAGCGATCACGTTGCCTGTTCCAGACGCGCTCGCCTGGCACCGGCACGAGATGCTGTTCGGCTTTGTCGTTGCGGCCGTGGCCGGCTTCATGCTTACCGCCATTCCCAACTGGACCGGCCGTCTCCCGATCGCCGGTTCGCCGCTCGCGGGACTGGTGCTGTTGTGGCTGGCCGGGCGGGCGGCGATGCTTGGGTCGGGGGTGATTGGACCGGCTGCGGCGGCGGCGGTGGATGTGAGCTTCCCGCTCGTGCTGGGCCTCATTGCCTTGCAAGAGGTGCTGGCGGCCAAGAACCGCAATGTGCCGGTGGCCGCGGCCATGCTGCTGCTGGCGGTCGCGAGCGGGCTGGACCACGCCGGAATGGCGGGCCTGGTCGCGGACCCGCTCCTTGGTGTGCGGCTGGGGATCGGGCTGATCACTTTGCTGATCAGCCTGATCGGGGGCCGAATTATCCCGAGCTTCACCCGCAACTGGCTCGCCAAGCGCGGCGAGACCAAGGACCTGCCGACGCAGCCAGGCCCCTTCGATCTGGTCACGATCGGCGCGACGGCGATAGCGTTTCTCTTTTGGGCGGCGGCGCCCGAGTTCAAGCTGACCGGCCTGCTGCTGCTGTTCGCGGCGGCGCTGCAGCTGCTGCGGCTGCTACGCTGGCAGGGCAGCCGGACAGCGGCGGACCGGCTGGTGCTGATCCTGCACGTGGCCTTCCTGTGGGTGCCGGTGGGGCTGGCCCTGCTGGGGGCGAGCATCCTGACAGACCAGCTGCCACGGTCGGTGGCCATCCATGCGCTGATGGTTGGGGCCGCGGCCTCGATGATTCTGGCGGTGATGACCCGGGCAAGCCTGGGCCATACTGGGCGAGCACTGAAGGCGAATGGGCCGACTCAGCTGCTGTTCGGACTGATCACCGCAGCGGCGGTGACCCGGGTCGCGGCGCCACTCCTCAGTGAGCACTACACCGAGCTCATCCGGGCGAGTGCCCTGCTGTTCATCGCCGCCTTTGCCCTGTTCCTGCTGGCCTATCTGCCGGTTCTCGCGAGTCCTCGGAAGGGCGAGAAGTGAGCCTTGCCGAGACGCGCAATGATCTGGATCATTCATCCTTCATGTTGCGGTGAGTATGACGCTCAGACACAAGATATTGGGTGAAAGCGCCATGTTCGATATCGCCATCGCCGAGGAAATCTGGACCGCCAAGTACCGCTTCCGACCGATCGAGGGCGACGGAGACTCGAGCTTTGGCGAGACCGCCGCGCGGGTGGCGGAAGCTGTTGCGCAGGCAGAGGAGCCCGGCGTGCGCGAGGCCTGGGCCGCCCGCTTCGAGGAGGCGATCCGCGACTTTCACTTCATCCCCGCCGGACGGGTACTCGCGGGCGCCGGGACCGGGCGCACCGTGACGTTGTTCAACTGCTTCGTGATGGGCACCGTGCCCGACAGCCTGGACGGCATCTTCGAACATCTGAAGGAAGCCGCCGTCACCATGCAGCAGGGCGGCGGCGTCGGCATGGACTTCTCCACGGTGCGGCCGAGCGGTGCGCCCGTGCTTGGCGTGGGAGCGGAAGCGTCCGGTCCGCTGACCTTCATGGACTGCTGGGATTCCATGTGCCGGACGGTGATCTCCGCCGGGCAGCGGCGCGGCGCCATGATGGGCTGTCTGCGCATCGACCACCCCGACATCGAGGCATTCATCGACAGCAAGCGCGACGCCGCCCGCTTTCGCAACTTCAACATCTCGGTGCTGGTGACGGACGCCTTCATGCAAGCGCTAGAGGCGGACGCCGAATGGCCGCTCGTGTTCGGCGGAAGGACCTACCGGATGGTTGGTGCAACTGCGCTCTGGGAGCGTCTGATGCGTGCGACCTACGACTGTGCGGAGCCCGGAGTCATCTTCATCGACCGGGTGAACTTGGCCAACAACCTGGCCCATTGCGAGGCGATTAGCGCCTCCAATCCGTGCGGGGAGCAGATGCTGCCGCCCTATGGCGCCTGTCTGCTGGGTTCGCTCAACCTTGCGCGGCTGGTGAATCGGCCGTTCGAGCCCGACGCTGTGCTCGACGAGGAGCATTTGGGCGAGCTCACGCGCACGGCAGTCCGCCTGCTGGACAATGTCATCGACATTTCCCGTTATCCCCTGCCGGCGCAGGAGGCGGAGGCAAAGGCCAAGCGACGGATCGGCCTGGGGATCACGGGCCTTGCCGACGCCCTGCTGTTCACCGGCGCCGTGTATGGCAGTGCGGAGGCGGTGGCGCTGACCAAACGCTGGCTGAGCGTGATCAAACGCGAGGCCTATCGTGCGTCCGCGCTTCTTGCCGCCAACAAGGGTGCGTGTCCGGTCTGGGACCCGGCGATGCTCGACACGCCCAACCTGCTGTCGCTTGATGATGAAACCCGGTCGCTGATCGAGGCGAATGGCCTTCGCAACGGCTGCCTGACGTCCATCGCACCCACCGGCACGACGTCGCTGCTCGCCGGGAACGTGTCGTCGGGCATCGAGCCGGTGTTCGCCTACAGCTACGAGCGGCGCATCCGCAATCCGGATGGCTCGACCCGCACGGAGCAGGTCGAGGATTATGCCATGCACGTCTGGCGCTCGGTAAAGGGCGACGCCATTCCGCCGGCCGACCTGTTCGTCAGCGCACAGACACTGAAGCCAGCCGATCACCTGGCGATGCAGGCGGCGGCGCAGGAGCTGATCGACAGCAGCATTTCCAAGACGGTGAACTGCCCCGAGGACATCGCCTTTGAGGACTTCGCCGAAATCTACATCGAAGGCTACCGGCTCGGCTGCAAGGGTATGACGACTTACCGGCCCAACGCGATCACCGGCTCGATCCTTTCGACCGTCAGCGAGAAAAAGGCGGAAGGCCTTGCGATTCACCCGCCGCTGGAGCCCCGCGGGGAAGCGCTCCATGGCACCACGTACAAGCTCAAGTGGCCCGACAGTGCCCATGCCGTCTACGTCACCATCAACGATGTCGGCGAAGGACCCGAGCGGCGGCCGTTCGAGATCTTCGTCAACTCCAAGAACATGGAGCATTACGCCTGGACACTCGGGCTGACCCGGATGATCTCCGCCATCTTCCGCCGCTCGCCCGACGTTGCCTTCGTCGCGGAAGAGCTGAAGGCTGTGTTCGACCCGCGCGGAGGGGCGTGGATGAACGGCAAATACGTCCCATCGCTGCTGGCGGCTATCGGCGACATCATCGAGCGCCACCTTGCCGGACTTTCGCCTCGGGAGACCGTGGTGGCGCCCCGACCCGAGCCGGAGGTCGCGGCCGCCGCGCCTCGGCCCGCGTGTCCGCAATGCGGATCCGCCAGCTTGGTGAAGAGCGAAGGGTGCAACACCTGCCTTGAATGCGGCTATTCCAAGTGCGGGTGAGGCAGCCCCAAATCTGTTCGATCCCCATCAAGCCGTTGGATAACGACCGCGCCTATCGCGGTCGTTCGTTTGCGTTAGAAGGCGTCTCATGAGCCAGGCCGGTATGATCGACAGCTTCGGGCGGCGCATCAGCTATGTCCGGCTATCCGTCACCGATCGATGCGATCTCAGGTGCCGCTATTGCATGGCGGAGCGGATGGTCTTCCTTCCGAAAAAGGACATCCTCAGCCTGGAGGAGATCGTCGAGCTGGCCGACATCTTCATTGCGCGGGGGGTCAAGCGCCTTCGCCTGACCGGCGGCGAGCCACTGGTGCGCAGAGGCATCATGGACCTGGTGCGCGCCTTGGGAAGGAGGATCGGCCAGGGGCTTGAGGAACTCACGCTCACCACGAACGGCACCCAGCTGGAGAAAGTCGCGGGCGGCTTGGCGGAGGCGGGCGTGCGGCGCGTCAACGTCAGCCTGGACACGCGCGACCCGCAGCGCTTCGCTCACATCACCAGGCGGGGCGAATTGAGTCAGGTGCTGCGGGGGATTGCCGCCGCGCGGGACGCGGGCCTGCACGTCAAGATCAACATGGTGGCACTGGCCGGTCTGAACGAGGACGAAATCGCCGACATGCTGCTGTGGTGCGACGCGCAAGGTCACGACCTGACGCTAATCGAGACCATGCCGCTGGGGGAGGTCGAGGCCGACCGCACGGACCATTACCTGCCGCTCGACGCGGTCCGGCGAGGGCTGGAGGAACGCTTCACGCTGCACCCGTCGTTCCATCGTACGGGTGGGCCTGCGCGCTACTGGCAGGTGGACGGACGCGGCGTGAAGCTGGGCCTGATAACCCCGCTTAGTGAGAACTTCTGCGCCGGCTGCAACCGCATCCGCGTCGCCGCGACGGGCACGGTCTACGGCTGCCTCGGCCATGACCAGAAGGTCGAGCTGCGCGACCTCCTCCGGGATGGAGGGACCGAGCGGGTCAATGCCACGCTGGACGTGCTGCTCGCCGGCAAGCCCAAGGGACATGACTTCAACATCGCGGCAGCGAAGCCGGCGTTGGCTCGGCACATGAGCGTCACTGGGGGCTGAGCAGAGCAGTGCCGGCCGCCATCGATCATAGCGTATGGCTGCTTGCTTTTCTGATGCTGGTGGGTGCGGCGCTGTACAGCAGTGTCGGTCACGGCGGGGCGTCGGCCTATCTCGCGCTGATGGCGCTGTTCGGCGTGCCTCCAGCGGTGATGAAGCCCACCGCGCTGGTGCTGAACCTGATCGTCGCCGGGCTCGGCTCTGCTCGCTACATTCGCGCGGGACAGTTCCGCTGGCGGACGCTGTGGCCGTTCCTGATTGGGGCGATGCCGTTCGCTTTCCTTGGCGGCTGGCTCAAGCTTCCGGGTGAGACCTACAAGCTGCTGGTCGGGGGGGTGTTGCTGGTTTCCGCGGTGCGCTTGTTGTGGCCGCGGGAGATCCGGGCGCTTAATGAAACCCACGACCCGCCCATCTGGCTTGGCGTGCTGCTCGGCTGCGTGATCGGGCTGTTGAGTGGCCTCACCGGAACGGGCGGCGGCATCTTCCTGTCACCGCTGCTGCTGTTCTTCGCCTGGTCCGCGCCCAAGCCGACCAGCGGCATCGCGGCCGTCTTCATCCTGTGCAACTCGACGGCAGGGCTGCTGGGTAACATGGCGGCGGTAAAGACCCTGCCGCCTCACCTCTGGCTCTACGCCGGGGCGGTACTGGCCGGGGCAGCCATTGGCACGACGTTGGGCATCAGGTTCAGGGCGCCTGTCGTGTTGAAGGCACTGGGCGTGGTGCTGCTGGTCGCCGGGACCAAGCTGCTTCACCTCTATTAGGCGCGCTGCCTTCCGCCGCGGTGGCCGTCGCAGGTGACGTCACGGATCCAGGTCAGCCCGCGAACCGCCTGGGGCCATCCCAACGTGGTGATCGCCAGAAACGCGACCTGATCCATCTCCTCCGGACCAATTCCTTCGGTGAGCGCCCGGCGCGCATGGCTGTGGGTCGCGCCCTCGCTGTCGGCACCAATGGCCAGTGCCAGGTTGACCAGGCGGCGCGTGCGCTCGTCCAGCGGACCCGCGTTGCTGGTCGCGGCGCCGAGCGCCTGGAAGGCTGCCCAGAGGTCGGGCTGCTCCTGAGCGATCTGACCGGCCGTTCCGGGAAGCGGTACCTCGGGCGTTTCGCTCATCTCGCTTCCGTCGCTGCTCATGCCGACCGACTCCCTATCCGTAACATCCCTGACTCAACGTTTGATGCAGATCAACAGCATGAAAGGCCGAAGGTGAGAGGTCATGCTGCGAGAGACTCCCGCGACTTCTTCGCGGGGCCATGACCCTTATCGGGGAACAGCGATGAACAGGCACGAGGTGACCACCAACTCCGAGCGGAAGATGGCTCTGGGCGCGAGTACGGCTGCGTTCACCGTCTGCTTTGCGGTCTGGACCATCTTCTCCATCATCGGCCTCGGCTTGAAGCAGCAGCTCGGCCTCTCCGAGACGGAGTTCGGATTGCTGGTCGGCACGCCGATCCTCACCGGTTCGCTCACCCGGGTGTTCCTCGGCATCTGGTCCGACCAGTTTGGCGGCCGCAAGGTCATGGCCGGCGTCATGGTGCTCGCCGCCGTCGCCACCTTCCTGACATCTTACGCGCACACCTATCCGCAATTGCTGATCGCTGCCCTGGGCGTGGGCATCGCGGGGGGCGCCTTCTCCGTCGGCGTCAGCTATGTGTCGAGCTTCTACCCCAGTGGAAAGCAGGGAACCGCGCTCGGCATCTTCGGGGCCGGCAACGTTGGCGCGGCCGTGACGAAGTTCCTGGCTCCATTCGTGATGGTTGCTGCGGGCTGGCAGTCCGTTGCGCAGATCTGGGCCGGGGCACTGATCGTCACCTCGGGCCTGTTCCTGCTTTTCACCAAGGAGGATCCCGACCACCGCGCTGGGGCGAATAAGGTGCGTGCCCGCAAGACCATGAAAGGGGAGCTGGCAGTCCTCGCCAATCTCCAGGTCTGGCGCTTCGCCCTTTATTACTTCTTCGTCTTCGGCGCCTTTGTCGGTCTTTCCCTCTGGCTGCCGCGCTACCTGATTGGGGCCTACGGCCTGGACGTGAAGACCGCCGGCATGTTGGCCGCATTCTATTCGGTCCCCGCCAGCCTGTTCCGCATCTACGGCGGCACCCTGTCGGACCGTTACGGCGCGCGGGCGGTCATGTACGTGACCTTCGCGGTGTCCGTCGTCTGCCTGTTCATGCTGTCCTATCCGCCGACCACCTACCTCATCCAGGGCGTGAAGGGACCGATCACTTTTCACACTGAGATGAGCCTGATCCCCTTTCTGATCACCTTGTTCGCGCTCGGCTTCTTCATGAGCCTGGGCAAGGCCGCCGTCTTCAAGCACATCCCCGTCTATTACCCGAGCCATGTCGGGTCGGTCGGCGGACTGGTCGGCATGGTCGGCGGGCTTGGCGGCTTCGTCCTGCCACTGACCTTCGGCGTCCTCCTGGACGTTACGGGCGTGTGGACCAGCTGCTTCGTCCTGTTGTTCGCCATCGTCACGGTCGCGCTGATCTGGATGCATGTTTCGATCCGTACGATGGAGAATTCGGCGGCTCGTCAAGGCAACGAGGCCGCACTTCCCCAGCTTCCCGAGATGCAGGGCCTGGGCGAGGCTGGCGTGAAGCTGCCGGCCCCCGTCGCCGGACCGATCGCCGACTGGCAGCCGGAGAATGAGGCCTTCTGGAAGAGCAAGGGCCGTCCGGTGGCGCGGCGCAACCTTGCCATATCGACCTACAACCTCCTGCTGTCCTTCGCGGTGTGGATGGTGTGGAGCGTGGTCGTGGCCAAGCTGCCAGCCATCGGCTTCAAGTTCACCACCGACCAGCTGTTCTGGCTGGCCGCGCTGCCGGGTCTGTCCGGTGCGACGCTGCGGATCTTCTACGCCTTCCTGGTGCCGATCTTCGGCGGGCGGCTGTGGACCACCCTCTCCACCGCCTCCCTGCTCGTGCCGGCGTTTGGCATCGGCTATGCGGTGCAGAACCCGCAGACGCCGTACCTGATCTTCCTGGTGCTGGCGCTGTTGTGCGGGCTGGGCGGCGGCAACTTTGCCTCTTCCATGGCCAACATTAGCTACTTCTTCCCCAAGTCGCAGAAAGGCAACGCGCTGGCGATCAATGCCGGGCTGGGCAACCTTGGCGTCAGCGTCATGCAGTTCCTGGTGCCGGTGGCGATAACCATGAGCCTGTTCGGCGCACTCGGCGGTCACTCCCAGAGCGCAGCTGCCGGCACCCAGCTGTGGATGCAGAACGCCGGCTTCGTGTGGGTTCCGCTGATCCTGGCTGGAACCCTGGCGGCGTGGTTCGGAATGAACGACATCGTCTCGGCCCGGGCGAGCTTCGCCGACCAGTCGACGATCTTCGCCCGCGCCCACACCTGGATCATGTGCTGGCTCTACACCGGCACATTCGGGACCTTCATCGGCATGTCGGCGGGCTTCCCGCTCTTCGCCAAGCTGGCCTTCCCCGAGGTGAATGCGCTCAAGTACGCCTTCGTCGGACCACTGGTCGGAGCCCTGTCGCGGGCAGGCACCGGCTGGCTTGCCGACCGGCTGGGAGGCGCCGTGGTCAGCCTGTGGGTGTTCGTCGCCCAGATCGCGGCCACCATCGGGATGGTCTACTTCCTTGGCGCGCACAGCTTCCCTGGCTTCTTCGCCATGGTCGTGACCCTGTTCTTGGTCAGTGGTGTCGGCAATGCCTCGACCTTCCAGATGGTCCCCGGGATCATGCGGCGGGCGGTGGATGAATCGGCGCCGGAACTGCCCGCCGCGCATCGCCAGCAGCAGGCCGAGCGGGAGTCGGCAGCGGTGATCGGCTTCACCTCGGCGATCGCGGCCTATGGCGCCTTCTACATTCCGAAGGCGTACGGCTCGTCCATCGCACTGACTGGATCGGCGACCTCCGCGCTGTGGGGCTTCGTCGCCTTCTACGCCAGCTGCGCGGCCGTGACCTGGCTGTTCTATCTGCGCCGTCAGCCCATGTCGGTGGCTCGGACCAGCGCCAAGCCGAAGGCCCCCTCCAGGCCGCCGGTGCCGGAGCCGGTCCCGGCCTGACCGCACAATCGCTTCGGCGGCGCCGCGGGTCGCGGCCTCTGAGCGTCGACGAACAGGGCGCTTCCACCGCAAGGTGGGAGCGCCCTTTGTGCATGGGCCGGAAAGCCAGGCCGGACCGCTGATAGGGACATTTCCGTATCGGTGATCCAGATCAACGGGCCTAGCCCTTCATGCTCATAGAAGCGGCGCGAAACAATCGCGATTTCGACTTCCGAGTGGGGACGTACATGAGCCATTTCCTGGACCGCCTGACCTTCCTCCGGAAGAACGTGGGGACCTTCTCCAACAACCACGGCGTGGTCACCAATGAGGATCGCAGCTGGGAGGACGGCTATCGCGGACGCTGGAGCCACGACAAGATCGTACGCTCAACGCATGGCGTGAATTGCACCGGCAGCTGTTCGTGGAAGATCTACGTCAAGGACGGGATCGTCACCTGGGAGACCCAGCAGACCGACTATCCGCGTACCCGCCCGGGCCTTCCCAACCACGAGCCGCGCGGCTGCGCCCGCGGGGCGAGCTACAGCTGGTACCTGTATAGCGCGAACCGGGTGAAGCACCCGATGATCCGCAAGCGGCTGCTGAAGATGTGGCGCACGGTTAGAGGCGAGCAGCCGGATCCGGTGCTCGCCTGGAAAGCCATCGTCGAGGACCCGGTCAAGTCCGCCGAGTACAAGAAGGCGCGTGGCATGGGCGGCTTCGTCCGCGCGACCTGGGAGGAAGCGAACGAGATCATCGGCGCCGCCAACGTCTACACCACCAAGACCTATGGCCCCGACCGGGTCGCCGGCTTCTCGCCGATCCCCGCCATGTCGATGATCAGCTATGCGGCGGGCGCCCGCTACCTGTCGCTGATCGGTGGTACCCCGCTGTCATTCTACGACTGGTATTGCGACCTTCCGGCGTCAAGCCCGCAGACCTGGGGCGAGCAGACGGACGTCCCCGAGAGCGCGGACTGGTACAATTCGACCTTCCTGATGCTGTGGGGTTCGAACGTGCCCCAGACCCGCACGCCCGACGCGCATTTCTACACGGAGGTCCGTTACAAGGGCGCGAAGTCGGTGGTCGTGTGCCCCGATTATTCAGAGGCATCCAAGTTCGCCGACCTGTGGATGGCGCCCAAGCAGGGCACCGACAGCGCCCTGGCGATGGCCATGGGCCACGTCATTCTCAAGGAATTCCACGTCGATCGGACGGCGGCCTACTTCGACGATTACTGCCGCCGTTACTCCGACATGCCGATGCTGGTCCGCCTGGTGGAGCGCGGCGACGGCTATGTGCCGGAACGCTTTGTCCGCGCGTCGGACTTCGACGGCTCCCTCGATGAGACCAACAACGCCGAGTGGAAGACCGTCGCGATCGACGAGGAGAGCGGCGAGATTGTTTCTCCGCTCGGCTCGATCGGCTTCCGCTGGGGTGAAAAGGGCAAATGGAACCTCGAAAGTCGCGACGGGAAGGATGGGCGTGAGGTCAAGCTCGCACTCGGCCTGAAGGAGCGGGCAGACGAGCTCGCGGAGGTCGATTTCCCTTACTTCGGGTCAGGCCCGCAGAGCCCTTATTTCACCTCCACCACGCACGGCGACGTGCTGCGCCGCAAGGTGCCGGTGAAGAAGCTTCAACTGGTCGAAGGCGAGACGCTGGTCGCGTCCGTCTACGACCTGCTGATCGCGCACTACGGCGTCGATCGGGGCTTCGGCGGCCTGGCGGCCAAGGACTTTGACGACGACACACCCTACACGCCGGCCTGGGCCGAGCAGATCACGGGCGTGCCGCGCGACCAGATCATCGCCACCGCCCGCGACTTCGCGTCCAACGCCGAGAAGACCAACGGCAAGTCGATGATCATCCTCGGGGCCGGTGTGAACCACTGGTACCACATGGACATGATCTACCGCGGGATCATCAACATGCTGGTGTTCTGCGGATGCGTCGGCCAGTCGGGCGGCGGCTGGTCGCATTATGTCGGGCAGGAGAAGCTTCGCCCCCAGACCGGCTGGGCGCCCCTCGCCTTCGCCCTCGACTGGCACCGCCCGCCGCGGCAGATGAACGCGACGAGCTATTTCTACGCGCACACCGACCAGTGGCGTTACGAGAAACTGGCAACGTCAGAGATCGCGTCGCCGACCAGCGATGTCGACGTGTCCGGCACGATGATCGACTTCAACGTCCGGGCCGAGCGGATGGGCTGGCTGCCCTCCGCGCCGCAGCTGGAAACGAACCCGCTGGAGATCGGCCGCAACCTCAAGGACGAGGCAGCCGGCACCAAGGTCGCCCGCCAGCTTAAGTCCGGCGAGCTCAAGCTGAGCTGCGAAAACCCGGACAATCCCAAGAACTTCCCACGCAACCTGTTCGTGTGGCGGTCGAACCTGCTCGGCTCGTCGGGCAAGGGGCATGAGTATTTCCTCAAGCACCTGCTCGGCACGCAGCATGGTGTGCAGGGCAAGGACCTGGGTCAGGAAGGCGCGCAACTGCCGACGGAGGTCGTGTTCCACAAGGACGCTCCCGAAGGAAAGCTGGACCTGCTGGTCACCATCGACTTCCGCATGTCGACCACCGCCGTCTACGCCGACATCGTCCTTCCGACCGCGACCTGGTACGAGAAGAACGACCTCAACACCTCGGACATGCACCCCTTCATCCACCCGCTGTCCAAGGCGGTGGACCCGGCCTGGGGCGCGCGCAGCGACTGGGACATCTTCAAGGGCATCGCGAAGAGCTTTTCCGAAGCGTGCGAAGGTCACTTGGGCAAGGAGACGGACGTGGTGCTCGTGCCGCTGCAGCACGACACGCCCGGTGAGCTGGGCCAGCCGCTCGACGTCAAGGACTGGAAGAAGGGCGAGTGCGATCCCCTGCCCGGCAAGACCATGCCGGCGGTGGTCACGGTGGAACGTGACTATCCGGCGACGTTCAAGAAGTTCACCTCCCTTGGACCGCTGCTCGGCAAGCTCGGCAACGGCGGCAAGGGCATCAACTGGAACACCGACCACGAGCTCGACTTCCTCGGGCGCCTGAACGGAACGGTTTCCGAAGAGGGCGTCTCCAAGGGGATGCCCCGGATCGACAGCGACATCGACGCTTGCGAAGTCGTGCTGAGCCTGGCGCCCGAGACCAACGGCGAAGTGGCGGTCAAGGCCTGGGAAGCCTTGTCGGAGTTCACCGGCCGGGAGCACGCCCACCTGGCGCGGACCCGTGAAGACGAGAAGATCCGCTACCGCGACGTGCAGGCCCAGCCGCGCAAGATCATCTCTTCGCCGACTTGGTCGGGCATCGAGAGCGAGAGCGTCAGCTACAACGCGGGCTGGACCAACGTGCACGAGCTGATCCCCTGGCGCACCCTGACAGGCCGGCAACAGCTCTATCAGGACCATGCCTGGATGCGGGCTTTCGGCGAGGGGTTCACCACCTACAAGCCGCCGATCGACACCAAGGTCATCGCCCCCGTGCTGGGCAAGAGGGGCAACGGCAATTCGGAGCTGGTGCTGAACTTTATTACCCCGCACCAGAAATGGGGCATCCACTCGACCTATTCCGACAATCTGCTGATGCTGACGCTCAACCGCGGCGGCCCGGTGGTGTGGATTTCGGAGGAGGATGCCAAGGGCGCCGGGATCGTCGACAACGACTGGATGGAGGCGTTCAACTCCAACGGCGCGCTATGTGCCCGGGCGGTGGTCAGCCAGCGCGTGCCCAGCGGCATGTGCATGATGTACCATGCGCAGGAAAAGATCGTGAACGTGCCCGGATCGGAGATCACCGGAGCGCGCGGCGGCATTCACAACTCGGTGACCCGCACGATCACCAAGCCGACGCACATGATCGGCGGCTACGCCCACCAGGCCTACGGCTTCAACTACTACGGTACTGTCGGTGCCAACCGCGACGAGTTCGTCGTGATCCGCAAGATGGCGAAGGTCGACTGGATGGACGAGCCCGCCTCGCCGTCGGTCGCTGCCTGAGCTCCGGGAGTAAGCATCATGAAGATTCGTGCCCAGGTCGCGATGGTCCTGAACCTCGACAAGTGCATCGGCTGCCACACGTGCTCTGTCACCTGCAAGAACGTCTGGACCAGCCGGGAAGGCGTCGAATACGCCTGGTTCAACAACGTCGAGACCAAGCCGGGCATCGGTTTTCCCAAGGAATGGGAGAACCAGGACAAGTGGAACGGCGGGTGGAAGCGCAAGGCCGACGGCAAGATCGAACCCCGCATCGGTTCGCGCTTCCGGGTGCTGGCGAACATCTTCGCCAACCCTGACCTGCCCGAGATCGACGATTATTACGAGCCCTTCACCTTCGACTACGACCACCTGCAGTCCGCGCCGGAGATGAAAACCTTCCCGACCGCGCGACCGCGCTCGCTGATCACCGGTGAGCGGATGGAGAAGATCGAATGGGGCCCAAACTGGGAGGAGATCCTGGGCGGCGAGTTCGACAAGCGGAAGAAGGACAAGAACTTCGAGGACATCGAAAAGGACATCTACGGCCAGTTCGAGAAGACCTTCATGTTCTACCTGCCGAGGCTGTGCGAGCACTGCCTCAACCCGACCTGCGTGGCGGCCTGCCCGTCCGGGTCGATCTACAAGCGGGAAGAGGACGGCATCGTCCTCATCGATCAGGACAAGTGCCGCGGCTGGCGGATGTGCATCTCTGGCTGCCCCTACAAGAAGATCTATTACAACTGGAAGTCGGGCAAGGCGGAGAAGTGCATCTTCTGTTACCCGCGGATCGAGGCCGGCCAGCCGACCGTCTGTTCGGAAACCTGCGTCGGCCGCATCCGCTACCTCGGTGTCATCCTCTACGATGCTGACCGCATCGAGGAGATGGCGTCCACACAGGATGAGCAGGATCTCTACGAGAAGCAGCTGGAGCTGTTCCTCGATCCAAACGATCCGGCCGTGATCGCTCAGGCCCGCAAGGATGGCATCCAGGACAACTGGATCGAGGCGGCGAAGATCAGCCCCATCTACAAGATGGCGATCGACTGGAAGATCGCCTTCCCGCTCCACCCGGAATATCGCACGCTGCCGATGGTCTGGTACGTGCCGCCGCTGTCGCCGATCCAGAATGCAGCGGAGCGCGGGCACATCGGCTTCGACCGCCAGATCCCGGAGATCGAAAGCCTGCGGGTGCCGGTGAAATATCTCGCCAACCTGCTGACGGCGGGCAAGGAAGCGCCGGTCGTTTCCGCGCTCAAGAAGATGTTCGCCATGCGCATCTTCATGCGCGACCGCGAGGTCGAGCATCGCACGAACACCGACGTACTGGACCAGGCGGACCTGACCGAGGCGCAGGTCCTCGAGATGTATCGCTATCTTGCGCTGGCCGACTACGAGGACCGGTTCGTCATCCCGACGGCGCATCGCGAAATCAGCGAACACGCCTACGAGATGAAGGGCGGCTGCGGCTTCAGCTTCGGCGACGGCTGCGGCGACAGCCGGACCACCCTCAATCTTTTCGGCAAGCCGAAGAAGGCCGGCAATGGTGGCCTGCCCAACCCGCGGAGGGCCGCATGATCAGCTTCAAGGCATTGGGCGCACTGCTCGACTATCCGACCGAGCAGATGCAGGCGGCCGCGGATGAGATCGAGCAGGCGCTGATCGCGGAGCAAGCCTTGCCAGCCGCCGACCTCATCGATGTCGGCGCGTTCATCGAGAGGCTGCGGACCACCGACATCATGGACCTGCAGGAATATTGGGTGTCCCTTTTCGACCGTTCCAAGCGGCTCGCGCTTCACCTGCACGAGCATAGCTATGGCGAAAGCCGTGATCGCGGTCAGGCGATGGTCGACCTCGCGCTGACCTATCGAATGAACGGGTTCGAACTCGCAGCCTCCGAGATGCCGGATTATCTGCCGCTGTTCTGCGAATTCCTGAGCCAGGTGCCCGAGGCCGCCGCTCGCCGTTATCTCGGCGAAGCGGTGGAAATCGTCGAAGCGCTTCGCATCCGCCTCGAAGAGCGGGAATCCCCTTATGCCGCGCTGCTCGGCGCGCTGGTATCGCTGTCGACCAAGGCCGCGGACACGGCCGAGGTCGACGCCATCCTGGTCGGCGAGCCCGAGGACCCCAAGACCCTCGACGAGCTTGACGCCCAATGGGCGGAAGACCCGGTCACCTTCGGTGCGGGAGCGGCCATGAACGACTGCGCCTATGCCGGCGATCTGGCCCGCAAGCGTGCGGCCGAGATTGGAAGGGAAGCTGCGTGATGGGTCTTTATGTTCACAATGCGCTGTTCGGAGTCTACCCGTACATCGCGCTGGCGGTGTTCCTGTTCGGCAGCCTGATCCGCTTCGACGTCGACCAATATGGCTGGCGCTCCAAGTCGAGCCAGTTCCTCCGCCGCAAGCAGCTCGTATGGGGCTCGATCCTATTCCACGTCGGCATCCTGGGCATCCTCGGCGGCCATGCTGTCGGCCTGCTGACCCCAGTCGCCGTGTTCGACGCGATGGGCGTCAGCCACAGCTTCAAGCAGGGGCTGGCGATCGTCGCCGGCGGCATTTGCGGCACGGCCGCGATGATTGGCCTTCTGCTCCTGCTGCATCGCCGCTTGACCGACCCGCGCATCCGCAAGACCTCGAGCTTCAGCGATATCGCGGTGCTTGGCCTGTTGTTCGTGCAGCTGTCGCTTGGCCTGCTGACCATCCCGCTGAGCCTTGGCCACATGGATGGGCACATGATGGTGCAGTTCATGAACTACGTGCAGGGCATCGTGACGCTTCGGCCGGACCCGGCCCTGATTGCCGGCGTGCCGGTGGTGTTCAAGCTGCACATGTTCATCGGCTTTACCCTGTTCCTCGTCTTCCCCTTCACGCGCCTCGTGCACGTGTGGAGCGCCCCGCTGAGCTATGCAGGCCGCCGCTACCAGGTCGTGCGCACCAAGGCGCGGCAGGTAGTGGAGCAGGAGGATGGCGACCTGCCCGCCTATGTGCCCCCGCAACCCCGCCGCCATGCGCCCGCGCCTGCCCGGCGCAAGGCCGCCTGAGGAGTTTGAAGCAGTGATCCGCGTCAACGGAGTTTCGATCGGCGACGATACCGTCGCTCGTGAAATCCAGCATCACCCCGCTCCTACCAAAGAGGAAGCGGAGCAGTCCGCCGCGACCGCCCTGGTCGTCCGTGAATTGCTCCTGCAGCGCGCAGCCAGCCTGGGGCTCGCCGGCGAGGAGGAAGAGGCCTTGCTCGCCGGACTCATCGAGACCGAGGTCCGCTCGCCCGATCCCACGAACGAGGAAGTGGAACGCTATTATCGGCGCAACGGACTGCGCTTCACCACGCCCGCCCTGTACGAGGCCGCGCACATCTTCTTCCCGGCGCGGAAGGACGATGCGCCGGCACGGGAGAAGGCGCGCATCAAGGCGGAAGCGGTGCTGGCCGAGGTGCTGGCCAATCCGTCCCGGTTCGGCGACCTGGCCCGGGCGCATTCGTCCTGCTCTTCGAAGGACAGTGGCGGGTTGCTTGGCCAGGTCAGCCGCGGCGACACCAACCCTGAGCTGGAACAGGCGCTGAGCACCATGGAGCCCGGCACGATCGCCCCTGCCCCTATCGCCAGCCGCCATGGGCTTCACATCCTTCGGCTCGACCGCCGGGCGCCCGGCAAGACCCTGCCGCTGGAGCAGGTCGAGGCCTGGGTTCGCGCTCACCTGCGCAAGACCTCCAAGCGTCGGGCGGTGGCGCAATATCTTCAGTTGCTTGCCGGGCAGGCACGGATCGAAGGCATCGAGCTTGCGGGCGCCGATAGCCCGCTGGTGCAATAGCCATGCTGCTTGGGACCCTCGTCAAGCAGGTGATGCACGCGCAAGGCCCGTTCGCCGACGAGATCGCGGGCAAGGACCCGGAGCTTGCGGCACGGATTGCCGCCGACGCGGAAGCGAAGGGCATGTCCTCCCCCGACTACATCGCGGACACCATCCAGCGTTTCATGTCAGCCGAGGACGGCGAAAGCTGGACCAGCATTGTCGGCAACATGCAGCGGGCAGATGATCCCGGCTATGCGTTCATCGAGACGGTAATGCGCAAGCGGCTCAGTCACCAGTGCGCCCATTGAGAGCGTGTCGTTCGAGGGGCTGATCGATCGCTATCGTCGCTTTCGCCACCGCCCCTCGCCGGCTCGCTTGCCTTCCGTCAGAAGGCCCATTCCGCCTGAAGCCAGACCTTGCGAGTATCGACGCCGAAGTCGCGGGCGTCGTAATTGGCATATTTCGCCAGCAGGCCCACCTTGCCCAGCTTGAAGCCCAGCGAGGCGTCGAACTCATGCCCGTAGCGTAGCCTGCCCTGGTCGCTGTCGAAGCGGTGGTAGGCGGCGGCGAGGGTCAGCCCCGGAAGCGCCTTCACCCCGTCGAACTTGCGTGCGACGGTCACGTAGGCGTCCTGCAGCCCGTTGGCGGGCGTGGTCAAGAACAGGTCGGCCCAGCCATTGAACTTGTGCAGGGTCGCCATCGGGGTCTGAACCGCCCAGCCATTGTCGCTGCCCAGCTTCTCATAACCCGCCGCGAGGTTGAACTTGGCCAGCGTGGTGCCTGCCTCCACCGCGACGTAATCGGCGGCATAACGGAACGGGTTCGACTTGTAGTTCGATTGCCGCGCATAGCTGGCGCGCAGATTGAGCTTCACCTTGTGGCTCAGCGGCACTGAGGTCGTCAGGAAACCGCCATAGGTCTGGTTCGAGTTGGCGAAGAAAAAGGCTTCGTCGTAATCGATCAGGTAGGCAAACAACTTGCCCTGCAAGGGCCCGACCTTGCCGCCAGCACCAGCGAAGAGGAAGTGACCGTCGTAAGCCGTTCGTGGACCCGCGTCCCCTCCGAAGATCGTCCGCTGCTTTGTCGCATAGGTAACGTCGACGTTGGCCGGCCCAAGCTTGGCCTCGCCTCGGACCGCGTCGAAGGTCTGCTCATTCTGCCGCCACCCGACCGAACCCACCCAGCGCTGGTCGTCGAGGTTGATCCGCTGCCGTCCGATGGTCAGCGCGTTGGCGTCTTTCTTAAGCTGCAGTTGCAGCCGGTTCAGCTCCAGGTTCCTCGGATCCGAAATGCCGGCATATTGCGGGCGCCGCTGCTCGTCGGCGATGGCGAATGGAAAGGCGTTGTACTTGGCGATGGGTGCAATTGTGCTCTCGCCTTCGGCCAGAATGCTGACGATCCCGGCCCTGGCCTCGACACCCGCCCGCACGCGAAGAGTGAGCGCATCAGCGTTCAGCGTTCCCTGATCGACATCCTCGTAGCGCAATCGGGCGTCCACGATCGGTTTGACCTGCACCGCCGGTGCCGCGGTGGCTGCGGTGGCGAACATGAGCAATGGAAACCCGGCGACCATGACGCTCTTGAACTCTGGCATGTTGGGGTCCCCACCCGGTCTGTTATGTTGTTGGTGAGCCCGTCCTAGAGGTGATGCAGCGGCAGGCTGATGATCTGCCTCAAAGTGCAGCCCCTCCGTGCAAGGAAAAGAATGCCCGATGGCGCCGTTGATCGTAGTGCTGGCCGGCGGAGAGGGGCGCCGAATGGGCGGGGAGAAGCCGCTCCGCCTGCTTGGCGGCGAGACGCTGGTCGATCGTGCGCTGCGCCGGGCACGGCACTGGTCGGACGAGGTCCGGCTTGCCCTTCGCACGCCGGAGCAGGTGCCCAATCCGGGCGTACCGATCCTGCTCGACGACCCGGATGTTTGGGGTCCGTTGGCAGGCCTCGCCAACGCCCTTCGCGAAGCGCGCCGAACCGGTCGGACGCATGTCCTGACACTGCCCTGCGACGTCCCGTTCTTGCCTGACGACCTATTGTCCCGGCTCCAGGCCGCGATTGGCGACGAAGCGGTCGCGATGGCGGAGAGCGACGGGCAATTGCACCCGGTCTGCGCCTTGTGGTCGGTGGGCGTGCTCGACCGTTTAGCATCCTACCGCGCGGCGGGCCGTCGCTCGCTCAAGGGGCTGGCGCAGGACGCGGGCATGGTGCTCGTCGACTGGCCCGAGGAGGCCTTTGTCAACGTCAACACGCCGGCCGACCTGGCCGAGGCCGAGCGCCGGCTTCGATCAGAAGTCTAGAACGTCGACCCGGCTGCCTGACGCAATCGGATCGCGCCCGGGCGGGCGCCGGACCAGGAGATCGGCCTTCGCCAACACGTGCTGCGCGCTCGAGTCCTGATGCCCGAACAGGTGCACGGTGTCGCCTTTTGCGAAGCCGCGTGAGAAGGTCTCGCGATCGCCTGTGGCCTCCAGCTCATGGCCCAAGGCCATCCCTCGCCAGGCGAGGGCGTCCGCCGGGTCGCGTCCGGTCAGAGCGCACAGCAATGGGGCGAGGAACAACCGCGCCGTCACCAGTGCGGACGTGGGATTGCCGGGCAGACCGAGCACCAGCCGGCCTCGCGCGCGGCCCAGCCAAACCGGCTTGCCGGGCTTGATCGCCACTTTCGAGAAGATGAGCTCCAGCCCCGAGGCGGCGAACATCGTCTTGGCGAAGTCTTTCTCGCCAACCGAAGCCCCACCGGTGACCACGACCAGATCGGCTTGGGCCAGTGCGCCTGGCGCGGCTTCTTCCATGACCTGCAGGTCGTCCGGCAGGCGGATGGCGCCTTCGCAATGACCGCCCCATTCCTCGGCCAGGGCCGCGACCCCGAAACTGACGCTCTCGGGAATGGCATGCTTGCTGTTGCGGGCGGTTCCGGGCTCCACCAGCTCGTCACCGGTACTGAGCAAGAGGATTCTCGGCTGCCGCGCGACGGCCAGCCGGTCCAGATCCGCGCCCGCGGCCGCCACCAGCGCGCGCGCCGACAGCACCATGCCTGGCGCGAGCAATTGTTCGCCTCTAGCGAAATCGGAGCCAGCGCGGCGGATGTGGCGCGCCGTGGATAAGGGGCTGCGAAACCGGGCACGGTCGTCGTCCCGCTCCACCGTTTCTTGAACGACCACCCGGTCCGCCCCGGCAGGCACCTGCGCTCCCGTAAAGATGCGTAAGCAGCTGCCCGGGGGAAGGTCGCCCGCAAACGGGCGTCCGGCGAAGCTTTCTCCGGCGATCGGTAGTGTGGCCGGGAGCGCGGCGAGGTCGCCATCGCGCACCGCATAGCCATCCATGGCCGAAACGTCCGCCGGCGGCGACTGCACTTGCGCAATCACGGCCTCGGCCAAGACGCGGCCGTGCGCTCGCCGGAGTGGAACCCGCTCAATTCCCAGCAGCCGACCAGCGGAGGCCGCCAGCGCCCAGGCCTCGTCGAATCCGATCATCGTTGCCAGCTGCCGGACTTGCCACCGGTCTTGCTGGCGACCTGCACGGCACCGATCACCATGGTGCGGTCAATGGCCTTGAGCATGTCGAACAGCGTCAGGCAGGCGACCGACACGGCGGTCAGCGCCTCCATCTCGACGCCTGTCACGCCGACGGTCTTCACTTCCGCTTCGACGCTGAACCCGGGCAGGCCCTCGACGGCCTTAATCCGCAGCTCGACCTTGGCGAGCGGCAGCGGATGACACAGTGGGATGAGATCGGAAGTGCGCTTGGCCGCCATGATCCCGGCAAGTTCGGCCGTCTGGACCACCGCACCCTTGGGAGCAGTACCGGCCAGCACCGTGGCCAGCGTTTCAGGAAGGCAAGTGAGCTGGCCGGTCGCAATCGCCACCCGCTCGGTCGGCACCTTGCCCGACACGTCGACCATGCGCGCCCGTCCACTTTCGTCGAGGTGGGTCAGCTCGCTCATGCGCACACGTGCCGCAGCCGGGGGATCTGCCCTGCGAGGGAGCAGGGCCGATAGCGGCTGTCGAGTTCCAGTCCCAGCACCAGGTCCCATGCGTCCCGGCAAGCGCCGGTGGAGCCTGGCAGGCAGAAGATAAAGGTGTTCTCGATCTGCCCGGCGAAGGCCCGCGACTGAAGCGTCGACACGCCAACGGTGCCGAGGCTCGCCTGGTGGAAGACGATAGCAAAACCGTCCATCTCGCGCCGGAACAATGGCTTGACCGCCTCGGGCGTGACATCGCGCGGAGAGAAGCCGGTTCCCCCGGTCGAGAGGATGAGGTCGACACTTTCATCCGCCACCCAGGCCTGAACCTGGTGCCGGATGGCGTCCACGTCGTCGCTGACGATGGCCTTTCCGGCAAGCTCGTGCCCTGCCCCCGTCAGCCGGTCGACAAGCGTACCACCCGATGTGTCGTTCGCCTCGGTGCGCGTGTCCGACACGGTCAGGACGGCGATGCGCAGCGGGTAGAAGGGGAGGCTTTCGTCTATTCGTCCGGGCACTATTCTCTACTCCATTGTGCGCGTTCCTGATGATCCTGGTCGGTCGGTTCGATCCAGGTCGAGCCTCCGGGGCCATCCTCGCGCTTCCAGAACATGGCTTCGGTCTTCAGCCGGTCCATCAGATAATCAGCCGCCTCGAATGCCGCCCTTCGATGAGCCGACGCTGCACCGACCCAGACGATGGCTTCGCCGGGCGCGATGCCGCCGGCGCGGTGAACCACCTCCACCGCCTGCACATCGAACCGGCGTGTCGCGGCTTCCGCGATCTCGTCCAGGGATTGCTGGGTCAGCCGGGGATGATGCTGCAGGAACAGGCGCTGCACGGCCGAGCCGCCGCGATCCTGCCCGCGCGCCAGGCCAGTGAAGGTCACGACCGCGCCGGCGCCCGAACCAAGCCGCCGTTCGAAGGAGGCAAGCGCGTCCGCTGCATGGAACGCCTCCAGCACCAGACGTGCCTTCCACATCGTTCAGCCGCCGGACACGGGCGGGAAGAACTCCACCGTGTCGGCAACCGACACGTGCCTGTCTTCATTCACCACCGTGTCGCCGACGATCGCCCGCACGCCCGGGCTCATGAACTGTGCTTCGGCCTGCGGAAAATAGCGCGCGAGTTCCACGCGCAGCTCCGCGATGGAGCAACCGCCTGGCGGAGGATCGAGCTGAACCTGCTTGCCGAGCAGATCCCCCAAACGGCCGTAAAGGCGCACGTCCATATTCAGCCTCGCTTTTGGCAGCGCTCGTCAGCCGCAACCCGCCAAACGTCAACTAAGGAACAACACCGATCCACTCTCCGCGACACCGAGGCCTAACATGCACAACGGGGTGGGAATGCGATCTACCGGTATTGATGGGACAAACTTGGCATCTCTCCCCATGGCGCGCTGCCACGCTGTTAGGATGATTGCTGAGGTTCTGCGTGACTCACCTGAGATGTACTGGGAGCACCATTGCTACCGTGTCACCGTTACCGACGATGTTGGGCTAACGCTTTTCACGGTGGAAATGAACTCAACAGACTCAGCCGCCATACGGCCCACAACGGCCGCAGAAGTCGCTTCCAGCCGTCCGGGATGGATTCAGTCATAGCGCGAACGTCCGCTTCCCACCCATTGCAGACATTTCGCCGGGGACTGGCCTTATTGTCGCGGACGCTGCTGTGCGGAGACTGACTTGATAAGTAGCGGTCCCGTCCCGCTCTCGGGTAAAGGTGATGCGGCCTGGTCCAGGGCGGCGTCAATTAGCGAAAGGACGTTCGGGCTTTCGAGCAGCGACACAGGACGAAGCTTGATGTGCCGTGCCTTGGATCCGCTTCCTTCCATAATCTTGTTCGGATCGTCCAGCTTGGCTCCGTTCAGCAGGAACAGGGTGACATAGCGAGGGTACACGGCAAGGGACACGATCGCTTGGGAAGCCTTGTCCGTCGGTCCGAAGCCGATCGCGAGAGCGTTGTAATTGTCATAGACGAGCCGCGTTGCCGACGGCATCCGGGCTTCAAGAAAAGCGATTGCGTGCCGTGCGTCGGCAGCAACGGCTGGCGCGTACTTGTCGATCATCGAATCGAGCTTCGCTTTCGCGTCCACGTCGGCAATCTACGCCAACCGGTCCAAAAGTCAGCTCTCCACCCCAACCTGCCGCTCGACTGAGTCGGGCCCTCCAAGCAGCTATCGTCAGGATCTGGCCGAACGCAGACAGTCTGCTTTTCGACGTTAAGTCGATGTTCCGGACACTCGTTCAGCCAGGCCGCGGACGACCGGATTCGACCCAAAGCAGATAATTACTGACGGCTTAGAAGCCCTGCTCGATCCCCACCGTAATTGCGCGGCGCCGAGCTAACCGCGTCCAGTCGCCCTCCAGCGCCGTAGCGTCGTTGCTGGGCGCATGGCTGTCCGTGAGGTTGGTGAGGTCGAGCCGAAGGTCCACCGGCTTGCCCGCCACGGTCAGGTGATAAACGCCGGCCAGTCCGACCTCTGCGTGAAAAGGTCGGCGTGACCCGTTCGGCTGGGTGGGCGTTAGCGTACGTACCGCTCCACTCGACAGCAGGGTATCGGCGCCTAGACTGAAGTGGCCGAACCGCTGCGTGAAGCCTCCGGCAAGGCGCACCGGCCGATTGGTGCCGAGCGGCACGGTGCCACCACCCTTCGCGGCCAGTGTCGTGGCCGGGAAGATCGCCCCACCGATGATGCCGCTTCCGTCCGCCCGCGACAGCGACAGGCTGCTCCAGGCGGTCGTTCCCCGCCGCGCATAGCTGGCCGACAATTCGATGCCGCGCAGCCGCCCGCGCCTGAATTCGAAACTTTCAGGAAGGGCCGAGCCTACGACCCTCCGCGCGACGAGCAGCCCGCGCGCGCCGCGCCAGTAGGCGTCCGCCGTCACCGTAAGCCGTCCCCACGTCCGCGACAGCCCGGCGTCGATCAGATTGTCGGTTTCGCGGCCGAGCGGGGGTAGCGCCGCAAGTTCGTCCAGCGGCGGTGCGGCGGCGTATCGGGCGTAGCCGACATGAGCCGTCAGCCCCGTTGTCGGTGCCCACACGAGGCTCGCCCGCGGCTCGACAGCCGCCCTGTGCTGCAAACCCTCAAGCCACTCCACGCGAGCCCCCGGATTGAGGGTCACTCCGCCGCCCAGCGACCATTCATCCTGCGCATAAAGGCCGAGTGTCGTCCGTGCGATCCGACCGGTTTCACTCCTCCCTGTCTGACGCACCGTGGAACGCGTCGCCAGCAAGCCGAAGCGCACCAGATGCTCCGTGCCGACGTTAGCCGAACCGTCGATCTGGCTACCCCACGAACTCCGCCGTTCCTCGCTGGTGCAAAGGAACGCTGCCTTATCGCCACTTGCCCCGAAGAACAGCGAGGCCTGAATGGTGAAGCCACCGTCCGAATGCTGCAAGGCGACAACGCCATAGCCGCTGCCCGCCTTCTCCTCGCCCGGGCCAACGGATGTGGGCCCGAAGCGGTGCCGCTCGTGCGACCCGCCGAGGATCAGGGACACTCGATTGTCGCTGTCGATCACATGATCGGCAAAGCCTAAACCCTCCAGCAGCACCGCGGGGTCGCGCGTCTCCGCGCCCGTTGCATCCACCACCTGCACTCGGCTTCGCTCCAAGCTGCCAGACGCGAATAGGCTGGTCCGTCCCGCCGAGCCTGCCCATTCAAGCGCCGGCTCAACCATCCCGTCCGAGCCGGCGATGAGCTCGGCTTCGCCGCCATGCTGGTAGAGGCCGTCCTTCGTCGTGATGCTGATCACGCCAGCCGGCGCGAAGCCGAACTGAGCCGGGAGAGTGCCGGTAATGAGCCGGGTGGTTTCGGCCAGTCGCGAACTCAGGAGGTCGGCGGGATCGGCAATCGCTTCAGGCACGATGACATTGTTGATCCGGACCTGGTTGGCCGGGCCCCCGCGAATGGTGAGCGAACGACCGGAAAGGCCGACGCCGGGCACCTGCTGAAGGATGGAAGAAATGCTGCCAGTCTCACCGCCGGGCCGGTTCTCGACCGCGTCGTTCGACAGGGTGGTGACCGTCGCGCCCAGCCCCACGTCGATCAGCGTTCGCGCGGCGTCTAACCGCCGAGCGGTGACCACCACTTCCGTGGTCGGCTGAGCGCCGCCTTCATCCTCCTCATCGTCATGCTCGTCGTCACGTTCCGGCTTGCTCGGTGCGGCGGCGGATACACCGGGCATTGCGGAATCATCATCGTCAGGGCGCCGGGACGGCGCAACCGCCGGACGTTGCATCGGCAGCGTGACCGAAGGTGTCGGCACGGCCTTCGGCTGGTCGTCGTCATCATCATCGTCACGCGTCCGGGCAGAGGTCGCCGTAGGCGCGGCCGACTTCGGCCCATGCACCCGCGCAGGCTTGGCACGCTCGCGATCATCGTCATCGTCGCGGTCACGGGCCGGAGACAGGCTGGCAAGAAGCAAGGCGGCAAGTAGCATCGCGGCGGCTTAGCGAAAGCGGCCGCAACGACAAGCAGCACCCTCTTGGTCTCTCGTCAGCTTTCTACCCTTCCAGCCACTCAGCGCTGGGCGCATCTAACCGGCTCGAAATGGCCGGAAGCAGACCGTCCGCTCCTGGGCGCTTTGTAGGCGAAAGCCGCCGTTCATTCAGAAAGCTGCAAATGAGCGCCTCCGAACTAGGTTTAAGCCGGGACGTTCGGCTTCGGCCTAAAGCGAACGTGAAACGCACAGCGACATTGGCGAGCCGCCTGGCTGGCCCTATGGGCGAACGGCATTCCTACTTCGGGCAGCAGATGACCAGAACCGGCAAGCGCGACATCGTGGCGGGAAGCAGCGTGGGATTGATGTTCTTGGGCGTAAGCATCCTCCCCAGCAGCAGGCTCGGCTTCATCCCCATTGCGATCGGCGGACTGGCCGTCTTGGCGATGATCGTCATGGAGTGGCTGCCTCGATCGTGAGTCTGCCGGCCTTATCCTTCACCCCCGTCTATGAGCGGGGTGTCGCTTCCTTCCGGCGGATATTCCGGTCGAGCGAGGCGGCGCTGGTGTTGCTTGCGGTGGGTGTGGGCGTCGCCGCCGGGCTGCTGATGCTGGTGCAGCGCGGGCTGGCCCATTCGCTGCAATCCTTCTTCTACGGACTGAGCGGGGCGAGCCTCAGCGCCGCCGCGTCCATCGACCCGTGGCGACTGCTCGCGCTGCCGCTGCTCGGGCTTTTTCTCGGTTATGCGACGCGGGCGATCAGCAGGCGTTGGCGGACCCCGATCGACGTGGTCGAGGCGAACGCCCTTCACGGCGGCGCCATTCCCGTACGTGACACGCTGGTAGTCTGTGCGCAGACCATCGTCTCCAATGGGGCGGGTGCGTCGGTCGGCCTCGAGGCGGCCTACGCTCAGGCCGGGGGCGGTTTCGCGTCGGTGATCGGACAATGGCTTCGGCTCCGCCGCGCCAGCTTACGGGTTCTTGTCGGGGCCGGCGCGGGGGCGGCGGTCGGGGCGGCGTTCGGCGCGCCGCTCACCGGTGCTTTCTATGCGTTCGAGATCGTGATCGGCGCTTATACGCCGGCGGCCATCGCGCCTGTCGCGGCGGCCTGCATCGCCGCAACGCTGCTTGGCCGGCTGGTCGGCGTGGAGCCTTACATCATCGCCCTGCCCGGCGCGAAGGCGATTACCACTGCCGATTATCTGCTCTTTGCCGCGCTCGGGATCATTTGCGCGCTGATTGGAATTGCCATCATGCGCGGGGTCACCTTCTGCGAAGCCCACTTCCGACGCCTGGCCATTCCGGATGCCTGGCGGCCAGCGGTCGGAGGGCTGCTGCTGATCCCGCTGGCGCTCATCACGCCCCAGGCGCTGTCCGCCGGGCACGGCGCCCTCCACATGGACCTTGGCGCCGAGGTGGGCCTGCGCCTCATCCTGCTGGTGCTGGTGATCAAGGTGGCGGCTTCGACCATCTCCCTGGGATTCGGTTTCCGGGGCGGCCTTTTCTTCGCTTCGCTATTCATGGGCTCGCTCGTCGGGCAGTTGTTCGCGGGCGCGCTTGCTCATCAGTCGTTTCTGCCGACGGTCGACCCCGGTGACGCCGCGCTGATCGGTATGGCCGCCATGGCGGTTGCGATCGTCGGCGGGCCGATGACGATGTCCATGCTGGTGCTTGAGGTCACGCATGACTTCGTGCTGACGGGTGCCGCTGTAACGGCGGCGCTTTGCGCCAGCACCCTTGTGCGAGAGCTGTTCGGCTACAGCTTCTCGACCTGGCGCCTCCACACCCGTGGCGAGAACATCCGCAGTGCCCGGGACGTGGGCTGGGCCCGCGCGCTGACCGCGGGCAAGATGATGCGGCGCTCGGTAGAGACGCTGGCGGGCTCCGCCTCGGTCGCGGAGTTCCGCCGGCGCTTCCCCCTGGGTGCAACAACCAGCGTGGTGCTTCTCGACGCAGCCGGGCGGTACGCCGGTATCGTGGAGACGGCGAAGCTCTACGCTCCAGGGCTGACGGACGACACGGAGGTGGGGACCCTGGCTTCGCTCAGCGACTTCGCCCTCGACCCGTCGGCCGGTGTTCGCGCTGTCATTGCGGCGTTCGACCGCACGGAAGCCGACGACCTGGCGGTGGTCAGCACGGATGGTGAAGTCCTCGGCACTTTGTCCGAACGCTTTGTCCACCGCCGCTACGCGGACGAGGTCGAGAAGGCGCAGCGGGACCTGTTCGGTGAGTGACGCGCCTGTCCTTCCGCGGCCGCATGTGTTGCGCACGATCCTTCTGGCAGGTGGACTGCTGCTGGCGGCGCTTGGCGGGGCGGCCGTCAACCGGTGGTGGTCGCCGCCGGATCCGCGGCCGGCGGACGTGCAGCGGCCGACACGGCCGATTATCCAGATCGTCCGCCAGCAGACTGGCCTTCCCGATTTGTCTGACGTCGTCGACCGGACGTGCCCGTCGGTGGCCTTGATCGTGCCCGCGGGCGCGGAACTGCCGCTGACTGGGCCCGCGACTGCCGCGCCGGCAGTTCTCCTCTCGGACGACGGGTGGCTGCTGAGTGCTGCTTCCGCGCTGCCCAAAGGAGATCTCGAGGCAGTTTTCGGCAATGGCCAGCGCACCCCGGTGGGTGAGGTCCGCACCGATCCGGTGTCCGGCTTGGCCCTCGCCAAGGTTGGCAATCCACAGGGGAGCTCCCTCTCGCTGAGCGACCAACCCCCGCCCCGCGCGGGCCAGTTCGGGTTGGCGGTCGCCACGCCCGCGGGGCTCGGCTGCAGCGCCGCCGTTGCCATGGTGGAAAGCGATTTCGTAGCCGATGGCGGTGCGCAGAGCGGCTATTTTCGCCTGCAGCCGACGGCCGCCGACTGGCCGGCCGGCCTGCCCATTCTGGCCGGCGACGGACGAATCCTTGGTGTCATTGCCAGCAGCGACCAGAGCGGCACTGCACTGCCGTCGAGCACCGTCAGCGGGATCGTCGACGAACTCATGCGCAACTCGCTGTCGCCGACAACGGCCTTTGGCTTTCGCGCCGTGGAATATGAAGGATCGCTGGCCACCCGCCTGGGCGACGTTCGCGCGGGCGCCGGCGTATCGCTGGTCGAGCCGGGCTCGAAGACCGCCAAGACCGGTTTGCGCGCCGGCGACATCGTGACGAGCGCGGACGGCACTCCGGTGTCAGGCGCGTCCGAGCTCAGCCGTGCGCTCGACCGTGCGGGCGCCACCGCCAGGCTGACCGTCCAGCGGCGCGACCGGCAGCTTACGCTGACCGCAAGCCGGCAGACGCCCGCGAGCTGATCGCGATCAGGAGAGCCAGAGGCGGAGCACGAAGGGGACGGTACCGAGCGCGGCAACGCTGGCGGTCCAGATCAGGACCATCCATTCGAGCCTTTTCCAGAGCGGCTCCGCCATGGCCTAGTGATACCCTTCCTCGATCTTGCCCCGGAATACCCAGTAGGCCCAGCCCGTGTAGGCCTTGAGCGATGATCACATCGACCTCCTTTGTCGTCGGTAGTTTCCCGATCGCTTGTCTACCGCCCTCGCCATGCACCTGTGCTACGCCAAGGCTGCGCCGATGAAGGCAAGAAGGTCCGCATTGATGATGTCCGGATGGCTCGTCGGCATGCCATGCGGCAGGCCGTGGTAGGTCTTGAGGGTGCCCTGTCTCAGGAGCTTGGCCGCAAGCGGAGCAGACGCAGCATAGGGCACGACCTGGTCGTCCTCGCTGTGCATGACCAGAACCGGGACGGCGATCCCCTTCAGGTCCTCGGTGAGGTCGGTTTCAGAGAAGACCCGGATGCAGTCATGATGAGCCTTGATCCCGCCCATCATGCCTTGGCGCCACCAGTTGCGAATGGCCCCTTCGCTCGGCGTCGCGCCGGGGCGGTTGAAGCCGTAGAACGGCCCGGACGCAATCTCGAGATAGGTCTGCGCGCGATTGGCGGCGACGGCGGTGCGGTATCCATCGAACACCTTGATCGGCAGGCCGCCGGGATTGCTGTCCTTACGGATCATGACCGGCGTGATGGCGCTGATCAGCACGGCCTTGGAGACCCGGCCTGGCTCCGCGCGGGCGACGTAGCGCGCCACCTCGCCGCCGCCGGTCGAATGGCCGATATGGATCGCCTTCCGGAGATCGAGCGCGCGGGCGATCTCGATCACGTCGGCCGCGTATGTGTCCATGTCGTTGCCGTGGTCGGCCTGGGTCGAACGGCCGTGTCCGCGCCGGTCGTGCGCGACCACTCGGAAACCCCGCTCGAGAAAGAACATCATCTGGTT
Source organism: Sphingomonas sp. KRR8 (assembly GCF_023559245.1). NCBI lineage: Bacteria > Pseudomonadati > Pseudomonadota > Alphaproteobacteria > Sphingomonadales > Sphingomonadaceae > Sphingomonas > Sphingomonas sp. KRR8. Next base: position 1,643,322 of record NZ_CP097462.1, read on the forward strand.
GTCCCACTCGTCCGCGCTGAGCGGCCAGCCGTGATGGAAGACGATGACCGGCGCATCCTTGGCGCCCCAGTCCTTGTAGAAGATCTCGGTGCCGTCGCGCATGGTGATGGTGGACATGGAAGGTCTCCTGCTCGCGCCGGATAAGGAGCTGCCCCGGCTGCGGCGCGCGTCAGCCGACTGGCAAGGGAATCAGCCCGCGGCCAGGCCTCACGCGGTTGCGAGGGGCTCCGATTGAACGGCGTGGCGGTCGGTTCTGAGGTCGAAGACTTCGCCGACCATCTCTTCGCTCTTCGCCCAGAGGGCCCGCGCGAGGTCCTGATCGATCGCGTAGGGCCGCACGCCCGGGCTTCCGAAGCCGATCATTTCGTCGGTGATGACCGGAGAGATCTGGCAATCCTCGCAATAGTGTCCGCCTGCCGCGTCGGCATC